>CAZAWQ010000473.1:0-6357 GCA_964488585.1 uncultured Roseivirgaceae bacterium
AGCGGACGGTGCATCTGGGAAATCTGAAGGCTAAAGCGATTTCATTGGCGGGGGAGGGGATTTCTTCCGCTCTCTTCGAAGATTGCTACGACAAGGCAGAGACCCTCGTGCTGGTAGAGAAGAATAGGGCGCAAGCGGCTGAACTCGGTCTCCGGGGAGCTGGGCGATGAAGTGGGGTTCTGGCATATCCGCTCTTCTCGATCCGGTGGAAGCCGTTCGCGAGGTTGCCGGCGGCCTGCGTAGCCAACTCGGAGACGCCGAGCCGAATCTGATTCTTCTTTTCGTTTCCGAGCATCATCGCGCGGATTATCGAGAGATTTCCGTTTTGGTGGGAAGCGAGTTCGGCGCAGCTCTTTTGCTTGGCTGTTCGGCGCGCTGCGTTCTTGGAGACGGGCGGGAGATCGAACACGGCCCTTCTCTTTCGATGGCGGCGGCGGTTACCACTACCTCACCTAATTGAGTTACGTCTGGTGCCAATTGCACATCCAACACGGATAGGGCACCCACTTCAACTTCTTTAGACTCAAACCCAATGAATGAAAAGATTATGGTATTTCCCGATGCCGGGAAATTTAACCTGTAGTTTCCATCAATGTCGGTCACTGTTCCAGTAGTGGACCCTTTGATGATTACATGCACACCAGGTAACGGTCCGCCATCTTCTGTGGACGATACATTACCGGCAAGGGTTCGATCCTGGGCTAGTACTGTTTGACTAAAGCAAAAGAATACCAACCCAAAAATCAATAATAATCGTGATCTCATAATATTGTATTTAGGTTAACAACATTTATTGTTACCCCTGAATGCGGGATTTCCGTAATTCAGAAGCAGACTTAAAACTCGGGATATTTGAAAATGAATGTTATCCCCTGGTATGCGGGGATTTCGTAGGAGTATTTCCGTTTTTTATGTCTCTACTTTTATAAATCCTGGATGTGATCCTCAGGATATTTATGGTGATAATGAAAATATTTTTAATGGAACAAATATCTATTAAAATGATATTTGGAGATGGGTTTTACACTCCGGAGAATGGAATGCAAATAGGGGCAAATGTGGGCACATTTATATATACTCCAATCCGGGCTATATGATTGGGCAGAACCTGGGTGAAGGAACTGATCCAGCAAAGATTGTCCAAATCACTTGTTATCCCCCAGATCTTTGCTCTCCAGATTAAGATTTTTTACAATACTTTTTAGTGAACCGCTATTGCTTGAATATAATACTGGTTATTTGCTACCAGCACCACTGGTGTTCTTTCACTCCCCAACATGATCATTTTCATGTCTTTGGAATCGTGCGGAGCAAAAAACCCACTCTCAATTAGTGGAATGGGGGTGAAATTACCAGTGCCATCACCCTTTAAAAACAACCCATTGCTTGCATCATTCCTGGGAGTTTCTATCTCTGAGGCATATAAGTTCCCGCTGACCAGTAAATCTAGTTGATCATCTCCATCAAAATCTGCAGTTAAAATATTATTAATATTAGATATTTGTGCTTGGTTATTAAGTGGTCGGGCATCAAACTGCCCGTTGCCCTTGTTTTCGAGATAGAGAGAGGCAAACGTCACTGCCTGATAGTGCACCGCCTGATCCAATCCTTCACCATATATGTCTCTGAGATTTGCCTCCCCAAATGCCTCAAAAGTTGGGAACTTATCGGAAATAGCAGGTATCTGCTGGCTGGAGCAGCTCCTTCCCCTTACTGGATAGGTCTCCCCATGCTCATAATAACTGAGCACGATGTCGAAATGGCCATTATTGTCGAAGTCATCATAATACACCTCGAATGGCGCCTGCTCAGAAGCTTTGTATTTATAGTTAAGCCCCAAATTACCAACAACCAGGTCTTCATCTCCGTCGTTATCAAAATCTTCGGCAACGACCTGGTAGTACCAGCCGATCCTGTTGAAAAGAGTAGTTTTTTCGGTGATATTGGTAAATTGGCCGTCAATATTTTGAAACAAGGTAACTGGCATCCATTCACCTACTACCACTAGATCACTGGCCCCATCATCATCAAAATCCGTCCATTCAGCAGCAGTTACCAAACCCAACCGTTGTAATCCCGGAGCATTTTGGGCAGTTACATCATGATATGTTCCTTGACGGTTTTCCAATAGATAGCTTGAGGCCGGTAGTGGGTACCTACCTGGAACTAACCGCCCCCCTATAAACAAATCCAAATCTCCATCCTCATCGTAATCAAATGGTTTCACGCAAGAACCACTGGACAGGAACTTGGGCAAATTGCCTTTCCCCTCTGAAAAATTCCCGCGTCCGTCGTTAATATACAGCCGATCCTGTAGTTCTTGAGCCTGTTGATCAAATTCGTTGCCTCCACTCACCACGTACAGGTCCAAATCTCCGTCATTATCGGAATCAAAAAACTCTGCTGCCAGATCTTCGTATCGACTTTGACCTTCCCAAAAGTCTATATGACTGGACAAAAATGATCTATCCACATTTTGAATGAATAACGCTGGAGGAAATCCAGCGGCCCCACCTACAAAGAAGTCATCCAATCCATCTTTGTTTATATCACCCGTGGCCAATCCCGGTCCAAAGTTTGACATCTTGTGAGGTAACAACACTTCTTTTTTATAATCATTGTAACTATTCTCTTTGTGTCGGTGCCTGAGCCCAAGTTGTTCGGTGATCTCCGTAAATAACTTTGGCTTCTTAGTTTCCTCAGTTGATAGATTTTTAAGGTGCTGGTCCCAAATGACGGTCATTATTTGATTTGCAGACACATCTTGGAAAACCTGGTATTGCCCGCCCGGCCATATAACTATTAATGAATCAATACTGGATGCAGAGCCCAATCCGAAATGAATCCAGTCCTCACTCTTGGACATATATCCTCGAGCGTTGCCCAGTTCTCCAAGTTGCCAAAGTTTTCCAGATCGATATAGCTTTACTCTAGCCCCTACTACTGAATTACCATGTTCTTCCAATAATTTAAACCTGATGAAATGTCCCTCTGCTCTCTCAGAAGTGTTGTTGCGATAAACTGTAGCGTAGTCATCCATGTTATTGATAACCAGGTCCAAGTCGCCATCCATGTCCAGATCTGCATAGGCTGAGCCAAATGAAAAACCGGGCTCTTGCAGCCCCCACTCTTCTGTCATTTTCTCGAAAGTAAGGTCTCCATTGTTTCGGAAGATATAGTTAGGAACTTCAATGGCAGGGGCCATTTGCACAAATTCCATAATATCTATGATCTCACGTAACTCCTTGCCCTGTTGGTGGGCCACATATTCCAGGCTGTCCAACCTGGAGGTGATCATTTGATCCAAATCACTATGGCGCTGATTGCGCTTAATTCCATTAGTTACCACCAAATCTTTCCATCCATCATTATCAAAATCTGCCCATAAAGGGCCCCAACTCCAATCGCTACTAGACACTCCACCAAGTTGTGCAAGTTCGCTAAAGGTGCCATTACCGTTATTACGCTGTAGGGTATTGAACATATATTGGTAGTGCCAACCACTGTTTACTACCTTCCAGAAACTCTCCACGCTCATGCCACCCATGTTGGTTTTAATACTCTTATGATCTTCAGCCATCATATCGACAACCATAATGTCCAATAGGCCATCATTATTGTAGTCAGCCACATCCGACCCCATGCTAAAACTAGACATGTGTTTTAACGCCTGGTTAGCCCCATTTTTAAACGTCCCATCACCTTGATTAAAATATAGGTGATCAGGTCGGTCAAAATCATTGGCTACATAAATATCAGGCCATCCGTCTTCATTAAAATCTCCCACAGAGGCAGATAATCCATAGGCTAAGTTGAGTAATCCAGCTTCCAAGGTCACGTCCTCAAATTTCTCAGACCCATTATTCCAATAAAACCTATCAGAGTAGATCATGGATTTGGCATTCAGATATTTAGGTACATCCCCGGATCGCTTCCCTAAGCTTGGAGGTTGATTCACCAGATACATATCCAGAAATCCGTCCTGATCGGCATCAAAAAATGTGGCCTGAACGGAAAATCCACGATCAGAAAGACCATAAGCGCCTGCTTGTTCAGTGAAGGTCAGGTCACCATTATTGATATACAGTAGATTCTGGCTGAGCTGAGGGTTTTCCTGAACACTGCGACATACGTAAATGTCAATATATCCATCTTTGTTAATGTCGGCCATGGTGACTCCAGTAGACCATCGATCATCAGTATAAATACCTGCAGCTTCAGTAATATCCTGAAACTGCATCTGACCTTGGTTCAAATAGAGTCGATCTGAAACCTGATTGCCCGCAAAAAAAATGTCCGGCAAGCTGTCATTGTTGATATCCCCTATTGCTACTCCGGCACCGGCTATTATCATGTCATTTGTCAGATGATTGTGTTGCTCGTCCTCTACAATGGTATTTTTAAAAATTATCCCAGTCTGTTTCGGAGTTAACAAAGTGAATAAGGTACCTTCTTTAATGGGAGAATGGGATTCGCAACTCTGGACCGTAGGTGCTACCAGTGATGCTGCGACTATCATCCGTATGAATTTAAACAAGTTCATCTCAACGAAATTAGCCCTTCAGCGTCCTGCAAAACACTGGGATCGTAGCGAATTGTTTGAAGCCAGTCCTGATTATTAGCTACCAGTACAACCCGGGCTTTACTCCGTCCACTCCCCAAATTGATCATTTTCATATCCTTGACATTGTGCGGAGCAAAGAAACCACTTTCCACTAGCGGAATGGGTTTAAAATGCCCTGTACCATCTCCAGTGAGATACAATCCCATGCCTGCATCATTCCTTGGGGTCTCTATTTCAGATCCATACAAATTACCAGAAATCAACAGGTCCAGATGTCCATCCTGGTTGTAATCAGCTACTAATATATTATTCACAGACGAAAATTGGGCCTCATTTGGCAGTGGAGTTACCCTAAAAGATCCGTCTCCTAAATTCTCAATGTAGCTAGTGGCGAATGTTATTGCCCTTAAATTATAGGCTTGGTCAAGCTGTTGACCATAAACATCTCGTAGGTCGGCATCGCCGAATGCTTCAAATGTAGGAAACTGTTGTTGGAGACCTGGAATCTGATCCGTGGAACAGGATTTGCCTCGCAGTGGAACCAGTTTTCCGTGTTCATAGTAACTCAAAACAATGTCCCGCTGACCATTTCCATCAAAGTCATGGCTGTACACTTCAAAGGGGGCTTCCACAGAGGCCCTGTATTTGTAGTTGAGACCTAAATTCCCTGCTACAAAATCTTCATCCCCATCATTGTCAAAATCCGCCACAGCAATACTGTAGTACCAGCCAGATGTATTATCCAGTCCGGAAGCTTCCGTAACATCTATGAATGCACCATTTTGATTTTCAAACAACGTTACTGGCATCCATTCCCCCACTACCACAAGATCCAACAAACCATCATTGTTGAAGTCCGTCCAAGTCGCCGCCGTAACCAGACCAATCTCCATTAAATCCGGAGCCAATGTCGCGGTCACATCCTCGAACCTACCGTTCTCGTTCCTTAGCAAATAGCTCCTCCCAGGTAAGGGATATGAACCAGGTAGAAGCCTGCCACCTATGAAAAGATCCATATCCCCATCTTTATCGAAATCTGCGGGAATTACCTTTGAACCACTACCATTAATTTTAGGCAGACTGCCTCGACTAAAAGTACCGTCATCATTGAGGTATAACCTGTCTTGCAGCTCAAAGGACCCTTCTATAAATTCGTTGCCTCCGCTAACCACATAGAGGTCCAGATCGCCATCACCATCCGAGTCGAAAAACTCCGCTCCCAAATCTTCATGGATCTTGTCTTTTTCAAAGATTTGCTGGATTAGAGGTTTGAATGTCCCGTCTGCTTGCTGCAAATAAATTACTCCAGAAAACCCACTGGCTCCACCAATATAAAAATCTTCCAATCCATCCGCATTAATATCCCCTACCGCCAGGCCAGGTCCAAAATTGGACATTTTGTGTGGCAACAGTAGTTCTTTCTGAAAATCATCATAGTCATTTTCCAAATGCTGGTATCGAATACCTAAGGTTTTGGTAATATCCCTAAATAAATAGTCCTTGCTCTCTTTGGCAGCTACCTGTTGATCAGTCATACCAGGGTCCAGTTCAAGTAACTGATTGGCCGTAACATTCTCCAGAATCAATTGCTCTCCGTAGCACCAGGTAACCTCCACTTTGTCCACCACAAGGTTCTCTCCCAGTCCAAAATGAAGAACATCTTCACTTTTTGATTTGTATCCCCTGGCATTAGTCAGTTCCTGAAGTTGCCAGAATTTACCATCCCGGTACAAACGGACTTTAGTTCCATAGGCAGGTGCTCCGTTTTCATTTTTTATGGACAATCGCAAATA
>CAZAWQ010000474.1:0-14672 GCA_964488585.1 uncultured Roseivirgaceae bacterium
CCCTATTTGTACCTGAAAGCCGGAAACTCCTTCCACGGTACCCTGAGGGGCCCGGATCTCTGCTGGGAAGTCCGCAAAAGTTGCCAGATCATTCCCAAGCATGGCAGATGTAAAGGTAAATTGAGAACCAGTAAGTTGCATGCCATCACCGGAGTCCCCGGCAAAACGGATCACTACCTTATCAAGTTCTACAGGTTTTACTTTTGACATAGAAAACTGTAACTAAATCCTATTTGAATATAAAACAAAATGCAAACAACTGCACCACTAAACCAACGATTAATCAAAAGTATGAAATCCTGAGAAATTAAAAGTGTAATTTTTCAACTGGACCCCAGTTTAAACAAAAATATTAGAGATATTTAAGGCAAAAGTTGATAATGTCTGCAATTTCCTCAGCGCCCATTGGTATTTTCGACAGCGGTATCGGTGGACTCACGGTAGCGCAAGCAGTAAAAAAGGAATTGCCGAATGAAAAGATCATATACTTTGGGGATACTGCGCATCTGCCGTATGGCGATAAGTCTACCGCCGCCGTTCAAGCCTACTCTATAAAGATCACCCAATTGTTGTTGGAACAAGGTTGCAAGCTAATATTAATCGCTTGCAACTCCGCCAGTGCCGCTGGATTCGACCTGGTAAAGGAATATGTAGGCAAAAAAGCCAAAGTGCTGAATGTTATTGACCCTGTAGTAGATTACCTGCGTGAACAATATGCCGGAATGTTGGTTGGATTGATAGGGACAAAACAGACTATCAATTCTAATGTGTACGAACAAAAAGTAAGATTGTTGAAACAAGGTATCACCCTAAATTCTTTGGCAACACCCTTGCTGGTACCAATGATTGAAGAAGGGTTTTTTAACGGAGAAATCTCTGCTAAGATCATCAACAAATATCTCAGTGATCCGCAGTTGGACAATTTGAAGGCAATTATTCTGGGCTGTACCCATTACCCTTTGATCAAACAACCCATTCAGGAATTCTATGGAACCGGTGTCGAGGTCATTGACAGTTCTGAGATTGTAGCCAAGGCACTAAAATCCCTGTTGGGTTTTCACAATTTATGTAACCAAAAAGAAGGAAGTGAGGACCATTTTATGGTCTCTGATTATACAGATTCCTTTGAGGCTTCAACAAAGATATTTTTTGGAAAAACCATACAACTGGAATTAAAACCATTGTGGGACTAGATTCAATAATTCACTCATTTTATTTAAATTTGTATTTATAAAGACCTTTCTATGAGTGACGCTATAAAGCATGAGTGTGGTATCGCGCTGATCCGCCTGCGCAAACCGTTGCAATATTATATCGAAAAGTATGGCACACCCCTTTATGCGGTAAAGAAATTGTATCTCCTTATGGAGAAACAACACAATCGTGGTCAGGATGGTGTGGGGGTGGCTAATATCAAACTGGACGTGGCCCCGGGAAAGCGCTTTATCAGTAGATATCGTTCCATCAAACCCCAGCCAATACTTGATGTTTTCTCTAGGTTGGAGAAGAAATATGAAAAGTGCAGGGTTGAAAAAGGCGATAAATTCTATGATGCCCGATGGTTACAAAAAAATTGTTCTTTTACCGGAGAAGTTTGGCTCGGTCATCTTCGATATGGCACCCACGGAGGTAATAAAATAGAAAATTGTCACCCAATGTTACGCCAGAATAACTGGCGTAGCCGGAATCTTGTGCTGGCTGGGAACTTCAATATGACCAATTCGGACGAATTGTTTGAAACCCTGGTCAACATTGGACAGCATCCTAAGGAAAGGGTAGATACGGTTACGGTACTGGAGAAAATTGGCCATTTTCTGGATGAAGAGAATCAAAGATTGTTTGATAACTATAAGGGAAAATTTTCCAACCAGGAAATCTCCGAGAAAATTGAGAATGAGCTTAACCTTCAGCAAGTGCTTCATCGTTCATGCAAAGACTTTGACGGAGGCTATGCAATGGTGGGTATGACTGGTAATGGCGCCAGTTTTGTAGTTAGGGATCCTGTGGGTATCCGACCGGCCTACTACTATGTAGATGATGAGGTAGTGGTCGCTGCATCTGAAAAGCCTGCCATCAAGACTGCATTTAACGTTGACTACAGCGAGATCCAGGAAATCCATCCCGGAAAGGCGCTAATAGTAAATAAACAAGGCGACTACGGTCAATACACGATTACGGAGCCTTTGGAAAAAAAGTCATGTAGTTTTGAGCGGATCTATTTTAGTCGCGGTTCAGACCCAGATATTTACAATGAGCGCAAAAGCCTGGGAAGACTATTGGTTCCACAGATTCTCAAGTCAATTAATTTCGATTTAAAAAATACAGTTTTCTCATATATACCCAATACCGCTGAAACTGCTTTTTTAGGAATGATAAAGGGATTGGAAACCTTCCTTGCCGATCGTAGGAAAGAAGTTATCTTGGAATCGAAGCCTCATCTGGGCACTTTAGAAGACATATTGAACTTCAGACCCAGAGTAGAAAAACTGGTTTTGAAAGATGCGAAATTAAGGACATTTATTACAGACGAACTCCACAGGAATGACCTGGTTGCCCACGTGTATGACACCACTTATGAAGTAATCAGGAAGCATCAGGATACGGTAGTGGTAATAGATGATTCAATAGTTCGCGGTACTACCCTAGAAGTCAGCATACTAGCTATGCTTATGCGATTGGAGCCAAAGAAAATAGTAATTGTATCTTCTGCTCCTCAGATACGATACCCTGACTGCTATGGCATTGACATGTCCCGTATGAAGGATTTTGTGGCTTTCCGGGCGGTGATGGAATTACTGGAGGATCAAGATATGGATGAATTGGTTGAGCAGGTATATCAGAAATGTGCCGAAGCCGGTAATGCTCCTCAGGAGAACTTCGTCAAAGAACTATATCAACCATTCAGTTATGATGAGGTATCTCAGAAAATAGCGGAAATTATATCATCAAGATATTCGGGTATTGAGGTGGAAGTGATCTATCAAACAGTGGATAATTTAAACAAGGCTATCCCAAATCATTTGGGGGATTGGTACTTCACTGGAAATTATCCAACTCCAGGGGGAAACCAGGTAGTGAACAGGGCCCTGGTAAATTATATGGAAGGCAAGGCGGTACGGGCTTATTGATTGGCTTGCCTATCAATAAGCAAGCACCACATCCCAAAATTTAAACTCCAAATAAATTACAAGAACAAGGGTTAAAATTCCAAACTTACTGCACAAAAATTTGCTCAAATTCTAAACCTGCATAACTAAATGTGTTTGGAATTTGCCGCAATGGCATGTTGCTATTGACGGCCTATACCGCAAAACTTTCGCCGCACCCGCAGGTTCTGCTGGCATTGGGGTTTATAAACTGAAAACCTTTGCCGTTGAGGCCATCTGAAAAGTCCAGGGTGGTTCCCAGTAGATAAAGCAGACTTTTCTTATCAACCAAAATCTTTACCAGGTTGTCTTCAAAAACTTCATCAGCCTGTGTGACTTCCTGGTCAAAGCTCAGGTTATACATTAATCCTGAACAGCCCCCACCGGTAACAGAGACCCTTAGATGCTTTTCTGCTTCCTGAGTTTCAGCTTTTTGCAGTTCCAATATTCTGTGTTTTGCTTTTTCAGTAACTTTTATCATAATCTTCGCTTACAGTGTTCATGCCCCACCCGTAATAAAGGTACAATAGCCAATTTTATTATATAAACTTTATATGCTGCATAAAAGTTTCGACCTTGTAAAGGTAACAATTTCTTAAAGAAATTCAATATCATGCTAAAACTGGAGCATCTTGGATTTGCTGTCAAAAATCTGTCAGAAGCAGATGAATTATACGGTCGATTATTGGGAACTGAGCCATATAAAAAAGAAACTGTGCCTTCAGAACATGTAGTCACTTCCTTTTTTAAAGTTGGCGAAGTAAAAATTGAGTTGTTGGAAGCAACCAGCAATGAGAGTCCCATCGCCGGATTTATTAAAAAAAGAGGCGAGGGTATGCATCATGTTGCTTTTGAAGTTCAGGATATAAAATTTGAAATCCGAAGACTAAAATCGGAAGGGTTCCAGATAATCAATGAAGAACCTAAGAAAGGCGCCGACAACAAATTGGTGGCCTTTGTCCATCCTAAATCAACAAGTGGTGTATTGGTAGAATTGTGCCAGGAAATCAGCTAGGGTTATATAGATTTATTTTTCATAGTAAATTTGCTTCACAGAAATAATTTTGCTCAAAATATATACTTATGACCAAGCAGCCTGAAGATTCATTTGGTACGGAGCTGGATGAGTTAGGTGAATTCGGCTTGATTGACCGCCTGACAAAAAATATAAAGCTACAACAGTCATCTACTCATAAAGGGGTGGGTGACGACGCTGCGGTTATTGTGCCTGAAAACGATCAAATGTTGGTGTCTTCGGACATGATGTTAGAAGGAATACACTTCGATCTGACCTATACCCCTCTAAAACATCTCGGATATAAAGCGGTGGCCGTGAACATCTCGGACATTGCGGCCATGAACGGAACCTGTAGTCAAATTACCGTTAGCATAGGGTTAAGCAACAAGTTTTCTTTGGAGGCGGTAGAAGAACTTTATGAGGGAATTCACCAGGCTTGCGCACACTATGGATGTGACCTGGTAGGAGGGGATACCACTTCCAGTGGTACGGGGCTGGTAATATCAGTCACTGCAATAGGTTCCGTAGCTTCTGACAAATTAGCCACCCGCAGCGAAGCCAAAATCCACGATTTAATTTGTGTAAGCGGAGATTTAGGGGCAGCATATGTTGGATTGCAGATACTGGAAAGGGAAAAGCAAGTTTTTCTTTCAGATTCGGAAATGCAGCCACAACTGGAGACCTATGAATATATTGTTGGCAGACAGCTAAAAGCGGAGGCACGAACCGATGTTGTTCAGTGGTTTTACGATTCAGGGATTGTGCCCACAGCAATGATTGACATATCCGATGGACTCGCTTCGGATCTGTTACATATTTGCAAACAATCTGGTGTAGGTGCCAGGATATATGAGGATAAGCTTCCTATTGATGCTGCGACTAAAGATGCGGCATTGGAACTCAAGCTCAATCCCAACACCGTAGCCTTGAATGGTGGCGAAGATTATGAATTGCTATTTACCGTTAGTCAGGAACATCATGCGAAAGTTGATGATCAACAGGGAATAACCATTATTGGTCACATTATCGATGCAAGCCAGGGCGCAGAGATGTCTTTGGCACAAGGAGAATTGGTGACCATTGAAGCCCAAGGCTGGAAACACTTTGGGAACAGTAGAACAGTAGAATAATAGAACATGTGAACAATACAGCAGTAGAACAAAGTAGAGCATTCCCCCATTCCCCTATTCCCACTAGTCTTCCGGATACGGAATAAATAAAAAGTTGGTAAACTCCGTGTCTATCACAAACAAGCAGCAAAACTCATCAGGATCTTTATATGTGGCTTTGAAATCTTCAGGATTGTCCAGAAGCTTCCTTTGAATGAATTCATCAAGATAGGTGGCGAAGTAATGCCATGCTGTACCAGTCTCCTTTTTGTTAATCAATAACTGGCCAATTGCCTGATCAGTTTTGCAGATGGTGAAAATCGGAAAATCGGAATACCCGCGTTTCCTTATCTGATAGCTGGCTTCTTTTAATGTTTCAGCGACATTTACAAAATCCTGGGAAATGGTCCCCAAATATTTGCCGTCAAGTTCCGGGTCGTTGCCCGGATTTGTTATATCCATATCATTTTATTTGTAAGTGGATTACACATTCTACATGATGTGTTTGAGGGAACATATCAATCGGGTGCACCGATATAATACCGTAATGATCAGATAAAAGCCCCACATCACGGGCTTGGGTGGCAGGATTACAGCTTACGTAAATAATGTTTTTAGGAGCAAACTTGATCAATTGTTCAACTACTGCTGGATGCATACCTGATCGCGGAGGATCGGCAATCACTACATCCGGTGCCCCATGTCTGTCGATAATATCGGCCCCGAAAGTATCCTTTATATCTCCAGCATAGAAATAGGTGTTATTTATACCATTGATTTCGGCATTGCGAACTGCGTCTTGAATAGCCTCGGGTACCAGTTCAAGTCCTACAACATTACGAGCTTCTGTGGCAATGAACAAAGCAATGGTGCCGGCGCCTGTGTACAGGTCATAGACCGTTTCAATACCAGAGAGCGTCGCCAGCTGTTTGATAAGTTTGTACATTTCATGCGCTTGTAAACTGTTGGTTTGGTAAAAGGATTTAGCGCCTATGCTGAATTCCAGGGTGCCCATTTTTTCAGTGATGAATTCGCTTCCCGAGAATAACCTTACCGGGAGATCAAAAAATGTCTCGTTTCCCTTGTTGTTGATAACATATTGTAATGAGGTTAATTGGGGGAATGATTGGTCAATGAACTGTAACAGCTCAGTCAGTTCGGGCTGGTCCTGGCCCACCTGAAGAACAACCATTATCTCTCCGGTACTGGTGGTACGGATTATCAGATTTCGCAAAAAACCTTGTTTTTTCAGGATATCATAAAAGCCGAGATCATGCATCTTGGCATAATTTCGTATACTGTTTCTAATCTCGTTGGAGGGGCCACCCTGAAGGTAACAATGATCAATATCTATGATTTTATCGAACTGACGTAGTTTATGAAACCCCACACCCATTCTGTTAAGTTGCTTCCCGGTACTGATTTCTTCATGGCTAAGCCAACGACGATTGGAAAAGGTAAACTCCAATTTATTTCGAAAATACCGGGTTTCGGGAGAAAGTACGATTGGCCTGACTTCAGGAAATGCCACTTTCCCAATCCTCTGGAGATTATCAATTACCTGCTGTCGCTTAAACTCCACTTGATGCTGATATTCGATGTGCTGCCACTTGCAACCCCCGCATACCCCGAAATGATCACAAAACGGAGAAGTGCGTATTTCTGATTTGTGTAGAAATTTTTCCGGGACCCCTTCAAGGTAGGTCTTTTTTTTCCTGATAATACGAATATCGGCTACATCACCGGGAGCAACACCTTCCACAAACACGACCTGGCCATTCCACCTGGCAACACATTTCCCGTCAGAAGCTGTCCCTTCAATGGTAACTCCAGGAAGCACTGTATTCTTATATTTTTTACTCATAATTCGGTGGTAAATTTAACTAAAACGTCGTCCAGATGGTAAAATAGCTGGCTATTAATGTATATATTTATAATATGGCAAAACGTCTACTTTTCACAATTGCGGTGCTTTTAACTGGTTTTCACTCGGTGTGGAGCACACATATAGTGGGCGGCGAATTTGAATTAATACACCTTCAGGATTTTAACTACAGGTTAAATTTGATCTTGTATTTTGACCAGGTGAATGGAAATCCGGGAGCGGAAGATGCCTTGTTAACTCCTTACATTTTCAGGACCAGGGACAACGTCTTCATGGATTCAGTAGTGTTGTTCAATAACAACTCAACTTTTGTGCCCTACACACAGCCCAATTGCGCCATAGGAGATCTGATTACCCGTCGCATACTTTATACTACGGTCCTGGAATTATCACCTGATCGGTTTGATGATCCTCAAGGCTACTACATAGCCTGGGAACGATGTTGTAGAAATAATTTTGTCAATAATATAAATTATTTTGGTCAGATCAATACCGTAGGCCAGACGTTCTTCTTACAGTTCCCCCCGGTAGTACGTGATGGTCAACCTTTTGTGAATTCCACGCCGGTATTGTTTCCGCCATTGAGTGACTATGGATGTGTTGGTAGACCTTTTTACACCGAATTTGGAGGGACCGACCTGGATGGGGATTCTTTGGCATATTCCTTGGCAGATCCATTGGACAGTTCTTCTGATCAACCATTTCCCGCCATAACCACTGCACCATATGATCCTATCCCCTGGGCCCCTGGATTCGATGTAAACAACATGGTGCCAGGTTCGCCGCCGCTTAGAGTTAATGACCGGGGTCTCATAACGGTTACTCCCAACACCAGGGGACTATTTGTTTTTGCCCTTAGGGTTGAAGAGTTCAGGGATGGTGTGAAGATTGGCGAGGTGCGTCGGGACTTTCAGATGTTGGTAATAGATGGATGTGACTTTAGCACGCCACCTAAGGTATTTGCCAGCAAAAGTGGCAGTAAGGAAGTTTTACAGGTCGATGACACCCTGCGATTTAGTTATGAGGAGGCAAAATGTCTCAACTTGTTTGTCACCGATGAAGATCCCAACGAGGTGATCACTTTTCGAGCCATTCCCGTAAATTTTTCCGGGGAGCTGGCTGATGTTTTCGAATTTCCTGTTGGGATCACCCGTAACTTTGAAGATACTCTTAAAATAGAAGTTTGCCTGCCAGATTGTCCCCCGGATGAATCTGGTTTGATGATTGTTGACCTACTTGCCATGGACGATGCATGTGCCGTTCCCTTGATCGACACTACCCGGGTGATAATAGTAATTGAACCGCCACCCAACACCAAACCTGAGATCGATCCCAAACAGGTAACTCATGTGATTAGCAGTGAATCCGAGTTGTACGAATTGATCATCAATGGCACAGACCTTGACGGAGATGAACTGATCCTTGATATTATTCCTATTGGTTTCAGCTTGGAAGATTACGGCATGTCGTTTTCAGATCTTATCAGTAATCCGGGAGCGCTTAGTACAACTTTCACCTGGGATGCAGATTGCCGGCGTTTCGATTTTTCTGACCGGAATACTTTCAATCTATTGGTAGTAGTGGATGATGAGGACGAATGCTTGTTTAGCGATCCGGATACACTTGAATTGAATCTGGTGTTTGAGTTGCCCCCCAATAATAAGCCACAAATCACTTTTGAGAACGCTACTGATAATTCTATAACTGTGGATGTAAATAGTCCCATAGACTTGAAACTATTGGGATTTGATCGAGACAATGATTCCATTTTTGTAGACCTATTGGAGAGTGAAAGTACCGCTCTGCCTGATGGAGTCTCATTTACACCTGTTTCAGGTATAGGCAGCATTACCACTAATTTCTCTTGGACACCCGACTGTAACGACATACTGGCGAACGAAAGTGCTGGAGTTTTTCATTTTAAATTCCTGGTTGGTGATAATAATTGTTTAACAAATAAAGCTGACACCATTGAACTGGAAGTAATTGTTCAACAGGGGAGCTTTAACCTGGACAATGTTGAACCGAGCAATGTGTTTACACCTTTAAACAATGATCAATATAACCCGGTGTATTATGTGGATGATCTGCCTCCGGGTAATTGTCAAAATCAGTTTGAGGGTGTCACAATTTACAACCGTTGGGGGAAACTGGTCTTTGAGGATGATCAATTGGACTTCAGGTGGGATGGATCGGATGTTGCTCCGGGTATCTATTATTATCTAATAAAGTACACACAAGCAGAGGTAAAAGGGTACGTTTCCGTACTGGACAGTAATGAGAGAACACAGTGATCTAAAACCCCACACCAAAGCGCACACCACTACGCTCATGCATTCCTGAGCGCCAGCTGTTATAGTAATCCACCCGAAGAATTTTGAAGATGTGCTCAATTCCTACTCCTAATTCCCAATAACTGTTGCCCTCTACTGTGTGCAGATAGTTAAAAGCGGTCACTGCCTGAATTCTGGTTTTTCTGAGTAGTGGTACCTTATTAAAAACAAATCCATTAAAATGATGTTCATAATGACCCTGGTAGTATATATTCCTGGTACTGTAACGATAATAATCCAGTAATTGAAAATTACCTACTTCAAAATGGCCGAATATGGTACGGTTTCCATTGAAATGCTTGAAATCAATAAAACTTAAACTATCCTTGTTAAGAAATCCACCAGCTTCCAGTACAAATTGGCCAGCGCCAAGTAAACCAACTTTAAAGTTGTGGCTGACTCGTCCGGCAATTCTTTGATAATCGAGATCTGAACCCAAGATGTCTGGTAAAGCGGCTCGAAACAGTAATGAAACAGCCGGATAGATGGTTTTCGTAACGAATTTACGGTATGGTCTGCGAATGTATTTTTGGCCGGGCTGCCATTTTATTTCTGCTTCAATAACCAGCGCCTGATGTTTCTCAAACGAAGTATCTCCCAGGTCCTCGTTTTCCGGGGCGTTAGAGGTAAACTCCCTTTCAGGACGGTCATTGAAACTGTAATCAGTGGTGTTTTTCAGTGGATTTCGTTGAGCCCATTCCAGTAATCCACTAAAGTATAGTCCGTTAGTCAGTTCCGAATCATGGCGGATGCTTAAATGTAATTTCTCATAAATTTTCAAGTAGTTTTTTTCTGCTATCAGGGTATACAAAGTATTATCAATCGGTTCCAAAGGACTGTCCTCATTGAGTTGTTCAATAAAACGTCCGCCCGAAAACTTAACAGAAGCAAATTTAAGCGGGTTGTAATAGTAGTGTGCGTTGATACGAGCATTGAACCGTTCATTGCTGAAGCCGTAGCGAAGTTCGGGTGCCAGCCGGTAGAATTTGTAATCCTCAAATCTTTGGGTGTAACTGATTCGGACATAGGGAACGAAACCCTCAACAGTATTGTACTGCAACATTTGTATCAGAGGAGGGAAATTCCAAGACTGTTTTTTATAACTATTGCGGAAGGTTTTGCCCGTAAGAAAGATATTAACGGGTGTTATTTTATTGCTCTTCCGATCCAGGGAATCCTGGTATGGCTTACTTTCTTTCACAAACTGGAGGCTGTCCTTCAACCGGTAGTCCTGGATTTCTTCAAAAGTTAAGGGTACTGGCCTGGTGATTTCCCAGTAAGTATTGTCCTTCTGATTAGACTTTGGTTCAACCCGAACAACCTCATTGCTAAAATACTTTTTATGGAACCCCTGGTTGACAATATAATCCCTGTAAACGCCAACGAAATACCCGTTACCTTTAAAACCGAAGGCATTTAGCAAGAAATCAAACTGCTGGGTAAGCAGCATCCAGACTTCGTGCTGACCTCCAGTTACCGGCGCCAATACTTGTCGTACTCTAAGACTGTCTACAAACTCTATTTGGTGTCCTTTGGTTAGGAATAGATTCAGGCTGTGCAACCTCCAGGAGTTTTCAATAATATAGACATGTCCTGAGAATGCCGGATCATGAGCGCGCTTGGGAATGACCCTTATTTTATTCAGGGTTCGGTTGTTGTCGACCGTAGTTCCAAGTAGTTCATAATCATAAAAGAGCATAGCATTCTCGGCAATTGGAGAGACAAAACTACGTTCACTGAGCCCCTCGGAATAGATAAGATTTTCATAAAAATTAATTAAAATATCGGAGGCCTGGTTAAAGCTAAAAGCGCGGTTATCACCACTTACCTTACTGCTGATAACCCTTTCCTTAATCTTGTCAGGTTGCTCAAAACTAAGCTCGGAGACACTTTCCGATAGGTATACTATTCCTGTGTCCACAGCCACCGGAATTCCGAATATTTTCTCCGGTACCTGGTCAAGTCTTTGCATGCCTTTAATATATACTTGGCAATGGTAGTCATGGGTTTCTTTAAGGTGTTTTTTACGGTTGGCAATGGCCTTCCTGATAATAGCATATGCCGGATCTTCAAAACCAGGTTGTACCACCACTGCCTCCAATTCCACTACTTCGGGGACCATGCTTATATCGATTTGCACTACAGACAGGCTCTCGGGAAAATTCTGGCCACCAATAGATTTTTCCACCTTTTTGTAACCAACATATTGATACACTATAGTTGCTGTGTCACCAAGCAGCTCCAGAGTATAGTAACCCAGGGCATTGGAGGTAGTACCATGGGTGGTATTTTTTTGATGTATGGTGGCAAATGACAGCCCCTCTCTATTTTCGGAGGTAATTCTACCTTCGATCTTTAAAGCCTGACTATGACAAGGTGTGATAATAAGAACCAGCGCCAACCATATAAAAGTTAGTTTATAATAAGAGTAATTCTTCATTGGCTAGCATTACCTGCTGGTTACTGTCAAATCTAAATATTTAGTTAGATTTGGGAGATAGATCAAGGCTAAAATGCAAGATAAAGTTGTAATCATTACCGGAGGGAGTTCGGGTATAGGGAAGGCCCTGGCGCACGAATTCGGAAACCAAGGATCTAAAATATTGATCACAGGTAGGAGAGAGCAGCCTTTAATGAAGGCAGCAGAAGAACTTCGGTCAAAGAAAATAAACGTAGCTACCATGATCGCCGATGTTAGCAAAGAACGGGACAACCAACAAATGGCTCAATTAGCCATGGAGCATTTTGGAGGGATCGATATACTGATTAATAACGCAGGGATATCGATGAGGGCATTGTTTGAGGATGTGGATCTTGAGGTAATCAGAAAGGTAATGGACATCAACTTTTATGGCTCTATATTCGCCACCAAATACTGTTTGCCATCAATACTGGAAAGGCAAGGTTCGGTAGTGGGAATATCGTCGATTGCAGGATATAGGGGCTTGCCGGGCCGGGTGGGTTATTCAGCTTCCAAGTTTGCATTGCAGGGATTTCTGGAATCACTAAGGACGGAAATGTTGCCTAAGAATGTACACGTACTTACTGCATGTCCTGGTTTCACCACATCCAATATCCGGGAGGCCTCACTTACAAAAGACGGTAACCTGCAAGGTACTTCACCCCGGGATGAACAAAAAATGATGAGTGCAGAAACTTGCGCTACCCTGATCTATGGGGCGGTAAAAAGAAGAAAAAAACACTTAATCCTGACCACTCAGGGTAAAGTAACGGTATGGATGAATAAATGGTTTCCGGGGTTTATGGACCAGGTAGTTTACAACCACATGGCAAAAGAAGCGGGGAGTCCCTTCGGGAAACAGGGAATGTCGAATAAGTAATAAAAAATAAGAAAGTATAAGTGGCGACTATCTTGGGCGTTTCTTATTTCTTATTGGAAGTTGGACATTCTCTAGCTTTCTATAAATCCCAGATGCGATTCTCTAATGTACAGGGGCCGATCATTCCAATAGATCTTCACCCAAACATCTATTTTGCTAACAATTTCCAACCTATGACCCTTGCCTATGATTTCAGCAACATTGGCCCCTGAAGAAGGGCCAACCCGGAGATATGCCTGGTCGGTAAGCACAATGGCCCGATCCCGTCCCTGTCCAAAATTGATTAGTCCGAACAAAGTGGCCAGGACCAAGACAAAGAAGATTCCTGCTATTAGTGGGCGATGCTGTTGGCGCCGCTTTTGATATAGGATGTAGGTAAAAACAAACAGTGCAAAGGCCGCCAGTGAGGCGATGATATGGAAATAATACCTCTTGTATGCTGTTCTGAAAAACTCCATATCTGTAAACTGATACCCATTTAGCTGGTGTTTACTAGCCAATTCCTCCATTTTTCGCAATGCTCTTTTGTCAGAAGTTTTGGAATAAAAAAGGTTCAATAAATACAATGCTTCACTATAATCCCCCAGACCTTCCTTGATAAAGGCCATCTTCATTAGCATACCTGGACTGAAGAGTTGTTTATCAGTTAAGATACCCTCATATATTTCTAAAGACTCAGTATACTTTCTCTGTGAAAAAAGGGAATCGGCAAGTTGCAAAGAAGAGGAGGGGTCTGCGCTTTGAGCCAACATTTGAAAACAAATTGCCATTAACCCAAATGGAATCAGAATTTTGTAAATTTGGTTTTGCATTCTGGGTTTTACCTTATAGATTTGCAACTCATTTGGAAAAACGGTGGTAAAGTTACTAAGTTTTTCTAAATGACGGCGGGTTCCCATCTCCGTCCATTACATAAAGTACCGATTCCTTAGCTCAGCTGAGGGCCGACCGTAAAGAAATGGTCCGGTGGATCATTTTAGGAAGGAGCCGGGAGGCGCGCAAGCACCAGCTGAGCGGGTGAAGAAATATGATAAAATAGAATACAGGTGTTTCATATGGAAGCACAAAATTACATAAAGTACCGATTCCTTAGCTCAGCTGGTAGAGCAACGCCCTTTTAAGGCGTGGGTCCTGGGTTCGAGCCCCAGAGGGATCACAACTTAGATACCAATCTAAACTAAAACCCTTCAAATTAAATATTTGGAGGGTTTTTGTTTCTCATCTAAATCAATTTATTCAATTATTCTCATTATAAAGGTGACCTATTCGGTTACCTATTTATTTTATATCATAAGGTAACCGAATGTGCTATAATAGGGTATTTTAGCCTATTTTGATTATATTTGGTAATATAATTGGTTGTTTAGTCACTAAGTATCGTTACCGTGCATCAAACATTCTCAGTATTATTCTGGTTACAACGCTCAAAACTCAACAATAGGGGTAAGTGTCCGATATATATCCGGATTACAGTGGACGGAGCACGCTCAGAGATTGCTTCTGGAAAATGGATTGAACAAGAAAGATGGAATCCAAATACAGGTCGTGTCAGAGGTAGCAGTGAAGAAGCTCGAACTATAAACGAGCATCTACAAAGGTCATGGGTTAAGATAACCAAGTATCATGATAAATTCATCGAAGATGATAAACTGGTTACCTCTACCTTAATCAAGAAAGCATTTCTAGGAAAACTGGCAGAAAGAAAGTCATTGATAGAACTCTTCGAAAACCATAATAGAAGGCTTGAGACACTTGTTGGGAGTAAATATAGTATTGGGACTTGGAAAAGATATAGAGTGTCCCTGAGCCATATTAAATCCTTCCTGGAGGAATATCATAA
>CAZAWQ010000475.1:0-1799 GCA_964488585.1 uncultured Roseivirgaceae bacterium
GCACATAGTGGGCCAGATAGGCCAATCACTAAGACTATCCATAATTTCCGAGAGAGCATAATCCAAATTGTGCGTAATTCCAGTTAATATATAAATAAATCTTCCAAGAATGATACCAAATGCGAGAAATAGGAGAACAAATGTCAAATCAGGTTATCAATCATGGTGCCAGGAATTGAAAATCGGGCTAGCTGAGCTTATAACTCATCCTGCGAGCTCTTGAAACCGAAAACCGAGAACGGAAAACTGAGAACTGTATGTCCCTGATATAGGTTGACCACTTTTAGAGTCAATTTGTATGAGAGCAAACCAAAAAGCCATCCGGAAGAAACGGATGTTTAGTGACGAATTCAAACAACGAATCGTTTCAGATTTTGAAAGTGGTAGATACAGTGTCCCCCAGCTGGAGCGGCTTCATGGAATCAACAATAGAAGCATTTACAACTGGATCTACAAATTCTCTACCTTTAATGAGAAAGGTTATCGAATCTTGGAGATGAAAAAGAGTACTACATCAAAGGTCAAGGATTTAGAAGAGCGGATTAAGGATTTAGAGCGTGTGGTAGGCCAGAAGCAGATCAAGATCGATTATTACGAAAAGATGATCGATTTGGCCAAGGAGGAATTGGATATCGATCTGAAAAAAAACTTCGACACCCCACAATCAACTGGTTCGGTCAAAACCAGGAGAAAATAAGCTACTCAATGAATCAGCTCTTCGGCACCGTAGGAATTAGTAAACAGGCCATACATCAGTATGCGGCCAGACAGACTGTCTTTGATCAAAAAGTCGACCAGTTGGTGTTGGAATCTGATGAGTTGCGTAAGGAACATCCCGGTTGTGGGGTGGAGAAAATGTACCGGACCTTAAAACCCGGTTTTATAGGCAGAGATCGCTTTGTGGACCTTTTTATGGACCTGGGTTACCGTGTGAGAAGAGCCAAGAACTACAAACGCACTACCATTGCCTCGAAGCTTTATTATCCCAATCTGATTAAAGGACTGGAACTGACGGCCCCTTCCATGGTATGGCAATCAGACATCACCTACATGGAAGTGGGAAATCGATTTTACTACGGGGTCTTTATTTTGGATGTGTATACCCGAAAGATCGTGGGTTACCAGCTCTCCGATCACCTGAGAGCAACGGCCAACTTAGAGGCATTGCGGATGGCTTTGAAGGAGCATTCCGCTCCCCAGATCCATCACTCCGACCGAGGAGGCCAATACATCTACGCTGCATACGTAGAGCTTTTAGAGTCCAAAGGATGTGATCTCAGTATGGGGCTCTGCGCCCAGGATAATGCATACGCAGAACGTTTTCACAGGACTTTGAAAGAAGAATATTTGAATCATTGGAAGCCGGCTGATTTTCATCAGCTGAAAAGGTATGTTAAAAAGGCCGTTGACCATTATAACCAAAAAAGAACCCATGAAAATTTACAGAAACTTTCCCCCTTAGATTTTGAGAGGTACTGGGCTATCCTACCTAATGATAGGAGACCTTCAATGACTATTTTCAATAATGAATTATTAACCAAAAACGGTCAACACTAATCAGGGATCTTCATGGATCCCTCTGAGTCCCTATCTGACCGAATCACCACCAACGACCTGCTGGCCAATAATTTGCGGATGCGAAGTTCTAGCAATTGCAGCGGCTATGGTTGGGGAATTATTGACGTTTTCTTTAACTTGAAGCATACACATAATAATTCGTAACAATACTTCCTAAATCAATAGTTGTAACATGATGCTGATAACCAAAAATAGAAACCCCAACCAGCTGTATCTGGCAA
>CAZAWQ010000476.1:0-2323 GCA_964488585.1 uncultured Roseivirgaceae bacterium
TATTCCCCGGTACAACTGCATGGTAGTTACCTGAGGTGGCGGGCGCTAAATATAAAGGCGAGTTTGAAGAGCGGTTGAAGTCAGTAATCAAGGAAGTGACTGATTCAGATGGTGAAATTATACTTTTTATAGACGAGATCCACACGTTGGTAGGTGCGGGTTCAGGAGGAGAAAGCGCCATGGATGCGGCAAACTTGCTCAAACCGGCACTGGCACGGGGTGAGCTTCATGCAATCGGTGCCACCACCTTAAAAGAATATCAGAAGTATATTGAAAAAGACAAAGCTTTGGAGCGTCGTTTTCAAATAGTAGTAGTGGATGAACCTTCTGTTCCGGATTCAATCAGTATTCTAAGAGGCATCAAGGACAAGTACGAATTACACCATGGAGTACGAATTAAGGATGATGCGGTAATTAAAGCTGTGGAGTTGTCACATCGATATATTTCCGATCGATATTTACCAGACAAGGCCATAGACCTTATGGATGAGGCGGCTGCAAAATTGCGTATAGAAATCGATTCATTGCCGGAGGAACTAGACGAACTACAGCGACGCATTATGCAGTTGGAAATCGAGCGTGAAGCAATCCGCAGGGAAAACGATAAATCCAAAGAGAAACAGCTATCAAGAGAAATAGCAGACCTCACTGAAAAAAAGAATGAATTAAAAGCACAGTGGGAGAATGAGAAAGGGGTAATCCAATCGGTCAAAGAGGAAAAGGAAAATATAGAAAATTACCGACTGGCAGCTGATAAGGCGGAGCGTGCCGGTGACTACGGACTGGTGGCTGAAATACGGTATGGCAAAATCAAGGAGAGTGAGGCACAGCTGGAAAATCTACGGTCACAACTGAATGAAATGCATGAGTCGGGATCTCTACTGAAAGAAGAAGTTTCCTCGGAAGATATCGCCGAGGTGGTAGCCAAATGGACCGGGATACCAGTTTCTAAGATGTTGCAGGGAGACCGAGAGAAATTGCTACATCTTGAGGAAGAATTACGCAGACGGGTAGCGGGACAAGATGAAGCCATCCAGGCACTGGCAGATGCCGTACGCCGGAGTAGGGCCGGATTACAAGACCCGAAGCGGCCTATTGGCTCGTTCATATTCTTGGGGACCACCGGAGTAGGTAAGACCGAACTGGCCAAGGCATTGGCGGAATATCTATTCAGTGATGAGAATGCCATGGTAAGAATTGACATGTCTGAGTATCAGGAACGACATGCAGTGAGCAGATTGATCGGAGCGCCTCCGGGCTATGTCGGGTATGACGAAGGGGGTCAATTAACAGAGGCAGTTAGAAGGAAACCCTATTCAGTGATTCTGCTAGATGAAATTGAAAAGGCCCATCCCGATGTGTTCAACATTCTATTGCAGGTGCTTGATGACGGCAGATTGACGGACAACAAAGGCCGAATTGCCAATTTTAAGAATACCATTATCATAATGACAACCAATATAGGTTCTCATGTGATACAGGAATCATTTGAGCAATTGACCGAGAGCAATGCAGCAGAAGTTATAGAACGAACAAAAGACAAGGTGTTTGAATTGCTCAAGCAGTCCATGAGACCGGAATTTTTGAACCGGATAGATGAGACCATCATGTTCAAACCGCTGTCCAGGGCTGACATGACCAAGATTGCAACCATTCAATTTGGCTTGATACAGGCCAGGTTGATGGAATCGGGTATAAGACTTGAAGCAGATGAGAAGGTACTGAAGCACCTCGCGGAACTAGGTTATGATCCACAGTTTGGCGCACGGCCATTGAAGCGGATACTGCAAAGAGAGCTATTAAATGCTTTATCGATAGATATTCTGGCAGGAAAAATCAATAATGAATCAATAGTTGGCATAACTCTTGCTGATGATAATAGTATAGAATTTGTTAATCTGGATCAAGTAGAGATATAGGCTGTCTGCTTTCCAGTTAAAGTTCCGGTAGTCACCGGAGTCATAATAAACCAAATTACCCGGGACGTCAAAAGGCGTCCCTTTTTTTGTTTAAGATCAAATAGCAAACTAGTCTGCTTTTGGCAGGCAAATCCCAAAAGACAAAAATCAAATAAGCTCCAAGCAACAATTTTCAAGCTACCAAACATGACTGAATTACTGGAAGGTTTGGCGCTTTGATCATAGTTTTTTGGAATTTATTTGCGCTTGGTTTTTGTTAATTGGAATTTTATTTCGGCACCTGCCGAAATTTTCTACCTGGTTGATAGATCTCATACCCCTCCTTTTCCTTGGCCTCCCGAACCATCCGCTTTACATCTGCCAATAATTTTTTGGCATCGTACACAATGCCATCCTTGATGGTA
>CAZAWQ010000477.1:0-2280 GCA_964488585.1 uncultured Roseivirgaceae bacterium
GAAACTATTAAATAAAAGAGCCGCTCAGATTAAACAAAAATTTGAGCGCAGAAAAGGCGCTTCTAAAAATATTAAGATGAACACGAAAATGATCCATGGAATGAGTGAGGCTGTAACAATTTCACAATATGCGGCAAAACACAATATAGACTTGATTGTTATTCATACCCATGGAAGAACTGGTATAACGCGGTTTTTACTCGGAAGCGTAACCGAAAGAGTCATTTCCAGTGCGCAGTGTTCCGTTCTAGCAATGAGGCCTGAATAATAAATAAGAAACTTTTTCTATGAAAACTCAAAGCGGAATTGAAAGATCTGGGATTGAAAGATCAAGGTTAATCGATTTCCTATTATTGCCATCTTCTTATCCGCACTCGCCTGTTCAAATAGAGCATATTCAAACCCATGCGTCAGATGTATTCATGGCACCCCCTTTTGTATATAAAATCAAAAAACCTATTGACCTGGGATTCCTCGATTTTTCTACTCTGGAGAAAAGAAGATATTACTGTGAGAAGGAAGTAGAGCTCAACACAAGGCTTTGCAGTAGTGCTTATCTCGGGATTGAGGAAATATCACTAAAGAACGGGGCGCTCAGTCTAGCTAAAGGAGATCAAACCATCGAGTACGCCGTGAAAATGAATATGCTTCCAGAGAAATATTTTCTACAGAACCTTCTTAAGGAAAGCAAGGCATACGAAGCTGATTTTATAAGGATTGCAAATAAACTGGCAGATTTTTATAAAGATCAAAAGTCCGGCGAAGAGATTCGTGAATATGGACGCCCTGAAAAGATCAAAATAAATATAGATGAGAATTTTACCCTCTCAAAGAATTTTATTGGGGAGACGATTTCTCAAGCGGCATATAGCGCAATTAAATTTTATAACGATTACTTTTTTGAAAACAAATCCGATTTGTTCAGGATGAGAATGGAACAGGATTTGATAAAAGACTGCCATGGCGATCTTCGTCTTGAGCATATTAACTTCGGATCAGAGGATATCTGCATTTTCGACTGTATTGAATTTAATGAGAGGTTCAGATACATAGACATAGCTTCCGATATAGCATTTCTTGCAATGGATCTCGACTATAATAGTTATTATAGATTCTCTAATTTTTTCGTCTCAGAAATCTCCAAAACTATGAAAGATAACACTATCGATGATGTACTTGATTTCTATAAATGTTACAAAGCATTTGTAAGAGGAAAAGTAGAAAGCATTAAGGCTCTTGAATCTGAGGTGCCGACAATTGAAAGAAAACTTGCGTTTAAAAAAGCCGAGTCATATTTTAAGCTGGCCTTAAAATACGCATTGTTCGGCTCAGGTTCTGTGATAATTGTTACATTCGGACTTATAGGTTCGGGAAAGTCTACGCTTGCAGAGTTGCTTTCAGAAGAGCTATCATGCGAGATTGTCTCCTCAGACATAGTAAGAAAAAAGCTCTCAGGAATTCCTAGCAAAGAAAGGAAATATGAGGAATATGATAGTGGGATTTACTCAAAGGATATTACAGGACGTACATATCAAGAATTATTTGATAGAGCAGAAGAAATAACTAAGAACGGCAGGCCGGTGATTCTTGATGCAAGCTTTTCAAAAAGAAAGTGGAGAGAGAGCCTAATAGATCGGGCTAATAGTTTAGATATCCCTTTATATTTTTTACAAACATACGCCCCAAAAGATGTAATTGAGCAAAGACTTTTAAGAAGAGAGCGGCAGGGAACATCTGTTTCTGACGGCAGATTAGAAATATTGGACAGATTTATTTGCGAGTTTGAAGATCCTATCGAGCTTAGTAGAAAAAACTTAATAACTATAGATACCACGAAGCCCCTTCTGGATAGCATGGAGTCTACATTTAAAGATATAATACTTAGAAATCTCAGTTATTAAGGTTATAGAATATGGCAAATAAAAACTCAGAAGTGACAATCGGTTCTTATTTATCAGATTTTGTATACGGGGGAATTGACGGCTCGGTCACAACCTTTGCGATTGTTGCCGGTGTGACTGGTGCATCCCTATCCCCTACTATCGTATTAATCTTAGGTTTTGCAAACCTTTTCGCAGACGGCTTTTCAATGGCTATAAGTAACTACCTTAGCACCAAGTCCAAGAAGGAATATGCTGACAAAATAAGAAAGTCGGAAGAGCATTCAGTCATAAATATTCCCGAAGAAGAAACGGAGGAAATAAGGGAGATATTCTCTGAAAAGGGTTTTTCAGGTCAGCAGCTTGACGATGCTGTCGAAATTATTACAAGCAATCAAGA
>CAZAWQ010000478.1:0-3516 GCA_964488585.1 uncultured Roseivirgaceae bacterium
AGTACGGTGATTGATGTAGTGCATGGTGGTGACCCAAAGGATTCGAGTGAAGTTTTCGTCAATTATATCAACGGCAATAAGTCATATCAGGTAAAAGGTAAAAATGTGGTGATGGCCTGTTACAACATGATGATTCCGCATATTGTCACAGGTCTTCCGGAGGAACAAGCGGCAGCTTTGAGGCTTCAAAACAAAAGCCCGTTACAATACACTACTGTGGGTTTAAAGAGCTGGAGGGCAATGAAGGAAATGGAAATCGGATTGGCCATGTCACCCGGAAATATGCACCAGGTAGTTTTTATGGACTTTCCGGTAAGTATCGGTGGCTATGAGTATACCAAAACCCCAGACGACCCCTGTGTTGTTCAAATGATACATTGCCCCTACGGAGAAACGGTAGGTGCACCCAGGCTTGAGCAATACCGGGAAGCGCGATACAGGATGTTAAGTATGCAGTTCAAAAACTATGAAGACGAGATCCGTACACACCTCGGCGGTATGCTCCCAAAAGAATTTTTTGATTTCGACCGAGATGTTGAGAGTATTACCGTCAATCGGTGGGGTCACGGTTATACTGTTGGCGGTCCAAACGATTCTGTAAAAAAAGGACGACAACCATTTGGTCGAATCACCATTGCCAATTGCGACTCCGCCCCAGGTGCTGATGCAAAAACAGCAATCGATATGGCATCAAGAGCTGTGAACGAATTGGAATAAATGATCCTATAACAGAAACACACTAACTGGATTAAGTCGGGAAGAATTTACTGGTAACAGGGCGACAGGTTTAAAGAGAGATTCATGCAATGAGATATAATTCAACCATGCGTTAAAAATTATGAGAGCAGCAACAACCTGTACAGCGGTAGTGTTAATTGGATTTTTATTGAGTTGTGCAAGTAGCGATAAAGATGCTACTGGTCCTCAAGAGACCAGGAAACCAAATATTATCTTCGTCCTGGCCGATCAATGGAGGGCCCAGGCTACAGGATATAATGGTGATCCTAACCTAATCGGAAGGACGCCTAACCTTGATAAAATTGCCAGCGAGGGCATCAACTTTAAAAACGCCGTGTCAACAATGGCTGTATGCACCCCGTATCGGGCAGCACTTTTGACAGGTCAATATCCTACGACCACGGGGATGTTTTTAAACGATCTTCACTTGCCCGAGGAATCATATACAATGGCCGAGATGTTCAAGGAATCTGGTTATCAAACTGCCTACATTGGCAAATGGCATTTGGATGGCATGGGTAGATTTGAAAATACTCCGAGAGAGCGCAGACAGGGCTTTGATTATTGGAAAGCGTTGGAATGTTCTCATGATTACAATAAATTGTTTTATTACGAAGGAGATGATCCAGAGAGAAAGCAATGGGAAGGATATGGACCTTATGCCGAAACAGAAGATGCCATATCTTATATTAAGAGAAATGCCGATGGAGATCAACCCTTCTTATTGTTTCTGGCAGTTGGATCACCTCACTTTCCATACCACAATACGCCTGAAGATATGCAACCGTTTTTCAAACCTGAGGATATTATCTTACGCGATAATGTAACGGATGAGTTTAAAGAGAAAGCGAAACAGGATGCAGCAGGGTATTATGCACATATTCTTGCTTTGGACAAGTGCATTGGTAAACTTCAAAAGGCAATTGAGGAAACAGGAATATCTGAAAATACCATTTTTGTATTCACGTCCGATCATGGTGAAATGTTGGGCTCTCATAGTTGGCGACCGAGACAAAAACAGGTTTCCTGGGCTGAAGCTGTAAGGGTACCATTCTTACTTAAGTATCCTGCTCTTTATAAAGGTAAAAAAATCGAAGTGGAAGCACCCATCGGTACACCTGATATTCTTCCGACTCTTCTTTCTATGTCAGGATTACCCATCCCCGAATCCATTGAAGGAGAAAGTATGACCTATGCTATTGACAGCAAGGAGGCAGGCAAAGATAAAGCAGCTTTGGTTATGCAATTAGCTCCCTTTGCTGGAGATTACGATGAGTACAGAGGAATTTATACCAGTCGTTATGCCTATGTAAAAATGCTGGATGGGCCTTCACGTCTGTTTGACAATGATAAGGATCCACTTCAAATGAACAATTTGGTCGATAAACTCGAATATGCGGAACTTCAAGAGAAATTGGAACTGAAACTTCTGGAAGAATTAAAGAAAATTGGTGATGATTTCAAGCCAAGGCAATATTATCTTGATAAATGGAATTACAAAGTAAATAAAGGAGGTGCTATACCTTACTCACACGAGGCATCAGCGGATATTGTGTTTCAAGGACCGGGTTTGAATAGGGAAAATAATTAATGAAATAGATCACAATTGAAACCAAAATTGTTAACCCGCTAAATCTCTCACCACGTCCAGTGCCGCATCAATCTCACTTTCTAGGTTATAGATATGCGTACTGTGGCGGATCATATCTTTTCCCACTGCCCGTGGCTGAAGTTTTTTACGCTTCCACATTTCGTTTTGTAAGTCTTTGCCGCTCATTCCCTTCACTCCGTAGGTAGTGATGCCTGCACATAAGGCTGTATGGGTGGAGGAGCGAATCTCCACATTTGGGATTTCCTGAAGTGCAGCGCGTAGATACTGCCCGAGATATTTGATTCGGTCGGTAATTTTTTTTGGGCCGATTTCATTGTGGAAATCAATGGCTGCTTCCAGACCAATGAGCAGGGAAGGATTACCGGTTCCACATTGGCTGAGTCTGTAGCCTGGGTCTTCTTTATTTTCCCATTGGGAACTGGCAAGGGTAGTCCAGATACTGGGCATGACATCCTTTTTTACATATAAAATACCATTTCCAGCTGGGGCAAGCAGCCATTTGTGGAGGCTGGAAAAATACGCATCGCATCCGAGCTCCCTGACATCTACTGGTATATGACCTACAGATTGTGCACCGTCCAGAATGGTAAAAAGACCTCGTCTTCTGGCTTCGCTACAAATCTCCTTTACTGGCAGCACGGTGCCAAATCCTGAAATAATATGAGGAACGGCAATAATGCGAGTTTTGGGGGTTACAGCTGCAAATATTAAGTCAATGATTTCTTGTGGATCATTAACCGGAACCGGCAAAACAATTTCCTTTCGCACCAACTGATAGCGGGCTGCAGCTAGTTTCCAGCCACTACTTCCTCCTCCATGTTCCTGGTCTGTCTGAATGATTTCATCTCGCTTTTTCAGATTAAGGCCATTGGAGAGATAATTCATGCCAAAAGTAGCATTTTGAGTCAGGGCAATTTCCTGGTACTCGCAATTGATGAGGGCCGCAATTTTCTTCCTCTGGTCGATAGCGGGTTTATAGCCGGATAGTAGTTCGGGACCATTGCCCTGGTAATCTGTTTTCGCGCAATTAATACCATTGAATCTCATACTTTCAATAACCTTTTCCAGTACTACGCTGGGTTGCGCACCCCTTGTTCCGGTATTGAAATAAGCTTCATCCATGGGCATGGGAAATTGTTGTTTTACTCCCTTCCAAAATTCTGTTT
>CAZAWQ010000479.1:0-14471 GCA_964488585.1 uncultured Roseivirgaceae bacterium
TAGTCTATTCTTTTAATATGTGCCAGCTCATGGGCCAGAATAGCTTCAATCTCGCTGGTTGGTAACCCTGTTATCATGCCAATTGGAAGCAGTACCACAGGTTTTAGATGACCAATCACCATAGGTATTTCAGCCAGTTTAGACTCTACTATTTTAACGGTTGTGTTTATGCCTAACTTTTGTGTTAATTCCTCAACCTTCCTTTGCCAGAATAATGGAGCAGGATGTGTTCCCAGGTTTTTTAATCTGCGAAGATAGATAAAACTGCCCTGTAGGCGAATAAGGAAAAATATTACTCCTAAAAACCAAGCTACTACCAACGAGGGCATATAGGGTTGCAATCTCTCCATCATTTGATTGAATAGGCTCTTGACGAAAGGAATACTGGACAGGTCATGAAGCTGTATTACTGAAGTCTCCTGAGAAATACCTATGACCTCTTCAGCAGATACTGAGTATTTATCCATTAATGTACTTAGCTGGTGATTTAAGGTGTAGCCGGTCCAAAATACCATGGCAGTAAGTACAGTTACTGACAACCAGTATTTTAATTGTACATTGTTTCTAGGCACTATAAGTAACAATATCCTTAGGACCAATACTAAAACCAGACCCTGCCATAATGAATTGACAAGGGTTATACCGACTCCATTTATAAAAAGATCTGAGATAATAGATGCTGAGATCATTTCTTGCCTCCTTCCAATTGATCTAAGAACGCCCTGATTTCATTTAACTCTGAGACCGTGGACTTTTTATTATCCAATGCCTGCATTACCAGTTTCATGGCTGACCCCCCAAAAGCCGTAGCCATTAGTTTATCGATTAATTGTTGCTGGGTTTTTTGCTGACTTACAGCAGATATATAAATATGAGTCTTAACACGGGTGTCCCGGCTTAATAATTTCTTGTCGGCCATGATTTGCATAATCTTTAAGGTAGTGGTGTACCCAATATTCTTCCGTTTGCCTAACAATTCATTTACAAATCTTACTGTACTGGGTCCATGCTCCCATATAACTTGTAAAATCTCTAGCTCTGCTTCGGTGGGCTTTGGTATTTTCATTGATATAGTCATTTGTTGATTTCAGGACAAATATATACGAAGTCCTTCGTACTATAAAATATATCTACGAATATTTTCGTAAAAGGTTACAAAAAAGCAATTCCTAATTTCTAATTCCCTAAAAAACATTTAATTGTGTCTTGATATAATAACCAGGCTATGTTTTCGTAATATTGCATGGAATTACAGCATATATGAAATATCTGAGTCTCGCGTTACTTCTGTACCTAGGTATTGAAATACAGATGAGCGCACAGCCCTCCCCGGGTTTTGACAAAAAGATCTACACTACCTCTAAAGTAAAAGACCTTCCTCCTACCATTGATGCCATTCTTGATGAAGAAGTGTGGAATCAGGTTGAGTGGGCTGGAGACTTTAGTCAGTATAAACCAAACAACGGAGCCGCACCCACGGAGCCAACAGCTTTTAAGATCCTTTACGACGACAAAAACTTGTATGTAGCCTTTATGTGTTATGATAGTAAGCCCGATAAGATAGAACGTCGAATGACCCGGCGGGATGGCTTTGAGGGCGACCGCATCACTATAAGTATTGACAGCTATTATGACCATTTAAGTGCCTTCTCTTTTACCGTAAGTGCTTCTGGTGTTATCAGTGATGCCACAGTAACCAACAATGGAAATAACTGGGACCGAAACTGGGACCCTATTTGGTTTGCGAAGACTTCCATGCACAAGGATGGATGGATTGGTGAAGCCCGCATCCCGCTTAGTCAACTACGGTTTTCGAAAAAGAAGAAGCATGTGTGGGGACTTCAAGTCCAACGACGATTATTCAGGATGGAAGAAAGGTCCACTTGGCAGCATGCTCCTAATGATGCTCCGGGCTGGGTCCACCTCTTTGGTGAACTTCATGGAATTAAAGGTATCAAACGTCAGAAACAGGTTGAAGTTACGCCCTACATGTTGGCTCAGATGGAACGATATTCAGCCCAGGAAGGCAACCCCTTTTTAACCGGAAAAGATGGGAAAATCACCGTGGGAGTGGACGGAAAAATTGCTGTAACCAGCGATCTCACTTTGGACTTTACCATCAATCCAGATTTCGGGCAAGTGGAGGCAGATCCTTCACAAGTGAACCTGTCAGCATATGAGGTATTTTTTCCGGAACGCCGTCCATTTTTTACTGAAGGAAGAAATATATTAAGCTTTCGGACGGGTTCCGGTGATATCCTATTTCATTCCCGAAGAATTGGGAGAACTCCCCAATATTTTCCATCGCTTAAAGATGATGAATTTATGGACCGGCCTGATCGAACTACTATTCTGGGAGCGTTGAAGCTTACCGGACGTACCAAGAAAGGTCTGTCTATCGGTATACTTGAATCTGTTACCAAAGAAGAGTTTGCAAAAATTGACCAAAATGGCGATCGAAGGAAAGTAACGGTAGAGCCTCTAACTAATTATTTTGTCAGTCGGGTGCAGCAGGATCTAAATAAGGGCAACAGCCAGATTGGCGGCATGTTTACCGCTACCAACAGGAACCTCAACCACTCATCCCTAAATTTTCTGCATGAGGCAGCCTATACCGGCGGGGTAGATTTTACACACAGTTGGAAAAATCGCACCTACTATGTTGAAGGAAACATTGCCATGAGTCAAGTAAATGGCAGCCCTGAATCCATCCTTAGAACACAAAGGTCAAGTGAGCGCTTTTATCAACGGCCAGATGCTGATCACCTGGATGTTGATTCTACCAGAATTTCATTAACCGGTAGCAGCGGAAAACTTGAGTTTGGCAAAAGGGGCAATGGGAACTTTCGGTTTGAAACCGGTGCCTCCTGGAAGTCACCAGGATTGGCAATAAATGACATTGGATTCATGCGCAATACCGACCTGATCAAACAGTGGTTCTGGGTAGGTTACAATATTTTGAAACCTACCAAGAGCTTTCGGCATTTCAGTGCAAACATCCATCAATACACCAATTGGGACTTTGGGGGTGAAAACATTAGCAATGGGATTAGTATGAGTACTAATGGCGAATTGAAGAATTATTGGGGTTTACGTTTAGGTACTTCCATCAAAAGCATTACCATGTCAAGATCAGTCCTACGGGGCGGTCCCGCTTTGTTATTACCAGGATCTACCTATGTTTGGTTTAGGGTCAGCTCTGATGAACGAAAGAAACTTCGGTTCAGCGCTAATCCATGGGTTTCTTCCGGTAATGACGGGTCTTCAGATGGTTATGGGTTTTCAATGAATTTCAACTATCAACCATTCAATGCCCTTAACCTCTCTGTATCGCCCAGATACAATTGGAAAACATGGGAGCAGCAATATGTAACCACTAGAAGTTTTGATGGTGAATCACGGTATATCAATGCATCCATTGAACAAAATACTGCAAGTGTTTCTATTCGTGTCAATTACAGTATTCGACCTAACCTCTCTTTGCAATATTATGGGCAGCCTTATGTGTCCACCGGAGATTACCATGAATTTAAAAGAATAACCGATCCTAAAAATGAAGTCTATGAAGAACGTTTCCACATCTTCACAGAGGATGAATTGACCGTAGATGATCAATCTGGCGATTATCTGGTAGATGAAAATCAGGACGGCACTGTGGACTACTCTTTTACGGATCCGAACTTTGATTTTTTACAGTTCCGTTCAAATTTGGTGATGCGGTGGGAATATAAGCCAGGTTCAGCTTTATTTATTGTATGGAATAAGGAACGTACCGAAAATCCGGTCTTGGATGGATTTACTTTCTCTGAAACAGTGGGTAACTTCCTTGACCCCGTTTCACAAGCCAATAATATTTTTCTATTGAAATTTACCCACAGGTTCGTGTTGTAACCTAAAAGTGAAATAATTTGCTTAAAGCGGGTCTGATTTTGAAAAGTCCTGAAGAAATAATAGACAAAATAAGCCAGTTACAATCCACAGGGAATAAGATATATAATCCAGGACTATTTCCATCGCAACGAGTTCACCCCTTTCTGGGTTATTGCAGGGAAGACAATAATATATTTTTCAGTGCTTTAGTGGCCTTTACCATCAAACAATTGGAATGGGCGTTCACTGATTCACTTCGCAACAGAGCACGGAAAATCCGTGAGGCGGTGATTTCAAATTATGAAAAATATCAACACGATTCCGATCCGGCCACCTATAATTTCTGGCAAAACCGTCAACGGGGGCATTTCCCTAATGGTTGTGTACTTAACAAAATACCAAAAATGGCCTTACCCGCGGACTCAGATGACACCAGTTTAATCTATCTCACATCACCGCATCAAAATCAACTGGAAACGCTCAAAAACAAACTTGAATCTCACTATCCAATTGATTCCCCCTTGTCACCATTAACGCCTCAGGCCTATCAAAACCTCAGGGCTTACCCTTCCTTCTTTGGAAAGAGAATTTTGCGTGAAATGGACGCCTGTGTCATAAGCAATGTATTATTCATGGTATGCCATTACCAACTTCCCTGGACCTCCGTTGACACGGACTCGGTACAATTTTTAAACAGAGTATTGGAACGAAATGATCACATCAAGTCACCATTTTTGGTCTCGCCCCATTACGGAAATAGCACTATAATCCTGTATCACATTGCCCGTTTGGTCGGTGGTTTTAATCATAAAGAACTGTTAGCATTGCGAGCGTTACTTATCAGATGTTTGACTTTAGAGCTTAAGAAAAAGTTATCATTTATGGAAACCCTTTTGGTTAAGACCTCTCTTCTGAGGTTACAAATTGACACCACTCCACTCCATATACATGATGTTTATGAAAACCATTTTCGATATTTTTACTTTTTCCAGGCAGGAATGCTAACTGGCTTTCAGCACTCCAGGCTTAAACGGTTAGCCAACAATTCATTCTTTCACTTAAAATATCGATGCGAAGCATACTACTGGACCTTGCTATTGGAGAACATAATCCTATCGCAAAATAGTTAATCCAGATCCTCAAGTGCTGATTTAAGATCCTCCTCCGTATGCCTGAGATGTTGTTTGCAATATTTGAGTAGTTCCAGCCCCTCCTTTACTAAGTCTGTCAATTTATCCACATCGGGATCATCTCCTTCAATTAGTGATACGATCTGCTCTATTCTTTGAAAGGCCTCTTTATACTTTATCTTTGAATCACTCATTGTTGACTTTTAATACCTTACTCCTTATTGATTTAGCTGGTAATTTTGTGTTTAGCTCATCACCTTCTTTGATTTCTGTATCAGGCTTAATAACCTTGTCGTTTAAATATGTAATAGTATAGCCTCTTTTCAAAATATTCTCTGGATCTGCCATGGTAATTTTGGTTTCCAAAATCTGCAATAACCGCTTTTCCTGTAAGACCAATTTTGTGGGCTGTTTGTGCAAAGCCTCCTGATAATGTAGCAACTGACTCCGGTTGTCTTTAATACAACTGTCAGCGGCTGATATTAAACGTTGTTTCAGCATCCCCAAAGCATGTTTATTGGTGTTTATCAAGGTCTTTGCCCCGTGGCCCAGGTTTTTAAGTATTCCGAACAATTGAGTTCTTTGATCTTGCAGGTGTCTTGATGTACAATCTTTAATCTGTTCAAACTGAAAGTTCAATTGTTCTTCAAAAACCTTCATACCATTGATAAGAAATTCAGCTACCGCCGTGGGTGTTTTGATTTTAGTATTGGCCACCATGTCCGCTATGGTATCATCCCTCTGATGTCCAATACCAGTTATGACTGGAAGCGGAAACTCTGCTATTGTTGAGGCCAGCAAATAACTATCAAAGCAATCCAGATCAATTTGGGAACCTCCTCCCCTTATTATCACCAAAATATCGAATTGTTCCTTTTTCTTCGCCGTGTCTCCAATAGCTCTGGCAATGGATTCAGCAGCTTCCTCACCCTGCATAACCGTTTCAAAAAGATCTACCTGGAAATGGTATCGCTGTTGGTTATTGACCAGCTGATCCATAAAATCTCCATAACCAGCAGTTGTCCTGGAACTAACCACCGCAACCCTCTGCGGCACTAAGGGTAGCCTCAGACGGGTATTGTTATTTATAATGCCCTCCCTGTTTAAGCGGTCAATGACCTTCTGACGCTGCCGTGCCCTTTCACCCAGGGTGAAATTAGGATCAAGATCCTTTACCTGTAAGCTTAACCCATAAACTTCATGAAATTGAACCATTACCCTGGCAAGTATTTTCATTCCGGGTTTAAGAGACTGTCCGGTTACCGAAAGAAAGAGACTATTCAAGTTACGAAAATCATAAGCCCATAGATTAGCGCGTAACTTGGCAGTCAACCTATGGTCTTCTTTTTCCACAAACTCCAGGTAGCAATGGCCTTTTTGGTTAATGCGCATTTCACCGATCTCTGCCACCACCCAATAACTTGGCGCCAGTTGCTGATCCAGAGTAGACTTTATTAACTGATTTAACTGGGAGAGTGTCAGGTGTTGCATAAAGTTGCCTTGCTGCCTGAATCAGTTTCCAGATAGCCTATTCAAAGATGCTTTTTTTAGAGCCAATAGCAAAGTTGTAATAAAAGTCAACACTAAAATAACTGTTATTAGGATAATCGAACTCTTCTCCTGGAAGTGATACAGGTATATTGTAGTTATACTCAAATATAAGTTGAAATGATTTCTTTGTCAGGCCTAATGGCAGCCGAAACCGGTAGTTCAGCAACCCAAATTCGTTTTTCTTATTGATCATGAAGGGAAATCTACTCCCAATGAATGCATCCCTGCTATAGCTTACACTAATAACATCCAAATTTCCAAATAACAGCCCGAATGAAGGCCGAAGTGATACTTTGTCCAATCCTAACCAGCCGTATTTTTTGAGGTCTCCTGTTAATCTCCATTGAGCACGGTGGGCACTTTCCTCATTAAACAACCATGAATAGTTTACTCCGGTCTCAATGGACCCAAAATCCATATCCAACCCACCTGAAAAACTATTGTTCAATATTGGTGGCAACAATAGATCAATTATCCATTGAGGCAAGTCCAGATTAACTTCCGTATCAGTATAAAAGCTATGATCATAGGATATGGAGTAACTGAGCTTTGGTGATAAAAAGCCAATATATCCCAATGCAACTACAGTAAGATCATACTTGGGACTAAGATCACTATTCCAATACCCTATAACATTTGCATAGACGCCAGATTTGTGGAAATAGCTGATCCCAGGATTAAAACCAAACTGCTTTACATCCAGGGTTCGGCCGGCATTGGAAACTTCACTAATATAGCCCATATGTAATGAGAACTGTGAAGTCCGAGAGAATTCCGCCGCAAGCAAACTATCAATTAATTGAAAAAGCATCAAGTTATCCAGATCCTGTTCAGGAAACACCGTTGAACTTGAGTCAACAGAAGCTATAAAAGCACTTTGAGCGCACAGCGGTGCACTCAAAGTCATGGCAATAACAAATGCTGCTAATGTGGACTTGATCCAGTTTGATTTATACATATGACGAAGGAGAAAAACAGTTTAGTCACGATATCTATCCCGTACCCGATCCCGTAATTGTTCCCTGTCATAAAATCTTTGCTGTCGCATTTTATGTTGTCTGGCTTGTTGTAACCGGCGCAATAAAATTCCTCGAAAATCTCTTTCTGCTTTTCGTAATGAGGCCACTTGTTGAGTGGAAATTACGTCCAGCATTTTCCTTGAATATTCTTTTTCCAGATCCAAACGGCGTTGTTTAAGATCCAATTCCAGCTCAACAACTCGCCTGCTTTCCTCTTCAGAAGCTGTATTAGCGTCTATACTGCGCCTGAATTGTTGGAAATTTTTTGCTGCGTCCTGATTTTTCATACGGTACTCATGGTAGAGGGGCCAAAAGCGCTCCGCCTGATCCGGGGTTAAACCCAACCGTTCGGTAATCAAACCGATCCTGGCACTTTCAATTTTTTCTTTTGCCTTAGGACTTTGAGCAATAACCACTGTCCCCAGCAAGGTGATCATCATTACGGTTATTATCTTTTTCATGTCTATTCTAATTAGCTCATTATAGTAAATCATCCTGTACACCAACATCATCGTACAGTTGCATCCAGGTTTCATCTTCAATATCCAGATTTTCGATCAGTGGATCCTCCATGTCTTCAAACTCCAACGAAAGTGCCATAAGGTCAACTTCTTCCAATATTTCCTCATTTGTCAGTTCCATATTTTCAAGATATTTTATTATGTCTTCTGAAGTCACCTCCGACAGTACTTCATCAAGGCCTGGTACCGATTGATCATAATTCAGCAGACCGCTATATAGTACAATCAGCACAATTGCCGCCACTGCAGGTACCAGCATCATAGCCCTCACCCAATACAATAAGGGCCTTTCAGAGGGTTTATTTGCCGTCTGAGCCTGAATAATCCCAGGTAACTTATCAAAGTACCCATCTGGTGGCTTGGTAAATACCTGACGCTTATTTATATCTTCCAGTCGATATTTCATCTTTATAGAACTTCACAGGCATTAGACAGTATTAATTGGAAAAGGTTTAATTCTGGTTAATAAATTTTTCGATCTTTTTTACAGCATGATGATAGCTAGCCTTGAGGCTCCCCACACTAGTACCGGTAATTTCAGCGATCTCATCATATTTCATGTCATCAAAATATTTCATATTAAATACCAATCTTTGCTTATCGGGAAGGGTTAACAGGGCTTTTTGAAGCTTAATTTCGACAGCATCTCCATCAATTTGAATAGACATGTCCAATTTGCTTACCAAAACATCCTGGTAATCAGTTAACGACATTAGAGAAACTCGTTTCTTCTTTTTAAGAAAGTTCAGACACTCATTTGTGGCGATGCGGTAGATCCATGTATAAAGCCGTGAATCCTGTCGAAAGCGATGTAAATTATTCCACACCTTTATAAAGACCTCCTGAACTACATCATCCGTATCGTCATGGTCCAGCACCATCTTTCGAACGTGCCAGTAGATGCGCTCCTGATACTTCCTTACCAGCTGATTGAAAGCAAAATTGCGGGTATCTTCCCCTGCAAGTTTTTCAACTAACTCGTGATCTTCCAAATATTTATCTATTGCTTTCGCCTCCTTTGACAACACAACCATGATAAGGTTTAAAGTTGTGAAACAGGTTACAACTTAGTAGTAGTGCGCCGAAAGTAAAATTAGAAGAGCAAGTAACAGGCAGACATGTAATAAATCCTGATACTTTGATAAATCACAGATCACAATGTACAAGCACCAAATAAATCACATCCAGATTCCCTTGGGACTCGAGAAATCACTCCTGAAATGGATACCTGATAGGTTATATCAACAATTGAACTCTCTATTAACTTATTAGTGCATCCAATTGATCCACCAGCATTTCGACTTGTTCCTTTGAGTGCGTGGGAAAATTGGCTATTCTGATGTGCTTGGTCCTATAATCTCCATACCCTGCACCGATGATCAGTCCTTTTTTATGCAGTGCATGGATCACTGATTGAGTATATGTTCCGGTATTTCCAACTACCACAGTTTCTGAGCGCCATGATTTTTCCGTAACAAAAGGATTAATGTGCTCTTTAGATTCCAGCAAATGATACAAAATTGCCGATTTATATTTCGATTCCATTCGAATACGATCAAGCCCCTTATCAAGCATATCTCCTATCACCTGTCCCAGAAGATAAATCCCCAACACATTGGGAGTAGAGGGAGTTTGATATTTCTTATACTTTGAATATAATGAATCTACTCCATGATAGCTGGTTCTGCCAGTTGGTGCCATTTGACCGGCCCTTTCAATAAACCGCTGATTAATCAACCACACCCCAAGACCTGCAGGTAAACCAAAACACTTTTGAACAGAAAAGTACGCTGAATCAATATGTTCGAATGGCAAATCAACCAACGGAAATGAAGAAACGACGTCGACCGTGAGTAATGAAGAAGGGAATAATTTTTTAAGTTCATTAAGGTCTTGGATTGGCTGTTGCACTCCGGTACTGGTTTCGTTGTGGGTAACAGCAATCAATTCGGGATCCTGATTTGCCATTGATGGATCTATAATTACTGCTTCACCAGGTGCAACCTCCCAGTCAACTGCATCGTAACCCAATTGTTTGGCTATTTGAAAAAATCTCCTGGAAAACGCTCCATTGACCAAATGGAGGGTCTTTTTTTGAACAACTGATTGTAGCATCCGCTCCCAAATTTCTGTTGCAGAAGCAGTAAAGAAAAGGCAGTAGTCATCTGGCAGGTTTACTAACTGTTTGAGTCTTTCTTCAGTTTCTTGATATATTCTGGAGAACTCTTTCCCTCTATGCGAAATTGATGGAATCTGTTTCTTAAAAGCTGTTCGAATGTGATCTTCCACAGTAAAATACAATGCGGAGGGCCCCGGAGTGAAATATAATTTTTTAATACTCATTCAATTAGGAAAGTATCTTTATGGCCTACAAATAAAAGCATCTTTTGGTATTTCTGCTGTGAAATTGTTTTGGTTTTTCTCTTACAAGTGTGTCATTTTTTAGGAAAATTATGGTTTTTATTACAGAAATTATATAGTAACTTTGACAAGTAAAACATTGCCCACTTGAGTTAGGACACGTTTTTTAAACTTAACAGTTAATATAAACCGAGTGATTTTGTTTTTAAAACCGGGCCTCATCACGCCTAAGGCGTGACCTCGTGATGTTTGCACGTTGCAGGTTAACAGTGGAGGGTTGAGATTTGCAAATAGCTCAAATCTTGTCATAAAGAGGTTTAATAAACCTCCGCGCTCAAGTTGGTTACATGAGACCCCGAATTAGTACTTTGGGGTTTCATTTTTTAACCGGGTTTAACCCAGAATTGTCATTAGACTTTGTAACGAGGCTTCTAAGTTTCTGTTAGTCAGGTGCTCACTCAACTTTTTGGTACGGAGAACATAGTAAAATTATGGTGAGTACTAAAAAGTGAATACGTGTCTGAATGATAGTAAATTAGAAGCCACAGTAAATTCTAGTGACCCTTCTGCGTTTAAGGGAACACTCCTAATTCCAGGTAGCTCACAGCAATTTTTTCCAAGGAATTGATGAAAGCTGCTGTTCGCAAGTCTTCTACTGCTTTCTCTTTTCTTATTTCGTTTATCTGTTGATAAGCATTTACCATCACTCCCTCAAGTCCTGAATCAACCAACTCAAATTCACCAGCTCCTTTTATCAGTTGTATCCGCTGCTTATAAGGCAGATTGGTATCACTGGCATCTTCGATGGCGCTCACCATCATTTCGTTATTCAATTCATTGTACCTTTTGTTTATCTTACCAAAGGACACCCTGCTGATATTTTTTAACCATTCAAAATATGATACCGTCACACCTCCAGCGTTTAAATACAGATCAGGAATAATAAACACACCCCTCTTGAGCAATATTTTTTCGGCATTTGCAGTGATCGGGCCATTTGCTGCTTCAGCTATAATTTTTGCTTTTATTTTCCCAGCATTATTTGTAGTGATTTGATTTTCCAATGCTGCTGGCACCAATATATCACATTCATATTCCAGCAGGTCACGTCCATTCTTTACATTTTTAGCACCCTCGAAATTTAAAATGCTGCCAGTATCCAAACGGTGTTTATGCACCGCTTCGACATCCAGGCCATCTTCCTTAAATATTCCCCCATCGTATTCTGCAATACCAACCACAGTAGCTCCACCTTGCTGTAAATACAAGCCAGAATAGTATCCAACATTGCCCAAGCCCTGAATAATCACTCTCTTGTCACCAATGCCAGGGTAAAGTCCCAATTTCTGCATGTCTTCATATCCATCTACAGCCTCCCTGATCCCGAAATAAACCCCCCTTCCAGTGGCCTCTTTCCTCCCCCGTATCCCATGTTGGGAAAGTGGCTTTCCTGTTACACAACCCAATGCATTTACCTCTTGAGAATTAAATGTCATATAAGTATCGGCAATCCAGGCCATCTCCCGGGGACCGGTACCATAATCCGGTGCCGGCACATCAATTGCAGGTCCTATGGAGTTTCTTTTTATTAACTCGGAGGTAAATCTCCGGGTAATTTTTTCCAATTGGTCTATTGTGTACTTGGAAGGCTCCACTTTTACTCCGCCCTTGGCTCCACCGAACGGCACATTAACCAAGGCACATTTGTACGACATGAGAGCAGCCAATGCCTTTATCTCATCTTCATTAACCATAGAACTGTAACGTATACCGCCCTTTACCGGAGATTTGTGTTGACTATGTTGAACCCGATAGGCTTCTATCACCTTGAATTTGCCTTTTTGCAAGCGAAGGGGAAAAGTCACATGCAGAATGCTGTTGCACTGCTTAATTTGCTCGATCAGCCCGCGCGGGTGCTTGGTGAACTTGGCAGCTTTATCAACGTAACTGTTAACATCATCGAAGAAGCTATACGAATTACTGCTCATGAAGGGTTGGGTTGGGTTAATGTATGGATAATTTATGAATTATAACTTATGAATTATGAGTTATTAGTTTTTTTTGCATCGCGTGAGGCGTGGGGAGCAATTGAGCATTGGGAACAATTGAACATTGAGAACAATTGAATAATTGAGCAAAAGAACATTTTATAAACGAATTTTGAAGACCAATGAAGAGAGCCATTCAGTCCTTCAATCCATCTGTCCTTCAGTCCCTAATAAAGAACCCGGAATCGAATGGTATCTTCGATACTTTTTAGTTCGTCGATCATTTGCTGGTCATACTTCTTATCAATATCGGTAATCACATAACCAATGGTTTCATTTGTTTTCAGATACTGGCCAACAATATTGATCTCATGTTTAGCGAAAACCTGATTCATTTTGGCCAGGATACCCGGAACATTGTGATGCAAATGCATCAATCTATGAGCATTCTGAAAAGTAGGAAGCAGTACCTGTGGAAAATTTACACTGTTTGAGGTGCTTCCGGTGTTAATATATTGTATGATTTGATTGGGCACAAAATCCCCTATGTTCTCCTGGGCTTCCTGGGTGCTTCCGCCAATATGAGGGGTTAGTATGGTGTTTGGCAACCCTCTCAATGATGAAACGAACTCTTCCTCATTATTACTTGGTTCCTGAGGGAACACATCAATAGCAGCCCCTACTAGATGTCCGGATTCCAAACTTTCCTTTAGTGCCCCTATATCAACTACAAATCCCCTACTTAAATTGATAAAAGCCGAACTCTTCTTCATTTTTATAAACTGGTCCTTCCCAAAGAAGTTGGTGTTGCTTTTTCGGCCATCAACATGCAATGACACTACATCCGCAACTGCCAGAAGTTCATCCATGCTCTGACATCGTCGCACATTTCCAAGAGCTAGCTTTTCTACCAAGTCATAATAATATACCTCCATTCCCATGTTTTCAGCCAACACAGAAAGTTGCGCACCAATATTTCCGTATCCAATGATACCTAGTTTTTTGCCACGTATCTCATAGCTGTCCTTGGCAGATTTAAACCAGTTCCCACTGTGCATCTCCTTGGTTCGTTCTGGTATTTTCCTCAACAACATGATGATTTCTGCGATAGCCAATTCCACTACCGACCTGGTATTGCTAAAAGGTGCGTTGAACACTGCCACACCTTTGCGAAGACAAGCCTGAAGATCGATCTGATTGGTGCCTATACAAAATGCTCCGATAGCTAATAACCGGCGGGCATTAGCTATTACTTTTTCGTTGATTTGAGTTTTGGACCTGATCCCCAGAAGGGATACAGTTTTTATCCGCTCCGCTAATTCATCCTCATCCATACCACCTGAATGTACCTCTACCTGGTATCCCTCTTCCTTTAGAGACCTTTCAGCCATCGGATGGATATTTTCCAACAAAAGCACTTTAATTCTATTTTTAGGATATGAAATCGCAGTATTCATTTTGTTTATATAGAGTACTTCATCCAAACTTGGGGCCACGTGATCGGCCTTTTCCAATACCTTATTCCTGGTAACATTTTCTGTAAATGCATAGAAGGTATTGGCAAATCCGGCTTCCTTGATTTCATAATCAGTGTATCCATCACCAATTACAGAAACTTCTCCTTCCAATTTTAGTCTCTCGATTTGCCTGGCCTTCCCATTGTTTCTGGATAAAATATTGTCTTCATCAAAACCAATGATCTTGTCGTGATTGTCGAACTTAAAAGAGTTTGCGTACACATGATCCGCTTTAACCCCGTATTCAGTAACGATGGGCACCACAAATTCCTTAAACCCATTCGACAAAATATAAATATTATCAGCGTGTTCTCTAAAGAACTCTTCATTCCGGTGAAAGGATTTTGAAATTCTCTCCTTTAATAAAGCCACCAAATCTACTAAATGCTCTTTTTTTGCTTCAAGAAGTTCCAAACGTTTGGTAAGAGAATCTCTGAATGACATTCCGCCATCCATCCCATGATCTGTAATTTCCTTGATCTTCTCAAGGCGCTCCTCTTTTTGACTAGATCCT
>CAZAWQ010000480.1:0-2334 GCA_964488585.1 uncultured Roseivirgaceae bacterium
TACTTTTATTAGCCTGCAAGGATGAGGAAGTTAAGCAACCCATTATCATTATTATCATGGCGGATGACCTGGGTTATGGTGACCCACAGGTTTACAATTCCGAATCCAAAATTCCAACTCCTAACATCGATCAGCTTGCCACCAGAGGAATGCGTTTTATAGATGCACATACCCCCAGCAGCGTGTGTACACCTACACGATACGGTCTGTTGACCGGCAGGTATGCCTGGCGTTCCGAGTTAAAAAAAAGCGTACTCTGGGAATGGGATAAACCTTTAATAGCTGCTGACAGACTTACACTTCCTAAAATGCTAAAAGCTAAACATTACGCCACCGCCTGCATTGGCAAATGGCATTTGGGTTGGAGGTGGCCATCCAATGAAGCTGAAGGCTTTATGAACAGTACTGTTACACTGGGAGATCACGGATACCAGGGAAGAGAAGACTTATGGGAAAAAATAGATTTCACCAAGCGTCTGGGTGGCGGTCCTTTGGAAGCAGGGTTTGATTACTATTTTGGGGATGATGTGCCCAACTTTCCTCCTTATGCTTTTATTGAAAACGATCAACTTGTTCAAAGTCCTGAGTTAGAAAAACCCGATTCAGTTTTTGGACACCCGGGACCTATGGTTAATGGGTGGAAATTGGAAAATGTAATGCCTGCAATTACCGAAAAGGCTGTTGAATACATAACCCAAAAAGCGGGGAGCGATAAGCCTTTCTTTTTGTATGTAGCCCTGACAGCACCCCATACGCCTATTGCGCCTACAGCTGAATTTCAAGGGAAAAGTGACGCCGGTGCATACGGCGATTTTGTCCATGAAGTAGACTGGACGGTTGGTCAGATAATAGATGCACTTGAACAAACCGGAGCGTATAATAACACATTATTACTGTTTACTTCAGACAATGGATCTCCACAGCGCGATGGCACCAATATGAGCGGTCCCATTGGATCGGTTAAAAAATATGGGCATGACCCAAGTAAACCCTGGCGGGGAATGAAAGGAGATGCCTGGGAAGGAGGGCACCGAGTGCCTTTCATGGCCTCCTGGCCGGGGAGAATTCCCGCCAATACGGTAAATGATCAATTAATTTGTTTGACAGATATCATATCTTCCATAGCATCAATTTTAGGCATATCTAATGAAAACGGATCCATGGAAGACAGCTATGATATCTCGTCTTACCTATTTGGCAAGTCCCCTGATAGTCCAATAAGAGAAGCCATTGTTCATCACTCCGGAAATGGCACCTTTGCCATTCGACGTGGTTCATGGAAACTGATCCTGGGAAAGGATTCGGGCGGATTTAGTAATGGGTTAAAAGACCAAAGTATCCCGGTAAATACTGAAGGTCAGTTGTATAAGTTATCTGACGATCCTTCAGAAAAATTTAACCTCTATGGCGAAAACCCGGTAAAGGTAAAAGAATTGACCGAATTATTGGATCGTTATAAAATTGATGGGACCAGTACAATTAAGTAGCTTTAACCTTACTTCTCAATGAAATGAAATTATTTATAATCACTTTCATAGCCTGTAATATATTGATACTATCTGCCCAAAGTCAAGATCCCCATGAGGACCATAATAAGGCAAACAAGCACATGCATCAACTTACTGTGGAGGAGCTGTCGCAACGGTTTGAAGACCCCTCCAGAGATGCCTGGCAAAAGCCGGATCAGGTAATAGCCCTATTGGGAGACATCAAAGGAAAGACGGTGGTGGACATTGGAGCGGGATCCGGGTATTTCACTTTCCGTTTGGCAGAAAAAGGTGCAGTGGTAGTGGCCGCGGATGTGGATGATGACTTCCAGAATTTCATAGCACATAAGAAAGAAGAGTTGGGCTATTCAGATGATCAGGTGCGATTAAAAAAAATACCCTATGACAGTCCAATGCTGGGGAAAGAAAGCGCTGACGCAGTCATAATTGTAAACACTTATCATCATATCGAAGACAGAGTGCCCTATTTTCAGGAAGTGCATCAAGGATTGACTCCTGAAGGGGTATTAATGATTGTTGATTTTAAGAAACAGAAGTTTGATGGCGGAGTGCCGGGGCCGCCAATAAAAATGCGTATTTCCAAAGACCAGGTGTTGGAGGAGCTAAAACAATCTGGGTTTAAGAGTTTTGAGGTGGACACCGATTTATTAGAATACCAATATATTGTACGGGCAGTCAAGTAGTTTACACGGCTGGGTTAAATTTTTACAGATCATTTGTAGAATGTCATTTCCTTACTACATTTGCACCCTCCGCCTTGGGTAAAGCTATGGCGGGCAAGTTTAACATAATCGGGCGAGACTGGTGATGAGGGCGAAAATGATCC
>CAZAWQ010000481.1:0-5426 GCA_964488585.1 uncultured Roseivirgaceae bacterium
CATTTTTCGGAAATAGGAATAGCCTATCTGATGCTCTTCAGCCATTCTTGGTAGATCGATCTCATGCTCGATGTGCTCATGAATGTAAAAGCGTACTTTTTGAATGACTTGTTCTATGTGCTTACCCGAAAAATCCTGTTGCTTCTTATGAGCCACAAGGTAACCCAACAATTTTATCACCAGGCCTGATGCGATCTGTTGAAATCCAGGGGCTTCCTTTTGCACCAGATCATATATTTTGAAATAAGTGTCTATTAATTCTTCCCGGTAACCACAGTGGATAACTGGATGTCGTGAAGAATATATGGACTGTTGTAGCAGATGCCGGGCCATTTCACCATCAAATCCAATATAATTTTCCTGCCAACCGGTTTTCTTTTCTGGTCGGTACCGATGCCATACTCCGGGTCGAATGATCATAATGGATCCGGGTTTTACCTGAAACTTACCCTGATCGCATTCCATCACTCCATGACCTTCACTAACATAGTTTAATTGATATTCCTCCAACACCCGTCCATCCTCCCAGTTATAGTGATATCCGGTGGGATGATCATTTGAAGGATAAGGGGACCGGGGCTCAATTCTAGCCTTACCTACTACCGTAAGAAACAAACCCCATTTTTTATCTTCCTCTCCAACAGTCAGGTATTTAAAAAAGTCCTTCATATCAGGTCCAAAAAGTGCAAATAATGAGTCACTTTGTGCATTGATTTGATATATAATTTGCTCTAATTTTAAACTATAAACCAATCAAGTAAGATTATATACAAGAAACCCCTTACGGAGCCTAATGTATAGTCTGGGTATAAATATAAGTCAAAAAGCATAAATACTCTGGCGTTCGCTTCAGGGCATGAAAAGAAAGTTGAATCATGGAATTAAAAACATTTAAACACGTCGACTACCTCTGGGATGAGGCCAAAGCTTCTGAGCTTGCGGGAGACGAAATAGCATTATTTCTTTATCGTTCAAATATCCTGGGTCAGGATTTGCGGATTACCAATTATGGTGGTGGCAATACCAGTTGTCGTACCATCGAAAAGGACCCGTTAACGGGCGAACAGAAAGAAATAATGTGGATCAAAGGCTCCGGAGGGAATCTTGGTTCTTTAAAACGAGATGGCGTTGCCGGACTTTATGTAGATCGATTGCACGCTCTGAAAAATGTTTATAGAGGTCTTGAATTTGAAGATGAGATGGTGGAGTTATACCAGCACTGTATTTTTGACCTGGACAGTAGGGCGCCATCTATTGATACCGCGCTACATGGCCTGTTGCCCTTTAAGCATATCGATCACCTGCATCCGGATGCACTGATTGCCATTGCCGCTGCCGACAATAGCCTTGAAATTACCCGTGAGATCTGGGGCGACAAAATGGGTTGGGTACCCTGGCAAAGGCCCGGATTTGACTTAGGAGTGCAACTCGAAAATTGTCTGAAAGACAATCCTGGAATACGAGGCATTATCCTGGGCGGACATGGTCTGTTTACCTGGGGTGATACTTCTTATGAATCTTATATTAATAGCCTGGAAGTGATCGAACAAGCTTCTGTGTTTATTGAAGAGCGATTGGGAAAAGACAGACCGGTATTCGGAGGTTTTAGCATACAAAGTCCGGATGAGAACACCAGAAGAGAGCAGGCAGCATTGTTGGCGCCGGTATTAAGAGGGCTCACCTCTGAGCACAACCGCATGATTGGTCATTTCAGAGATGACCAGGTAATACTTGACTTTATCAACAGCAAAGATCTCCAGGTATTGGCCCCATTGGGAACCAGTTGCCCCGACCATTTTCTACGCACCAAGATCAAGCCATTGGTTCTGGACCTTGCCCCCGATGCTGATCTAAGCGATGCTAAGAAGGTAAAAGAACAGTTGGCCTCTGCGTTTGAGCAATACCGCAATGATTATCGGGAGTACTACCAAAAACACCAACGTGCTAACAGTCCTGCAGTTAGGGATGCTAACCCAGTGGTAATTCTTTATCCGGGAATTGGTATGTTCACCTTTGCCAAAAACAAGCAAACTGCCCGGGTAGCCAGCGAGTTTTATGTTAATGCTGTCAACGTAATGCGCGGCGCCGAGGCCATATCAAAATACGTGGCACTGGATCATCAGGAAGCATTCGATATAGAATATTGGTTGTTAGAGGAAGCCAAACTAAAACGAATGCCGGCGGAAAAGCCACTATCGCGTCGGATAGCAATCATTACCGGGGCCGCCGGTGGTATTGGCAAGGCCATTGCTGATAAGTTAGCGAATCACGGGGCCAACGTGGTGCTTACTGATATGGCGGAAGAACCTCTGATCGAGGCCAATAGTACCTATAAGTCAGATGTCTCAACTTACGCAGTATGCAATGTTACTTCTGAATCAGATATTGAAAATGCCTATAAAAAAGCCTGCCTGGAATTTGGCGGGGTAGACATCGTAGTCCATTGTGCGGGATTGGCAATTTCCAAGCCGTTGTCCGAGCATTCACTGGATGACTGGAATTTGTTGCAAGACGTTTTGGTGAAAGGTCAATTTTTAATGGCACAAAAAGGAGCAGCTGTTATGCGCAAGCAGGGCATTGGGGGAAACATAGTTAACATTGCCTCTAAAAATGGATTGGTAGCAGGGCCCAATAATGTAGGCTATGGCACCGCCAAAGCAGCACAACAGCATATGACTCGACTGCTGGCAGCGGAATTGGCTCCTGAACAAATCAGGGTCAATACCATAAACCCCGATGGTGTAATAGTAGGCAGCAAAATTTGGGAAGGAAAGTGGGCGGAAGGCAGAGCCAAAGCCAACAATATTACGGTGGAAGAATTGCCTGAATTCTATGCCAAGCGTAATCTCACGCATGCCATGATCCTGCCAGAGGATATTGCCAATGGCGTATTTGCTTTGGTGGCAGTATTAGATAAGACAACCGGAAATATGATTAACGTTGACGGCGGTATGGCTAATGCATTTCCACGATAGCCATGAGAATAACCATCGATCAACTACAGGATTTCAATAAAACCCTAATACAGGATCACCATCAACAATTCCAATTCCTTCAGGGACAACTCGAAAAAAAGGGAATTAACACCGATAAGGTAATCCAACAGATACAACAATTTCAAGTAGCCATTCCCAGTTGGGCCCTGGGGGCGGGTGGCACCCGGTTTGGACGCTTTTCTTTTGGTGGAGAACCTGCCACATTGGAACAAAAGATCGAGGACGTTGGGCTAATTCACGCCCTGACCCAATCTGCAGGGGCCATATCACTGCATATTCCCTGGGACATACCTCAAGACCCTGTGGCTATCAAGGAATTTGCTAATTCCTTGGGCTTAACATTCGATGCCATGAACTCGAATACATTCCAGGACCAACCGGATCAAAAACGAAGTTATAAATTCGGATCACTATGTCATACTGATGCAGCATCCAGGGCCCAGTCGGTGCAACACAACAAAGAAGTAATCGAAATAGGTAAATCTTTGGGATCCGAGAGCCTGACCGTTTGGTTAGCAGACGGTTCCTCATTTCCGGGACAGCTGAATTTTCAGAAGGCTTTGGAGCGTACGCTAGAAAGTTTAAGAGAAATTTATGCTTATATGCCATCAGATTGGAAATTGTTTATTGAGTATAAACCGTATGAGCCCAATTTCTATAGCACGGTTATTCAAGATTGGGGTACTTCGCATTTGTTGGCCAATGAATGCGGTGAAAATGCCTATTGTCTGGTAGACCTTGGACACCACTTGCCAAATACCAACATTGAGCAGATTGTAGCCACCCTGCTCTGGAGAGGAAAACTGGGAGGATTTCATTTTAATGACAGTAAGTTCGGAGACGATGATCTTACCGTAGGATCAATAAAGCCCTATCAACTATTCCTTATTTTCAATGAATTGCTTAATAGACCTGAAGATAACCCATCTCCTGCCTGGATGATTGATGCCAGTCATAACCTAAAGGATCCATTGGAAGATCTGATGCAAAGTTTAGAAGCCATACGTTTGGCCTATGCCCAGGCGCTGATAGTAGATCAAAAAGCCCTTGAACAAGCAAGGGAAGAAAACGATGTAACTAAAGCCCAGGATATTTTACAGGAAAGCTACCGTTCGGACCTTCGTCCGCTAATCAGTGAAGCCAGGTTAAGATCAGGAGGAGTGATAGACCCTATTGGCGCCTATCGCAAAGCGGGTATTCGTGAAACACTTATAACTGAAAGAGGCCTCAAAACTGTAGCTACCGGACTGTAATGAAAGTTTCGGCAATCTTTGATATTGGCAAAACCAATAAGAAATTCTTTCTTTTCGATAAGAACTATAATCAGGTCTATGAAGAATATTGTCGATTTGAGGAAGTGGAGGATGACGATGGATTTCCTTGCGACGATCTCCCTCGAATTGAAGAATGGATAAAGGATACGTTCCATCATACCCTTCAGGACCAGAAATATGAGATCAAATCTCTCAATTTTTCCACTTATGGAGCCAGTCTGGTGCACATAGATGAGCATTACCGGCCGGTAACCCCACTCTACAACTATTTAAAACCACTTCCAGATAAAATATTGAGTACATTTTATAAAGAATATGGAGATGAATTAACTATTGCCAGTGAAACTGCATCACCATCTTTGGGTATGTTAAATGCAGGCCTGCAGTTGTACTGGTTAAAACATACAAAACCTGAGGTCTTCCGTAAAATACGTTGGTCACTGTATTTTCCTCAATACCTGAGCCTGCTTTTTAGCGGTACCCCAAACAATGAGTATACTGGTTTGGGCTGCCACACAGCATTGTGGAACTTTAAAGAACAGGATTATCACCGATGGGTTTATGCAGAGGGAATAGATAAAAAGTTTCCTCCGATCAGGAATACTGGAGAGTCTACATCCAAAAATTATGGAGGCCACATAGTGAAAATAGGGCTTGGAATACATGACAGCTCATCGGCATTGCTTCCTTATATCAAAGCAGACAAAAATTCCTTTTTACTCATATCCACAGGAACCTGGAGCATTTCACTGAACCCTTTTAATCATGAACCATTAACCAGGGAAGACCTGCAAAATGACTGTTTGAATTTTCTCAGCATTGATGGAAAACCGGTTAGGGCCAGCCGTTTATTCTTGGGTGCAGAGTATCGTTTACAGGTAAAACAGTTACACAAGCATTTTAACAAGGAATATGGCTATCACCGGGAACTAGTATTTGATACCAAAACACATTCCAGATTAACGGAGAACTACCAATATTTTTTCAGATTTGAGCAGATCCGGCGAAATTTTAAACAGCCAGATAGTACCAATTTCAGTGGTTTCCCAACATTTGAAATAGCCCACCATCAATTAATGCTGGAATTAATGGAGTTACAGGTTCAATCCATAAAAGATGCTATTGGTGGCAGTAAGATTATCAGCATATATGTGGA
>CAZAWQ010000482.1:0-4742 GCA_964488585.1 uncultured Roseivirgaceae bacterium
ACCTATATTGATGTATTTGTCCTAATAGGCGTCTTCATTATTATTATTGCCACCTTCAATTTCATGAACTTAACCGTCGCTAAAGCAGGAAACCGGGTAAAAGAAATTGGGGTAAGAAAAACTAATGGTGCCATGAAAAAACAGCTGTTCAATCAGTTTATGATTGAATCAATACTTCTGGCTGGAATTGCCCTGATTCTGACCCTTTTAATGGCCCTAATCGCCTTACCGTTGTTGAACCTTCTGATTGATCGCCAACTTTCCCTAAACGCTATTTGGGAAGAGCCTTTATTCCTTGGAATTATACTGGTTACCACCGTGCTTCTTGGTGTTTTGGCTGGTTTGTATCCGGCCTTATATCTTTCGTCATTTAAACCTATCGCGGTGCTGAAGGGGATCAAAGCATTCGAAAAGAACTCCATTCTTGGTAATTCTATGGTGGTGATTCAGTTTACCCTGGCACTGGCAATGATTATTAGCACCCTGGTAGTATTACAACAACTAAATTTTCTAAAAGATAAAGATATTGGGTTCAGCAAGGACCACATTATTTTGGTAAGACTCAATGATGACGCCAGGACTAATTATCAAGAAATGAAACTGGCGCTCCTAAATGAGTCTAATATATTGGGGGTAACGGCCTCTGGCCAAAGGATTGGAAATAACTTTCATCAATGGAGTTTTAAAGTAAGGAAGGACAGTAGTAATGTGGAGGACATAACTCCATCCAATGTATTTGTTGATCATGACTATCTGGATGTTTATGGTATTAAACTTCTTGAGGGGCGGAGCTTCTCTAAAGATTTCGCTAGCGATGATGGACTGGCATTCATAATAAATGAATCCTTGGCCAAAGAACTGGCTTTCGATGATCCAATCGGGCAGAGTGCGGGACATGGATGGTATCCGGATGATTCTCTGGGAACAATCATAGGTGTGACGGAGGACTTTAATTTCAACTCCCTTCACTATAAGGTGAATACGCTTTCAATGGTGGTGCATACCGAGTGGGGTTATAGTGAAATGTCTATAAAATTGAATGGGGTAAATATTGCGCAATCACTAAATGATGTAGAAAAAGTATATGGTCAATTCGTGACCGAATATCCTTTCAGCTATGAGTTCTTGGATGATCATTTCGAGGAACTCTACAAAACGGACCAACAGATGGGATATGTTATTTCTATCATGGCCGTCTTGTCCATATTTATTGGATGCCTGGGACTTTTTGGTCTGGCATCCATATCCATTGAACGACGCATAAAAGAGGTAGGTATTAGAAAGGTCTTAGGGGCTTCAGCCTTTGGATTGATGGCTTTACTATCACGGAATTTTGCTGGTATCGTGCTGATTTCATTTGTGCTTGCCAGCCCCTTAGCGTTCTTATTCTTGAATGGCTGGTTGATAAACTTTGCTTATCGTATTGACATAAATCCATTCATTTTTGTGGCTGGCGGGTTGATGGCCTTGGTAATAGCTCTAGTCACCATAAGTTATCATGTAATTCGAGCGACAAATTCAAACCCAGTCAAGGCGCTGAAATATGAATGAACTGAATTATGAATTATCCATTAGAAATTATGAATTCACGCCAATCGCCCTGCTCCATGCTCCTTGCTCCATGCCCATTGCTCCATGCTCTTTGCTCCAAGCACCTTGCCCCATGCTCCATGCTAAAACAACAAAACTATGCTACGTAATCACATAATAATCGCCTGGCGAAATCTTTTGAAGCACCCAATGTTTTCTATCATCAATATATTGGGGCTTGCCATCGGTATTACCTGCTCGTGCCTGTTATACTTGTTCATTCATGACGAACTAAGTCAGGACGGGTTCCATAAAAAAGCTGATAGAATTTACCGGGTGCTGGAAGTTGACTTTTCTAATGAGCAGACTCGATTAATCGGTCAGACAGCGCCACCTGTGGCCAAGGCTTTGGAGCAAGACTATCCGGAAGTAATGGCAACCACCAGATTATTCCAACCGATCGGACATATTGATACGGAGCGAAATGGGGAGCGAATACATGAAAGAAATTATTACCTGGCTGAATCTAATTTTTTCGAAATTTTTGATTTTAAGTTCAAACAGGGCGATCCGGCTACTGCATTTTACAGCCCAAATTCCTTAGTAATTACAGAAAACATTGCTAAAAAATATTTTGGAGCACAAAACCCGATTGGGGAAGTTTTTGAGTTCCAGAATTATAATGACGCAATTGTTACCGGAGTAATAGAAAACATTCCTGGTAATTCTCATTTGCAATTTGATTTTCTAATGAATGGGAACCCAAGCGACAGCATATTTATCAGTTATCTCCAGAATTGGAGCGCCTATGGGGCTTATACTTACCTGGTGGTTAATCATCAGGACCAGATGACCTCTTTGCAACAAAAATCCAAAGACTTTACTGCCCGTTATTGGCCGGACCAGCCCAATCGCAGTGACCTTCAATTTCAGAATATAAAGGACATATATTTTAACTCCGCATCCATTGAATATGGCACTGAGGTGGCTAAAGGCGAGATACGCTATGTTTATTTATTCAGCGCAATTGGCTTATTCTTATTATTGATTGCCTGTATAAATTACATCAATCTGGCCACCGCAAAGTCAAGCCAAAGAGCCAAAGAAATTGGGATACGAAAAGTTTCCGGAGCAATTCGTTGGCAGTTGATAACTCAGTTCTTAATTGAGTCAATGGTGGTTGCTTTGATAGCACTGGTGCTATCAATTGGGCTGCTAAAGACCATCTTACCCTATTTCAATCAAATTACCGGTAAGCTATTCCTCTTCAATTTAGATACATTTGGAGATTTGACCCTGATACTGCTGGCAATTGCCACGGTCATTGGCTTGCTCTCTGGCTTGTATCCTGCATTATATCTTTCAAGGCTGAAACCCGCAACTATTGTCAAGGGCGAAGTCAGATCAAGTTTAGCAAACATATTTATGCGACAAGGTTTGGTGATTACCCAGTTTACCCTCTCAATTATCATGATTGTGGCAACGGTAGTGACCTCCAACCAGATGAATTACATCCGCAATCGGAACCTGGGATTTAACCAGGAGACCATGGCCATAGTAGATATCAATAATGGAAATGTTCGAAGCAACTTCGAAACCATGAAGTATGAATTTGAGCAAGTACCTGGCGTGGAAAAAGTGGCTGCCTCTTCCAGAGTGCCAGGGGAATGGAAAGACATAGTACAGTTGTTTGTCACTTCTGATCAGTTAATGGGAGACTCATTGCAAACCTACTTTATGAGTTTTGATGAGCATATGATAGAAACCTATGACATGGATCTGATAAGTGGTCAAAATTTTTCAGGTAACAGGTTACAAGATTCCACTACCGTTTTGATCAATGATCAAGCAGCTGATGCTTTGGGTTGGGATCAACCTGTGGGTAGGGAACTCACGATTTCTCAGGTAGGGACCTTTAAGGTGATTGGAGTGGTTGAGGGGTTTCACTATCAATCGCTACACGAAGCTATCGCACCATTAGTAATTGGACCTTGGTCAAATGCAATTCAATCCGTCGATTACTTTAGCTTAAAGCTTTCAGGGAAATATTTGACTGAAACCCTGTCAGGCATAAAAAGTGTCCATGAGCAATTTGATAATACCACCGCCATGGAATTACATTTTCTTGATCAGCAACTGCAAAGGTTTTATCAGGCCGATGAAAGAGCTCAAAAGTTGTTTACCATCGGTGCCGGGCTCACTGTTTTTATAGCTTGCCTTGGACTATTTGGGTTGGCCTCATTTATCATTCAAAAACGGACCAAAGAAATTAGTATCAGAAAAGTATTGGGGGCCACGGTAACAAACCTGTTTTTCCATCTTTCCAAATCATTTGTTCAGCAAATAATTGTGGCATTTCTTATTGCTGTGCCGATTGCCTGGTGGGCCATGTACCATTGGCTTAGTTATTTTGCTTACCGTGTAAATATGGGAATTAGCGCCTTTATTTGGGCCTTGGGACTGTCCCTTTTGGTTGGGGTGCTCACCATCGGTCATAGAGCTATAAAAGCGGCCATGGTTAATCCGGCTAACAGCTTAAAAAGTGATTAAGAAATAAGCAGAATTATGAGTTATAAAATATGAATTACGAATTTACTGCATACTCCAAGCCCCTGGGTCTTTGGCTCCATGCCCCATGCAAGTTTGAAACTTAAACTACCCAACTATGCTACGTAACTACATAACAATCGCCTGGAGGAATTTGATAAGAAATAATGCCTTTTCGTTGCTGAATATTCTAGGGCTTTCATTGGGAATTGGAGGCGCAGGTCTGCTTTTTCTTTTGATCCAATTTGAGGTCGGATTTGACAAACAGCACCCTGACGGGGAAAGAATCTACCGGGTAGTGCTGGAAAATAATTACTACGGTAAAAGCTATACCCAGGCTGTTCCTTACCCATTACCGAATGCCATAAGAGATGATTTTGAGGAAATTGAAGCGCTGACTATAGTGGATGCTAACCTTCAATCCCCGGTAATCACCGTTCAAGATGGAGACCAACTAGAGCGCTATAAAGAGGAGCGGGGTATTGCTTTTGTGGATCCTGACTATTTCGAAATATTTCCATATCAATGGATTTCAGGTAATCCCAAAAAGGTCTTTTCTGAACAAAAATCCGTAGTACTTTCAGAAAGCCTGGCCCATAAGTATTTTGGACAGGAGCACCCAATAGGACGGGTAATACGATTGGACAATCAATCCGATCTCAAAG
>CAZAWQ010000483.1:0-1706 GCA_964488585.1 uncultured Roseivirgaceae bacterium
TGTTGCCCAAATTTTACCAATAGTAGGTACTTCCATAGGAGCTTTCCTTTTAGTATTAGCCATTCCAGGATTCATTGCTGGGTATGGCGTACTAACAAAGAAAAAATGGGGGTTGTCAGTGGCTTTGGTGGTTGGCCTGCTCAACATTTTATGTTTTCCTTTCGGGACTGCTCTTGGAGGATATTCACTCTGGGTCTTTACCAAGTCCAATGAGCAATCACGCCACGGCGGACAATCTGAATCACCGCAACCTACACAACCCAACTGAATGCCCCGGATAAATTTCACCTACGCACTGAAGAGGTTTTATCCGGACCTTGAAAAGTTAGAAATACCTGCTGGGAATATTTCAGAGGTAATACAAAACTTAAACCAGCGGTATCCCGGTCTAAAGGATTATCTGCTTGATGAACAGGGGAGACTAAGACAACATGTAAATATTTTCATAGGCGATAAGTTAATTCAGGACAAGGAAAAACTTACGGACACAGTTTCAGAAAAAGATGAAGTTTTTATTATGCAGGCACTATCAGGAGGTTAAACACTAAACTATGAGTGACAAAAATACCATTATGCTAGGCACCCGTAAAGGATTGATTACATATGAACGGGGGGCTACAGGATGGAAACTGAAAGATACCAGTTTTTTGGGTATCCCAATATCTTTGACCCATGTTGACACCAGAAGTGGCACTTGGTGGGCCTGTCTCGATCATGGTCACTGGGGACAGAAACTCCACCGGTCGCAAGATCAAGGTAAAACGTGGGAAGAAGTAGAGGCTCCAAAATATCCGGAAGGGACAGAGGTCAAGGAAGGTGTTACCGCTGCAGTGCGATATCTTTGGGCGTTTGCTGAAGGAGGCCCAGATCAAGAACAAACATTGTATTTGGGTACCGAGCCAGGCGGACTCTTTGAGAGTACTGATGGTGGAAAAACGTTTACGTTGGTGAAGAGCCTCTGGAATCATCCCTCAAGAATTGAACATTGGTTTGGCGGTGGCAGGGACTATCCGGGTGTTCACAGTATTATAGTTGATCCAAGAAACAGTGATCACATCTATATAGGGATCAGTTGTGCCGGAGTTTTCGAAACCTGGGACCGGGGTAAAACCTGGGAAGTAAAAAATGAAGGACTGCGGGCAGATTATTTGCCTGACCCCCATGCCGAAGTAGGTCATGACCCCCATATGTTGGTAGCCTGTCCCACTGAACCTGATATACTTTGGCAACAAAATCATTGCGGTATATTCAGAAGCACAGATGGAGCTAAAAGCTGGGATGATATTACCGAGGTTGATGGTCCAGCTAAATTTGGTTTTGCCATAGCAGTAGCTGAAGATAATCCCGATCAGGCCTGGGTTGTGCCGGGAGTCAGCGATGAAGTTCGCGTGGCTATTGATGGTGCCATGTGCGTTTGTCGCACTGATGATGGGGGCCAGTCATGGACTGACTACCGAGCTGGCCTCCCCCAGAAGGATTGTTACGATATTGTCTATCGGCACGCACTTGACATACATGGTAAGACCTTGGCCTTTGGTACAACCACAGGAAATTTCTTTATGTCCAACGAATTGGGTGAGAATTGGGAATGCTTAAATTCAACCTTGCCTATGATTTATTCGGTGGCAGTTGTATGAAGCTCCAGTAATTTGGTTGTTTACCTGGATTCTGTAGATAGACGTTTAAATAAAATAGTCTTGAGGAGG
>CAZAWQ010000484.1:0-9712 GCA_964488585.1 uncultured Roseivirgaceae bacterium
ATCCAAGGGCACTATGAAAATTTTCTGGCCACCCGCAACATAGCCTCCAATGATACCTGGACATCTTTATCCGTGGTAGCCCAACTACTCACGCTAATACGCATGGCACTTTTCCCTTGCCATTTGGTTCCACTGGCCCAACAGGTACCTTCCTCTTGAATAGCTTGGATTATCTCATCCGTTCTTTCCCCGAAGTCCACCAATACCTGATTTAATACCACGTCATTAAGTATCTTATAACCTGCCTGTTGTAGTTCATTGGCCATACTTCTGGCATGTCTGCAACACTCTTCAATTAACCGGGCTATTCCTGATTTTCCAAGGCTGTATAACGCAGCGTATGCCTCTATTCCTCGGGCCCTACGGGATAAGCCTGGAGTAAATTGATAAGGCCCAGGGGTCCCGGGTGGAAGATAGTCTGCATTTACAGACATAGCCGCACTCAATAATTCAGGATAACGACAAATCACAATTCCACTATCGTATGGCACATTTAACCATTTATGAAGGTCAACCGACCAGGAATCAGCCAACTCTGCTCCTGCTATTAGATGCTGGCATTTCGAAGAGGCGGCTGCCCATAGTCCAAAAGCCCCATCAATATGTACCCAGGCACTCTTTTCTTTGGCTATGGGAATGATCTGATCTAAAGGATCAACAGATCCGGTGTCCACATTTCCAGCTTGCAGGCAGACAATGGTGGGTCCATCGTCAAAATCAAAAGTATCTGCCTTGATTCGTCCCTGACCATCTACAGGCAACCGGACCACTCGTTCACTGCCTAGACCTAGTAGAGACAAGGCCTTTAATACACTGACATGGACTTGTTCACCTACAATTACCTTTATTTCAGGGGCTTCGAATAATCCTTGTGCTTCTACATTCCAACCAGCTTGCTTCAGCAAAGCATGGCGTGCGGTAGCCAGACCTGTAAAATTGCCCATAGTCGCGCCAGTAACAAATCCAACCCCAGATTCTCCAGGTAAACGCAATAAGTCTTTTATCCATCTACCTGCTATCAACTCCAGCTTTTCTCCTACCGGAGACAGAACATGTAGGCCAGCACATTGATCCCAGGCCCCTGACAAGCAATGCGCTGCCAGGGCAGTTGGCAGGGTGCTGCCAATAACAAAACCGAAGTAACGACCGCCGGCAGTAGCTACTGTTCCAGGTGATCCCAGTTGGTGCAATAGATTGATTACCTTGGTGGGGTCAGTGGCCCCAATGGGCAAATCAAAATCGAGTCCGTTCAAGGCTTCAATTTGATCTTGAGAAGGAAATACGGACCTGGTTTTTAATCCATTCAGATAATCCACCATATGGCCGGTGGTAGCTTGCAGTAGATTGGTAATCGGTGTATCACCCATTGTTCACTGCCAATTGTTCCTTGCCCATTTGCTAATAATTAATCGTCAGTGTTAATTGTTAATTGATGTTGATTTCATACTTGGCATTTCACGTTGTATGCGATTTCTAAATTCTCCCAGCCATTTCCAAAGTTCTCTCTTGTTCAGATCAACTTCGACCACTACTACTGGGTTTTCTTCAGTGCCTTCAACAATGAGCTCCCCTGTTCTATCAAAAACTCCGGTTTTCATGTCATAGGTTGAAGAAACCAAATATATCTGATTTTCAATAGCACGGGCTTTGCTTAATGTCAGGTCACCGCCCCAAATAGGCATAAAAATAACCTCCGCTCCTTTTGAAGAAAGTGTTCGTGCCGGTTCAGGGAAAAATACATCCCAACAGATCATCATTCCGATCTTGCCAAAGTCTGTATCAAACACCGGAAAATCATCTCCAGGCGTGATACCCCCGGCTATTTCCTCTCGGGGTAAGGTTGCTTTACGGTATTTACCGGCCAATTTTCCATCTCTACCCATTAATACCGCAGTATTGTACACCACTGCACCTTCCCTTTCCAGGATCCCAGCCACTATGTACATTTGGTGCTTTTGTGCGAGTTGACCAAGAAAATCGGTGGTAGGTCCAGGTATTGGTTCGCTTACTTCCACATAGGATTTTTGAGTGCCCACTATGGTAATCCCTTCTGGAAGGCAAACAATGTCAGCATTTTTATTTCCAGCCATCTCAATGAAACCTTTGAATTGCTCCAGGTTTTCCTTTGATGAAGCAGTCTGTGTTGGTCTGTGATGAATGGAGGCCAGACGAACCATTCGTGGTTTTATGGCATCAGTTTCTTTCAAACTAGTTCCTCCGAAATAGACAGTACCTTGTTCATTCCACCGGTAAATCAAATCGATTTTTGCTTTGGAGGCACCTGACGGCACTTGATAGGTTTGTTGAATTACCATCCAGTGCTCATTGGCTGGCATGGCCCGTACTCCCGGGTATTCAATAAATTCAATTCGCTGGTTGTCAGCGGCTAACCAGGTAATTTGCGCCAAGATACTTCGATCAATCTGATCCACGTTTTCCGATTTGAAATATGTAGTAAATTCATAATACTTCTCGGGAGTCACCTCATAAGTTTTGGTCCAACTTCCATTGATGAATTCTTTATTATCGCCTGAAAGCACTAAGGTTGGTTCGCCCTCAAATTGAATTTCCTCTGAAACCCAATGGCCCGGATCGATTTCGGCTCTGAGAGTTTGAAATTCCCAATCTGTGCCATTGGGAGTGGGAGCGCTCTGAGAAATTGAGCTTAGTGCGATAAGCATTAATGCAACGCTACAAACAAGGGACCTGAGGTGGGTTTTTAAATAATACATATTTCTGGCAGTTGATTCTGTTTTACTGGAAAATTAGTGATTAATACTAGATAAATTGGCCCGTAGAACTGTTTTCTTTAATCTTTACCAGTTGACTAATAATTATAATATCAACTGCGTAACCGTGAACAACTTCAGTATGGTGGGCTTTCTATTGGGGTTTTGCTCACATGACTGAGTGATAAAGAAACTTATTGAAGCTAGACAGGAGTTTATTAGAAATGTCCTTCGAGAGTACGAATTCATAGTAGATTTTATTCTATAATTAAATATATTTATTTAATTGCACAGTCCTATTAAAGCGTATAATCCAAATGAAACTTTTTGTAATTGTCTTTAGCCTATCCGTATTTATTATTTCCTGCCAAACGCCACCGGAGCTGGTAAAATTATTCAACGGAAAAGATTTGCAAGGTTGGCATGTTGATGTTCCTGAAATGGACACAAGTTCGGTTGAGAGTCCATTTATTATTAGAGACAACCTGCTGGTAAGTATGGGAGATCCCAATGGACATTTGATAACAGATGAAAAATTTCAAAACTATCAACTTACGGCTGAATACCGGTTTGCCGGTGAGCCCGGTAATTGCGGGGTGTTGGTACATGCATCCACACCAAGGGCTTTATACGATATGTTCCCAAAATCATTGGAAGTACAAATGTTTCACGGAAATGCCGGGGATTTCTGGTGCATCGTTGAAGATATAGAGGTCCCCGATATGGAAGCGCGCAGAGGCCCCCCGGCAGAATGGGGAATCACTGAGGGAAAAAAAAGAAGGATATTAAATCTAACCGACAACTCTGAAAACCCTATAGGTGAATGGAACACCATGATTATCGAGTGTTTAGATAATGAAATCAAAGTTTGGGTCAATGGAGATCTGGTCAATCACGGGACCAATGGCACCGCTTCCTCAGGCCAAATAGCAATTCAGGCTGAGGGATCGGAAGTAGAGTTTCGTACGCTGGAGTTGGTTAATATTACCGAGTTGTCTGGTGACGAGGCGTTTTACAATGAGTGATTTAGTGAAGGATTGAGAACGCATTATCTCAACTCATGCAGTGCTGCTATCTCTACACTGGACAAGGCCCGGTTGTATATACGCACTTCGTCCAGCTTGCCTGTAAAAAACTGCTCACCTCCGGGATAATTCCCAAACATTAAGAGGCTTGGAGCTCCGCTTTTCACCTGGACATTTGAGGTGGCAGATTCCTGCCCATTTATGTAAAATCGATGGATCGAACCATCAAAGGTATAGGTACTATGATACCAGTCACCGGGCTTCGGCATTTCCACTTCCAATATAGTGCCACCACCCCACTGCCAGGTATCCAACCCCAGCGTTTGGTAACCCGGCCCTCTGAAGCCAAATTGAATTCCGGTGCCCATAACACTATCTACCAGTACAATCATATTACCTGCATCCGCAGAGTCTTTGTATGTTTGAGGTTTATCTTGATAAAACCACCAACTAAAAGACTGTGGTGTATTGAGTTCAGGAAAATCACTAACCGCTGCCCAAACCATAGAACCGCTGCCGTTAAATCCAAAGGCTCCATTTTGCTCACCGAAACGATCTTTTTCTAAAGTGGTCTCGCGCGCACTGGTGTTATCTCGAGAACTTTGAACATTTTGACTGGAACCATCAAATGGGTAATGTGCTACTAACCCTTCGTCCAAATTAATCGCCTGTTGATTGAATTCTTCTTCAAATGAATTTATTTCTTCAATTGACAGTCCATTGTGAATCATTAGTCTGTATTTTAACACCAGTGGCTGGTCTTTTGGTATCGGTACTGCATGTTGTCCGGGGAACACTACATTTTGCATACTTGATTGTTGCCTGAGGATCCACTTTTGAGGATAACCCGGAGTGCTGGGATGACAGAACAAAGTCACACCAATCTGATTTTCTTCCTTGCCAAAAGAAGCGGTAAAATCCATCCAGGCCCCCGCATCCACTTGTAAGTTTTCCGGGGTAACTTTTCCTTTTTTACCCCTGAAAATCAGGTCATCTGGCATTTTTATTCGAACGGATAGGCCGCCATACCCCTTTTCGTCGTTGGATCCGCCGATATACAGGCTGTCAATATTGGCTTGTAGGCTAATCTCTATATCAATCAACCGGACATTATTTAGTAAGCGGTGAACGGTGTAACTGCTTTTCTCCTCCAGATAAGGTTGGTTATTATTAAAGATAGGAGACGACCATTCAGCTTGAATGTTGATCACCGCCTGTTGAGCAGTTATTTCAGTGTCAACATCCCTAATACTCAAATTAAAATTTTCTAATGCCCAACCATCACTAATGGCTGAATCTGCAGCATGAATTTGGTGCCATGCCCAAAAAATTCCCCGATGATGGGGATGATCTTCCGGGAAATCTTCTGTAAGAATGTCACCCTGCAAACTGTAGAGTGGATGTATGTAGTTGTTCCGGGCGTATTTCCCGCTGTCCAGCGATTTCAAGGCTTTTTGGTAAAACAACACGGGTTTTCCATTTTCATATAACTCCAGGCCCTCGGAGTTTTCCTGGATTGAAAATGAGCTTTTTGAATCCGGCGTCGTAGTACATTTGATTAAAGCCACCAAGATGAAGGCTCCCATTATCCTATTTTTCATCTACTTTCTTTAGTGCATACACTTTTATATTGTCGAACCTAGCCTGTTGTTTTTGAGTCAGCCTGATGCCAAATGCTCCGTGCACTGGTACAGGTCCTGTCCCTTCACAGGGAAGCTCGTGCTGCCATGATTTTTTATTTGTACAGGTGGTACCGTTATCCATCAGGTCATGCACCAGCAAGCCATCAACAAAAAATCTCTGCCTATGCCCTGTTGAAGCGATCACAATCCTATGCACTGTTCGGTCCGTAGCATCCACGGGATCCTTTTCTGACGATACCAGATGAAATCCAGGGGCTTTACGGAAATTAGAAATGCCTGTATTAAACCGGTGGAAAGTGCAATGATAGGCGGTTAAATTACTATTGACATATTCATCATACTTACCGGTGCGTTCCCAGGAAAAAACATCCTTACCATCCTGTCCATAAGCATTCCAAAATACCATAGTAAGGCCATGGTCAGACACCGATTGGAATTCAAACTCAATGATATAAGGATCTTTGAAATTCTGCTTCCACCAAATATTACCTTTAGGGTTTTCAATTTCAGGGTCATATGACTCAAAATAAAGCTGCCCGTTATCAATTTTCGCTTGGACTTTTCCCTCAACTAACCACTGGTCCAAATTGTGCGAAAAATCTTCAGCGGCCAACAAGGTGCCTTTAGTATAACCTGGTATAGACTGGGCGGTAAGGCCTTGACTTGAATATATAAAGACCATTAAAAGCATTGCCAGCTTCACAAAAAAGCAGCAATTTTCAATTAAGTTAGTCATACTAAAAATCATTCTTTTCCAAAAGTCCAATCCTGGTTTATTTTAAAAGAAGGAAATATAGCACTTTGAAATGATTAATAACCTAAAGGATATCATAGAGTTACTCCGAGCAATTAGAGCCACTGAGGCGCGGGGCGAGTTGTCGCCTCACCAAGCAGTATTCGCCCAGGCGCATATAAAGATTTACTTGCCAATAACTTCAGAGTTTATTAATTCATCGGACACCACCGCCCCATCCACCAGACGTACGATTCGTTTCCCATATTGGGCATTTTCTTCAGAATGGGTCACCTGGATGATGGTCATACCTTGTTTGTTTAGCTTTTGGAAAATCTCCATAATGTTATGGCCTTGTTCGGTGTGGAGATTACCCGTAGGTTCATCTGCCAGCAGCAATTTCGGTTGACCCACAATGGCCCGGGCCACTCCTACCAACTGTTGCTGACCTCCGGACAACTGCTCAGGAAACAAGTCCTTTTTTGCGACCATATTAAATCGATCCAGCATGTCCGCTACCATGCTTTTACGTTCTTTCCCTTTGATTCCTTTATACAATAAAGGAGTTTCAATGTTTTCATATACCGTCAATTCATCGATCAGGTGATAGGCCTGAAATACGAATCCAATATGATGTTTGTGTAATTCGGACCGCTTTCGTTCTTTGAAGTTCTGTACCGGTTCGTCTATCAACAGATACTCTCCAGCGGAAGGTTCGTCCAACAACCCAATGATATTGAGCAATGTTGATTTACCGGCACCACTGGGACCCATAATAGTGAGAAACTCCCCGGATTTCACTTCCAGATCAATGCCTTTCAGCACAAAGGTGCGGGTGAATCTGGTACTGTAGTATTTGTCGAGGTTGGTAAGTTGAAGCATTTTTATTAATCTAGTTTAAAGTTAATGATGTTTAAGTTGAATGATTTAGGTAAAGAGCAAAGGGCATAGAGCATGGCGCATTGGGAATGGAGTGAATTCAAAATTTTCAATTTATAATTCATCATTCATGATTTAACTTTATTCACATTTTAAAGAATCTACGGGATTAGCCAGGGCCGCCATAATCGTTTGAAAACTCACTGCAATCACAGCAATCATAAATACCAGAACAGCCGGTACCGCGTAGATCCACCAGGCTATCTGCATCTTATATGCGAAATTTTCCAACCAACTGGAAATCAGGTATGCTGACAACGGAATACCAATAACCAGAGATACTAAGATCAGTCGAATATATTCTTTGGCCAATAAAACAGTAATTTCGGATATGGAAGCACCAATCACTTTCCGTACCCCAATTTCTTTTCTTCTTTGAGTAGCAGCATATGCGGTTAGTCCAAACAAACCAGTGCAAGCAATAATTATCGCCAAAAGAGCAAAAATGAAAAATACTGTACCGAACCTGGCATCGGCTTGATATTGTTGATTGTATTTATCATCCATAAAAAAAAAGGTAAAGGGATCATCTGGAAAGATTGCTTGATAGTCGGTTTCAATTTCTTGTAGCGTGGATTTTACTTTCTCGGTGTTTAACTCAAGGCTCAAATAAGTGCCTGCTTTGGTATAGTAGAGGATAAATGGATCGTAGGCTGATTTTAGTGAATGGTGGTGGTAGTTTGCAATTACCCCAATAATAGTTTGTTCATCTCCAATACTAATTTTTCGACCCACTGCTTCTGCTGCATTTTCGAAACCCAATCGACGTACTGCTTCTTCATTAAGTATGAGGTTATTTTCAATATTTCCTTCACTAAAATTGCGCCCGGCCACTAATTGCAGGTCTAAAGTGTTAATAAAGTTGTGGTCTATACCAAAATGGTAATAGGTATTCACCCCTTCAGGTTCATCTTGCCCGATCCGTCTAACAGATATTGTGGAGCCTAAAAATTTATGGCCTAAACCAGGCAAAGACCCTGACCCTGCAACCTGGTTAACAGCATGATGCCTTAGCCATTCCTGTTTTAGGATCTGAACTTTGTTAGCATATATGGAATCGTTGCCCACCGCCGCCGGTCCCTCTACCACCAGAACTTGATCCAGGTCCATACCCAGATCCTGGTTGCGCATGAAATTGAGCTGTTGATACACTCCAAACGTGCCTGCAATTAATATAGTAGTGATAACAAACTGGAACACCACCAAGCCCTTTCGTGTCCAGTACCCATGGGCGGAATGCTGAATCTTTCCCTTTAGCACAGCTACAGGTTTAAATGAAGAAAGTACTATTGCTGGGTAAATACCTGAAAGAAAGGCTCCTATCAAGAATATACCAATGAAAAATAGCCAAAATACTCCATCAGAATTTAGGTCAATAGTTATCGGTTGACCAGAAATATCTCTATAAAACGGTAATGCCAAATAAACCAAAACCAACGCCAACAACGCGCTCATTGCGTTGATAAAACACGACTCTAATAAAAATTGCAATCTAAGCTGTCGCTTTGGTGATCCCAACACTTTCCTCACGCCTACTTCCCGGGCCCGTTCCATAGATCTGGCAGTGGATAGATTAATATAATTGACCCAGGCGATGACCATAATGAATAAGGCTATTAATATTAAAAAATATACGGTTTTGGCATCACCGTTTATCTCCGGTTCAAAGGTTTTTTGGGAGTATAAATGAATGTCCATCATTTTTTCAGCCACCACCTCTTCATCACCAATTTCCTGTTCAATCTTCTTGTGAGTTGCCAGCATTTTGTTAAACTCTTTCAAATCAGTACCTGGAGACATCAATAAATAGGTAAACTCATTGTTATTGTTCCAATCAAGTTCATATCCGACCTTCTCCAGTGAGGAAAATGAAACTAAAAAATCGTACTTAATATGAGTGTTGGGTGGGCTATCTGGAATCACACCAACAATTTTCACAGCTCTTATCCCTGCAAGTATCAAATCAATGGTTTTACCTACTACCTGATCAGTTCCGAAATATTTAAGGGCTTTTGATTCAGTTATAATCATTTCCCAGGGTTTGTGTAAGGCCGACTTAGGGTCTCCGTGAATTAGGTCTAATGAAAATATCTCTAACACTGAAGGATCAGAAAAATAAAGTCTGCTCTCTCTTGATCTCATCCCCTCTACACCCAGAACAACATCCTCATCGTCGTGCAAACGTACATAGTCCAATACTTCAGGTCTTTCTTGTTTTAATAATGGCCCAAGCGTCGGATAAGATTCAGCATCCTGTACTACTAATTCTGATCCCTGATACCCGCTAATGGTTATGCGGTAGATTTGATCAGCATGCTCATTAAATGACTCATAAGAGGTTTCGTATCTTACATGGAGAAGAAGCAGCAGGCAAGCGGCCATTCCAATGGCAAGGCCAAAGATATTCATTAAGGAAAAAGCTTTGCTCTTCTTAATATTCCGCCAGGCGATTGTTATGTAGTTACGTAGCATAGTTGGGTAGTTTAAGTTTCAAACTTGCAATGGGCATGGGGCTTGGAGCAATGGGCATGGAGCAATGGGCAAAGAGCATGGAGCAATGGGCATGGAGCTGGGAGCAGGGCGATTGGCGTGAATTCATAATTTCTAATGGATAATTCATAATTCAGTTCATTCATATTTCAG
>CAZAWQ010000485.1:0-12030 GCA_964488585.1 uncultured Roseivirgaceae bacterium
TGGTGACGTTTTAGCATTGGAAAACGAGCATTGGGCGCCCTTTATTAAGTCAGCAATGGATGCTGGTCAAACCACACAAGTAGGCTGGGGAAATTCCCGCATATTAGCTCCTTCCGGGCCAAACATGCTTGCCAACACCATCTCTTTTGATATTTATCCAGATTTGAAAAGTGCATTGACCGGAGGATTTTCTGATGACGCTGATGTCGAGTTTCCTACCTTAGGCTTAGAAAAGATTAATGAGCTTGAGATAAACCGAAGATTCAGCAATGTATACCGAAGGATACAGGTAATCAATGCCGATCCTCCCGAGTAGATTCTATCGAATATTTAATGCCAAAATAGTCTTACTCCATACTGGTCGTAGTGCCTGCTGCGACCAGTTTTTTTATGTTCTTTGTTTATATTATAATTACGAAAAGAGTCACTCGGCTCATGAATCAAGTAATTTTTCTGTTTTTTCTGGCAATCTGCTCATTTCCAACCCTGGCCCAAACCAGTGAGGTTATCCGCTCCTCCAGACCGGGGCAATCCTTCACACCCTACTCAGTAGGAAAAAATGTTTTCCAGATCCAATCGGGGATAGATTTTAATGGATTTAATGAAACAAACTCCAGCACCGACGGTAACGGAATATTTTTTGCAGCCTTAGCACGTTTTGGAATTACCGAAACTATTGAGGTGCGTTCTGAGTTTCTAATCAGCCGCGATGAGTTACAGACAGGGAATGAAAAAGAGGTACTCAAAGGACTAAGTGCATGGAATATTGGTATGCGTTTTAATATTTTAAACCCGGATGAAGCCACTAAGCCTGCTTTGGGCTTCCAGGCTGACCTGAGCATCAACGCGGTTAGCTCTGATTTCAAATCCGATCATATTGCTCCCAAGCTGTTGCTGTTACACAGCCAGGCTTTGAATCCATGGCTGGGACTGACCACCAATTGGGGTGTAGCCTGGTCCGGTTTCGATGCAACCCCTAGAGGGTTCTATACTTTTGCCCTTACTTTTGCTCTGGGCGACAAATGTGCCTTGCTTGCTGAAAATTATGGAGAAGTAGAGAGCGGTGATTTTGATACATGGTTTGACGCCGGATTGGCTTATCTGGTTAATAATGACCTCCAATTGGACTTTGGTATGGGGTATGGAAAAAATGATGCCGCCAGTGATTATTTTATGGATGCCGGGATATCGATTAGGTTTTAAACCTTCCCAGGCATGCGCAATAGCCGTTTGAAAGCCAAAATTAATGCACTTTGCCAACTATCTAGATGACATTTGTCATAGTTGGTCTGTTTTGGTATGCCTAATTTTACTTTTAATTCCAGGATACAGGCTAATAGTTCTTTATTAAATAACCGAATATACCAGTGAATCACACTTTTCATATTCCAGTAATGGGAACCGGGTTTTCAATTGATACTCCAGTCAAAGTGGCTCTTTATGGAATTTCATCAGTTATACCATTAGCTGATGATATCCTGATCGAAAAAATGAGGGAATACTACAGCGTTAAATTGAATATTCCATTTGAAGGAATATCCGATAAACTGGATGATTTCAGGGCCAAAAGTGTTCGGGATTGAGGCATGAATACAAGTTAAGGAATTTGATGATTTTAGCATTGACAAATGTTAACCCATATTGCAATAGTACGTTAACATTAAATAAACCAATTTCAACCATGACAGCATGAACTTACCACGGCTGGGAGTCCAGATGCTATATGCGCGATCCGGATGAGTATATTATCGAGGTGGGCCAACCAAGTCAGAAGATGATTGACTTGATTAAGGATTATAAAGGGTAATCTACCTAAGTGTGCAACCAGAACCTGTAAAACAGAGTCTATTAACTAGGGAACGGGTAAACAGACTCCAATACAATCGCTCTAAACATGTTTAAAAACTATTTGAAATCTGCTTTGCGTAACCTATGGCGTTACAAGGGACATTCCGCCATTAATATACTGGGGCTAGCCATTGGCATGGCCTGCTTGATCCTTATCATGTTGTATGTCAAATCCGAATTGAGTTATGACCGTTTTCATGAGCACAAGCAGCAGATTTACTTACTGAACATTCAGACCACCAATCCACAAACAGGGGAGCAAGCAAAGCGGGCCATCGGACCATATCGCCTGGCCGATGAGCTAGCAGTTGATTTCCCCGATTTTGAGCAGATCATCAGATTCGCCCAGGAAAGAGAATCAATAGAAGTAGGTGATCAAACCTTTATTGAGGAAAACCTGGCTTATGTCGACCCTGAAGTTTTCCAAGCCTTCACATTTCCACTTGTTGAGGGCAACCCCAACCATGTGCTGGACGAACCTTATTCAGTGGTTATCACCCAGGAGATAGCTACAAAATATTTCGGAAATAGCCCGGCAATCGGCAAGATGATCAGAATACAGGATCATGAATTTGCGGTGACAGGGATTCTAAATAAAATTCCCGATCAATCCCAGTTTCGATATGACATTTTAGTGTCCATGAATTGCGCGGAGCAGGTATTTTCCAGAGTTGTACGTGAGAATTGGGGAGAAGGATATGTTTGGACCTTTGTCAAAGTACCAAAAGGAAAAAGTTCCAGCGACTTTACTGATAGGCTCGCTGATTTTACAGCGGTGAAATTAGAAGACTGGAAGACGTTTTCACCAGTCATCGACATGCACCCTTTAACTGATCTCTACCTTGACTCCGGGACCCTTGCCGGATTTGCTCCAGGAGGTGACCGTGCATATGTAATTGCTTTTTCATTTATTGCATTCTTCATTTTAATAATTGCCTGTATTAACTTCATTAACCTGGCCACAGCCCGTTCCAGTCTACGCGCCAAAGAGGTGGGGCTACGAAAGGTTGCGGGCGCCGAGCGATCCCAGTTAATAAGTCAATTTCTAAGTGAGAGTACTCTACTTTCATTTATTTGCTTAATTATAGCAGTTATTCTGGCGAAGATCTCCTTGGGTTATTTTAATCAACTGGCAGATCGAAATATAACCTGGCAAATCCTTAATGACCTGCCAATGTTGGCAGGGATTATAGGCATCACCCTGTTTGTCGGGTTGGCAGCCGGTAGTTATCCAGCGCTATTAATATCTGGTTTTAATCCAGTAAATATTTTGTCAGGTAAGTTTAAGGGTGGATTTAAAGGTGCCGGACTGCGTAAAGTATTGGTTACTTTTCAATTTGCAGCTTCCATTTTTCTAATTATCCTGACCAGTGTAGTATACCAGCAATTGGACTATTGTAAAACCCTTAATCTGGGTTTTAACAAAGACCAACTAGTACTGCTTAGTGGAACCAACCTCTCCTTACGGGAAAAATATGACCAATTCCAAACCGAATTATTGTCCAGTCCATATATATTGAACGGAGCGGGCTCCTCTCGAGTGCCCCCAGGCAATTTAAGCAGCAGTTTTAGAACAAGGCCGGAAGGGGTACCCGAGGACCAGCAACAGGGAATGCAGACAGTTTGGACCGACTATGACTTTATTGAGACCATGGGTTTTGAATTGGCATCCGGGCGAAGTTTTTCAAGGGACTTTCCCTCCGATGCCACTGCGGCCTTTCTCATTAATGAAGCCGCAGTAAAGGAAATTGGCTGGACCAACGAATCGGCCATAGGCAAGACATTTGGAAGCTCGGAAATAAAAGATTGGGAAGCTGGGCAATGGGTGGATAGAGATGGTAAAATAATTGGTGTATTAAAGGATTTTCATTTTGAGTCTTTAAAGCAAGAGATTATACCTACTGTCTATTTTATTGCTCCCTATATGGCTTGGAATTACGTAGTCCGTATTGCGGCTGAAAACCCTTCAGCGAGTATTCAATTTATTGAAGAAAAATGGATGAAATTTAATCCTGAGGTGCCTTTCAATTATACTTTCGTGGATGAGCGTTACCAACAATTATATGCAGATGAGGAAAGGCATGGTAAAATATTTGCAGTATTTGCCTCTCTGGCTATTTCAATAGCATGCCTTGGGTTGATAGGGTTGGCATCATTTACCGCAGAACGACGGAAAAAAGAAGTGGGCATCCGCAAGGTCTTAGGGGCAAGCCAAACTAATCTAATTGTGTTGCTGACCAAGGAGTTTACCTTGCTGGTGATTTTAGCATTTCTGGTGGCATCTCCATTCGCCTGGTTTATCTTACATGAATGGTTGCAGGAATTTGCCTATCAAGTACAAATGGGTGTTGGCGTTTTTCTTTTATCTGGTCTTATAGCACTACTAATTGCCTGGCTAACGGTTGCCTATCAAACGGGAAAAGCAGCGCTTACCAACCCGGTAAAAGCTATTCGATATGAGTGAGCATTTTTTTCTCTGTCAGTAATCCAATCTGTTATTTAACCCCAGCTTTGAGTATTAATTAGCGTTAATAAATTAGAAACTTAGAAGTATAATATTTCTAATAGTAGGTTAAATATTCGCTATAAAGAGACAGTGGTTTTGCATTGTAAAAAATTTGGGATAATTTGTTTGCTATGAGCACGCTCACTACTCAAGACCTGGAACTACTTACCAAATACGACACACCCACGATCTGCAATGTTATTGAACTATTTGATGTTCGGCCAAGGACAGAGGGGTTTATGAACAAAAGTATTGTTTCCTGTTTTCCCGAAATGCCTCCCGTGGTTGGATTTGCCGCTACCGCGACCTTCAGGGGTTCAACCCTAACGGAAGAGCCCAGCTATGGAGGTTTTGATAAGCAAGTTGCCTGGTTTGCTGAATTACCAGGGCCGGCAGTGGTAGTTTTTGAAGACCTGGATCAGCCGGTGGTCAGCGCTACCTTTGGTGAAATTATGTGCACTTCATATAAAAGATTTGGAGCAAAGGGATTGATCACCAGTGGAGCCGGTCGGGACCTTGATCAGGTGCGCTCGCTCGATTTCCCTGTATTTACCAATGGCACCATCTGTTCTCACGGCTACAGCAGATTTCCTTCAGTGGGTGTTCCAGTGCAGGTTGGAGGCTTAACCATCAAGCCCGGAGACTTAATCCATGGTGATTGTAATGGAGTCACCACCATACCCATTGACATAGCAAAAAAGGTGGCAGCCTTATGTGAGCATTACGTGGATGCTGAAGCCATTATCCTCAATTACTTGAAAAGTGACCAGGTAACCCCGCAGGGACTGGCCGAAGCTCTACAGGAATGCAGATTGACCCTGCAACAATTAGCCGATGGCCAGAAGCTGAGGGCACCAGATGGTAATAACTTGTAATATGGATGCATAATAGCCATATTGGCCTGATTAATAATTAATCATAGTTGTTATGGCTCCACTTCTTCTGCTACTTTTGGGTATTTCAGTTATCGTAATTTGCATCCTGTGGTTAAAATTACATCCTGTACTGGCACTATTATTTGCGGCTATCCTGGTTAGTGTATTTACTCCTGAAACCAATTTATTGCAGTTTGCACAATCGAAGGGAATGTCAACCACAGAGACTTCGTCCTTTGTTAATCAATCGGTAGGAAAGAGAATAGCCTTGTCCTTTGGGAATACCGCTTCCAAGATTGGGATATTAATTGCCATGGCCTCCATCATAGGTACCTGCTTGCTGCGCAGTGGTGCTGCAGACAGGATAATTAGGTCTGCGTTGAAACTTTTTGGAGAAAAAGGAGCGCCAGCCGCTTTTCTTAGCAGCGGATTTACCTTAGGTATTCCGGTATTCTTTGATACGGTATTTTACCTTCTGGTACCCTTAAGCAAAGCTTTGACACTCAGGAGTGGCAAAAATTATCTTTTTTACATAACGGCCACCGTAGCTGGAGCGGCTATGGCGCATTCTCTGGTTCCGCCCACACCCGGCCCCTTGTTTGTTGCCGGTGAACTTGGGATAGATCTGGGAGTGATGATTCTTGGTGGGCTGACGGTTGGCCTGTTTACCATCACAGGCGGCTACTTGTATGCTGCCTGGGCTAATAAACGATGGACTATTCCTTTAAGAGACACCGGGGACATTTCAATGTTGGAGTTGAATGCACTAATGAATAAAGAGGACCGGGATCTTCCCTCTATATGGCTATCCCTAACGCCCATATTGTTGCCCCTGATTTTAATTTCCGCCAATACCTTCACCAAAGCTTTAGTTGAACAAACCGACAATTTTCTGCTTAATGCATTCTACTTTTTGGGAGACAGCAATATCGCTTTGACCTTGTCTGCAGCAATTTCTTTGGGGATCCTGGTTTGGACCGAATCAGACCAGGAAAAACTCAAGAAATACCTTTTGGATTCGCTGCAAAGCGCCGGGGTAATCATCCTGATCACCTGTATGGGAGGTGCTTTTGGAGGAAGCTTACAACAAACTGGCATAGGTGTATATCTGCAGGAATTGTCAACTGAATATCAAATTGCTATTTTGCCAATGACATTCTTTATTACCTCAATAATGAGAACAGCTCAGGGGTCCGCCACGGTAGCCATGATAACTTCTGTGGGTATAATTGGCGGGATGGTACATCTGAGTGCGTTGGATTTTCATCCGGTTTACCTGGCATTAATGATCGGCTGTGGCTCAAAACCATTTCCGTGGATGAATGACAGTGGTTTCTGGGTGGTGTGTAAAATGAGCGGGATGACTGAAAAAGAGACGCTTAAAACCTTTTCCACAGTTTTAAGCATAATGGGATTTATCGGTTTGTTTGTAATTTTGATACTGGCAAAATTGTTCCCAATGATATGAAAAGTCTAAAAGATAAATTGAATGATGGTGAGGCCATGCACGGATGCTGGCTGAACGGAGGATCAGCACTGGATGCGGAAATTGTAGGTAAATGCGGGTTTGACTGGGTTACCATAGACCTAGAGCATGGTGTGGGGTCTGAGAATAACCTTCTTGGTCAGCTACAAGCATTAAATGGGAGCTCTACCGTCCCGTTGGTACGAGTGGAAGCACTGGTGCGTCAACGAGTGGGCCGCACTTTAGACCTGGGAGCTCGCGGTATCATTTTTCCTATGATACACCATCTGAATGAAGCAAAACAAGCAGTCTCATTTATGAAGTATCCCCCCAATGGTGTACGAGGCATGGCCACCATGACCCGGGCAGTTGAATTCGGGCCAAAATTTGATGAATACTACCGGGAAACCACCGGTCAGTTATTAGGCATACTACAAATTGAAAATGTTCAATGTCTCGACTACCTTGACGATATTGCCAGTCTTGACGGAGTAGACGTGCTATTTGTGGGGCCCGCAGATATGACCTTGTCCCTGGGCATTTTCAAGGAATTTGAACATCCCAAATTTATAGAAGTGCTTAAAAAGGTTCAGGTAGCAGCAAACAAGCACGGTAAGGCGACTGGGGTGCTGATGTCAAGCCCAGCCGAATATGAAAAGTACCATGGCCTGGGATATAGGATGCTGGGGTGTGGATCCGATTCAGTTTTCTTGCTTAGGGGAGCGCAAAATATGGTGCAGGCAATGAAGGAGCAGAGCTCCATAATTATTAAGAATTAACAATTTGGGGCTGGGTTGAGGGTCTAAGTTGCAGCACTTTACTTTTTGCAGAAGTCTGAGGGAAACAACAAATCGGAATTCCCTAGAGCAACCTTAATCGAAAAATCAAACTGCTATTTATTTAAATAACTCCTTTTGTTTAAGCCCGTACTTTGTTGAAAGCTCTTCCACTTTAAGGGGTAAGCTCGCTGCTAAATTATTAAGTTCGGTAGGATCATGCTCCATATCATACAACTCCCACTCTCCACCATTCATTCTTACGATCTTGTAATTGTTCTGTCGGAACATTCTGAATTTGTCCAGACCTGATATGAAATACTCAGGTTCGACCCGTTGTTCGCCTCTAAACACTGGCAAAAGTGAACTTCCGTGTAGAGGGAGTGTTGGATGACCTAGGATGGAATCCGGGTAGTTAATTCCTAGTAACTCCAAAAGAGTAGGTGCAATATCCACCACATGACCGACTTGATGAGAAATGGAATTTGGTTCAATCATTCCCTGCCAATAGGCAATAAATGGGGTGTGACTGCCTCCCTCATGGCCAGCTTGTTTGTATTGCCGGTAAGGTGTATTCCCTAGATTTGCCCAGGACGTTCGCAAGCTCCAGTATGAACCAGCTGGCCCCGGCTGAACATTCTTAACCTTGTTGGTATAGAACGGACAGGATCCATTGTCCACCAGGAACATTATTAAAGTATTCTCCAATTTATTGTTCTGTTCAAGCCAGTCCAGTACCCGGCCAATATTTTGATCCATTCGGTCAACCATGGCTGCATAAACCGCCATTTCCAGATCCAGCGAGTCCCTTTTAGCTGCTGAAAGATCTTCCCAGAGATAGTAATTGGTATAATCAGAGACCAGTGGGCCTCGGAACTGATTGAGGTTCCCCTCCGGCGGACTCAAGCTGGCATTTTTTGGCAGTACGCCCATTTTTTGCATTCTCTGGTATCGCTCCAGCCTTAATGAATCCCATCCCTTAAGGTATTTCCCCCGATACTTGGAGATATCATCTGGTCGGGCTTGAAGCGGATAATGGGCGGCATGGTAAGGCAGATAAAGAAAGAATGGATCCAGATTATTGATAATCTCATCCAGCCATCTGATGGCATAGTCGGTAATGAAATCCGTCTTGTACATAGGGTCTTTATCAAACTCAATCTCAGATGTTGCCAGCTGCCGGCCTTCCAGGTAGAACGGACGCTCAAATTGACCGGATGGTGGAATAAAATATTCCGTAGTGGCCCAGAAATAAAAAGAATGGTCGAATACATTTTCTGCTTTACAATATTCCGGTACCCAGCTGTCAAAGTGCTCTTTACCACTCATTATATTGTAGTAACCTGCCTGTTTAGTCAATTGAGCAATGTGAACCGCTCCATTTCCACCACTGTACAAACCGGTTAGTAAAGATGAGCGAGTGGGATTACATTTCGCCATATTGTAGAAGGTTGAGAATCTAAGGCCTCCGCTGGCAAGCCGATCTATATTTGGGGTACTAATCTCTCCTCCAAAGCAGCCGATATCAGAAATTCCAATGTCATCAGCCATGATGAGCACTATATTAGGCTTTTGTGATTCAGGCTCAATGCATCCAACCAGCTGGAGGATGGCAGTTACGAATACCAAAAACCTTAAATGTCTTACAAGATTCATGGTTTACCAGATGATTTTTGTTAATATAGAAATTGAAATTTTTTGCGATATTAATTCTGACAACTTAAAATAGGAATAATGGTTGTGAGTTGCTGCATTTAGCTCAAATATCAATAAATATTATGAAATGTTTAGCTTTTAAACAACCTTGAATTGGCTCCCGAAAAAGAAGCAACCATTGGAAATATTTTGTCCTAAGACTTAAACCTCCTCTGCACTATGAAACAATCCTTAATTCTACTATCCAGCTTATTTCTGTTTAACCTTACCCTGGCACAGGATCAAATTGGAATTTTTGAAAACAACTTAGATGTTGGGAATCCCAAGAATGCAGGTGTTACATTTTACCACTCCAATGAGCAAGTTTACTCAATTAAGGGTAGCGGTTATAATATATGGTTTGGCAGAGATGAGTTCCAATATGCACATAAAAAACTGACGGGTGATTTTATCTTGACTGCAAACTTTTCTTTAGTTGGATCAGGAGTTGATGCTCATAGAAAAGTAGGATGGATGATCCGGGAGTCGCTGCAAGATGATGCGGCACATATTAGCGCAACTCTGCATGGTGATGGCCTGACCGTATTGCAATGGAGACAATTGAAAGGAGCACATATGAGGGATCCACAAGATCAGATTTTTGCTGCTAAGAGCCACTATCCAATCCTGCAACTTGAACGAACCGGAAATACCGTAATTATGCGGGCTGCCCAAGTTGGCGAGCCACTCCAGATAATTGGCTCTCAGGAAATGGGCGACCTTCCCGATGAAGTATTTGCAGGGATATTTGTATGCTCGCACAACGAAGATGTGGTTGAAGAGGCTAAGGCATGGAATGTTAGAATCGATAAACCAGTAGCTGATGACTACAGCCCGAATGAGCAAGGATGGTTGAGCTCTCGACTGGAAATTATGAATGTTTTTGATGGCAAACGAAAAGTTATTCATACCTACGAATCACGTTTTGAAGCCCCCAACTGGATGCCTGATGGAAATCAATTGTTATTTAATCAGGAGGGTTCACTTTATACTATTGGAATAGATGGGGAAAACAAAACCAAGCTCAATACAGGAACCGCTGACCGCAATAACAACGATCACGGAATTTCTTTTAATGGAAAAACCCTGGCCATCAGTCATCAACGAGAAGGCTTACCTGGAGGTGGCTCTACAGTCTATGTAGTACCCTTGGAAGGTGGAGAGCCGCAACTAGTAACGGAAAAGACACCATCTTATTGGCACGGTTGGGCACCAAATAATAAGGAGGTGGTTTATGTGGCTCGAAGAGGATCCGACAACTATGATCTCTACAGGATTTCGATCAAAGGAGGAGAAGAGATAAAGCTTACAGATTATAGGGGGTCCCATGCGGATGGTCCCGAATATAGTCCGGATGGAAAGTATATTTATTACAACGCCAGCCCTACCGGGACCATGCAAATCTGGAGAATGAAACCCGACGGTACTGAAAAAGAGCAGATCACTTTTGACCAGTACAACGATTGGTTCCCACATATTTCACCTGACGGAAAGTGGATAGCATTTATTTCATTTCCTACACATATAGACCCCAAATCTCATCCAACCTATAAGAGGGTAACGTTGCGAATGATGCCGGCGGCAGGTGGTGTACCCAGAACCATTGCTTATCTTTTCGGTGGACAAGGAACCATAAATGTACCCAGTTGGTCACCTGATAGTAAGTCCATTGCGTTCGTGAGCTACTCTCAGTGAGTTTTTAGCCCTCGCCTGCCGGGAGGCATGAAGTTTTTAGCATTAGGTCTCAATGGACTTAACCAGTTTTATAATTGAACAGTCTGGGTTCTTACTCCTGATAAAGTGATCAGTCTCCTTTCATTATATGCTCTTATGTTATGCTTCCTTTTGAACCGCCTCAAGCAGGCCCCGCATATAACCAATGGCAAATAAATTACCCAAAACACTGTAGCCCGGATGTTCATTGCTGTCACCGGCCACGGTGGCCACATGATCGGGTCGCATAGGTCCCCGAAATCCCAGCTGATAGTATAGTTTCATGGCCTGATACATATCGGTAATACCATCGTCCTGAAAAACCTCTTCAAAGTTGTATTTGTTGCCCCTGATGTCACGAAAGTGGACAAAGAAAATCTTTTCCCTCTTCCCGAAATAACGTATTACCGAGGGTATGTCTTCTCCCATGGTGGCAAATGTTCCCTGGCATAAAGTAATTCCATTAACAGGACTTGGAACCAGTTCGATCAGTCGCTTGAAAGCATCCGCAGAAGTCATGATCCTGGATATGCCTCGAATATTATCAATGGGTGGATCGTCAGGATGTAGCGCCAGTTTCACATTGGCCTTCTCGCATTCAGGTACCAGGGCTTTGAGAAAGTATTCCAGATTTCTCCACATGGTTTCTGAAGAAACCTCTCCGTACTCTGTCATGGGCTGGTCCTTGATATCTTCATAATCAAAGGCTGTCATGAGTGCCCCTCCACGCCCCAGCTTTTCGGTGGCAGTTCTATGCCAGCTGATTACTGGCATCCAGTTGTAGCACACGATGTCAATCCCCAATTTCCCTATGTTCGTTACAAAGGTGATGAAATTGTCAATCTCCTCATCCCTGCCATCTAGTCCAAGTTTTGTTTTTTCCAAAGTAGGAGGACCTTCCACCACCCTCCAGTCTAATCCTTCTTTTTTAAAACGCTCTTTGACCGCGGCTATCACCTCAATATCCCATCCATTTTTCCCCTGCATGTCAGCGTATCGGGGGCTTGGTGGAGCCACTGCTCCGGTTACCCCCATTTGTCTGGAAAGCGCCAACTTCTGTGGTTGTAGCCCAAAGAAATAGGAGGTACAAAACTCAATGCTCTCACCAGCTTTCATAGTTTTAGAAGGTGCCGAATTAAGAGCAATCCCGGC
>CAZAWQ010000486.1:0-3308 GCA_964488585.1 uncultured Roseivirgaceae bacterium
CAGACTGAATCAGGCAAACCTCCACCTGGTCGAGCCTTTTGTAGGAAAAACTTTTTCGGACCTGCAAGGACAGATCAACGGAAACTTAACCATAGGCGGTTCCTTAAAACATCCCAATCTAAACGGGTCCATCCAAATTTCACAGGGACAGTTCAAAGTCAACTACCTGAATACTATTTATAACTACCAAGGTGTCGTTCAGTTTACTGACAACCGCATTGGGATAGCAGATGGTCAACTTTTGGATGAAAATGGCAGTTTGGCCATCCTTAATGGAGGATTGATTCATAATGGATTCAAGGACCTGGAGTTAGATCTATCAGGTGAGTTATCCAACTTCATGGTGCTTAATACGGTCAATGAGCGGGGTCGACAGTACTACGGAACCGCTATCGTAAGCGGAGATTTGCAGTTTAACGGCCCCCTGGGCAACTTCAAAGTCAAAGCCTCAGCCATTTCTGAAAAAGGAACCAAAATTTTTATTCCAATCAACGAAAATACCGATGTTGAGAAAAAAGACTACATCAATTTTGTAAGCTTCAATGATACCTTACAAATAGGGCCGGATGAACTGGAAGTAAAACGGATAAAAGCGGGCGGAATCAACCTTGATTTTGAATTGGATATCACGCCTGATGCCTATATGGAGATCATATTTGATTTGCAAGCCGGTGATATAATCAGAGGTCGCGGAAATGGACATTTAAATCTGCTGATAGATACTGAAGGTGATTTCAACATGTTTGGCGAGTATGTCATTCAGGAAGGTGGGTACAATTTCACCTTATATAATATTATCAACAAGGAGTTCGATATTTTACCTACCAGTAAGATTTCCTGGTATGGAGATCCGTACGAAGGCATCATGGACATTCAGGCTACCTATGAACAAACCGCTGATATATCACCATTGTTTGCAGACCAACCTGAAAGCCTGATTCAAGGAAGGTATCCAGTAATTGTACAGCTGGACCTGAAAGGTCAATTGCTAAGCCCTGAAATTGATTTTGATCTTTACCTGAAGGATAATCAGACGGTAGATCTCGAAATAACCAGGGTATTACAGGAAATTAAGAATGACGAACAAGCACTCAATCGACAGGTGTTCAGTCTGATTATATTACGTCAATTCTCACCACCTGATGACCTGAGTCTGGGACAAGGTAGTGCCATAGGAAGCAGTGTCAGCGAATTGCTCTCCAACCAATTGAGTTATTGGTTTTCTCAAGTGGATGAAAATCTTGAAATCGACGTGGATCTGAATGGCCTGGATCAAGAAGCATTAAATACCTTTCAACTTCGATTAAGTTATACTTTTCTGGATGGGCGACTAAGAGTAACCAGGGAAGGAGGTTTTACCAATACCGTTGAAAACACCAGTGATTTCAGTAGTGTAGCGGGTGACTGGACCCTGGAATACCTACTTTCTCCCGATGGTAAATTCAGAGCTAAGATGTACAACAGAAATACATATAATTCACTAAATTCAGGCATAGAAAAAAACAATACAACCTCGGCAGGTTTTAGTCTTCTTCACACCCAGACATTCAACAAAATAAATGAACTTTTTAGTCGGAAAGAAAAGAACAAAAACCCCCAGGATGTCTCTCGCAATACTGAGAATAACCCAAGCTCAGGAGCTGCAAATATTAAGTAAAGTAACAGTTTTAATTATTTTTATTACCCTGTTGTTAATCTCGATAGGCGCCCGGGCACAGCAGCCCGATTCCAGCAAGCATCCTGGTAGTAGTACCAATAAGAGCGTTAGAAATATAGCTATAGCTTCTGGCGCTCTGTATGGGATGGCCCTCTACGGGTTGAACAAAGCATGGTATGAAGAATTTCCCAGGACCGAATTTCATTTTTTCAACGATAATTCCGAATGGAAACAACTTGATAAGGCAGGGCACTTCTATTCCGCTTTTCATATAAGTCAGGCCAGCATACATTTATTTCAACATGCAGGAATGTCCAAAAAAAAAGCCCATCTCTGGGGCGGTATGATGGGGTTTCTGATTCTCACTCCTATCGAGATATTAGACGGGTTCTCCGAGCAATACGGAGCTTCCTGGGGAGATCTGATAGCTAACGCAGTTGGCTCAGGAACAGCAATGGCCCAATACATGATTTGGAACGAAGCACGTATTAAACCAAAGTACAGCTTTACCCCAACATCTTTGGCAAATGAAAGACCGAATGTATTGGGTGATGGTTTCCATGAAGAATTTTTAAAGGACTACAATGGTCAAACCTACTGGCTAAGTGTCGACTTGTATGCTTTCCTACCACCACAGACAAAATTTCCCAAATGGTTGAATTTTGTATTTGGTTATGGAGTAAACAACATGGTATACGCTAATGATCGCCAGAATCTTGACCTTGGATACCAGGGTTATCGACAATATTATTTTGGAATTGATTTTGATCTAAGTCACTTTACCGGTAATAATAAACTGGTGAATACTTTACTTTACGTGGTAGACTTAATACACTTGCCTGCGCCTACGCTTGAACTTAACAGTGTAGATGGGTTAAAATTCCATTTTTTGAAATTCTAATAGAGTTCTATTTGAAGTTTATGGGCTTTATTGTTTAATTGATTATTTTAGAACACTAAACGTCAATCTTATGGATTTAGTGAATTTTATGCGTGATTTTTCCCAGGAAATAGGTGGACAATTTTCCGAATACGATCAGAACAAATCAATCATTGTGGTTCCTTTGGAACAGGGCCGCTTTCAAACAGTTATCGGTACTAGAAAAGAAGAGGCCTCCAAAAGAACTATGATTGAGATCAGTTCTAAGATATGCAGGTATAAAGACACACTTAATCTGGTGGAACTGTTGGAAGAGAACTCCAATTTGTGCCATGCTAAATTCGCTCTTTACGAAAATTATCTAAAAGTTGAGGCCGTTGCAAGTTATGAGGGTATAACATCACAGGTTCTTAAAGAAATGATCCTGGAGGTTGCGGAGGTTGCCGACCATTGGGAAGAACGATTGACCGGGGTTGACGAACACTAATGATAGTATCAAAATATTAAAGAATAGGAATAAAGAATAAAATGCAAGTTGTCTTATCGTCACGCCTTTTGGCGTGAAGGAAAGTCCGGGCAACATAGAGTGCCGTACTTCCTAACAGGAAGGTCCCGACAATACAGACGGGAATAGATAGTGCCACAGAAAATATACCGCCACGCCTCGGCGTGGTAAGGGTGAAATGGTGAGGTAAGAGCTCACCGCCTTGTTGGTAACAACAAGGGCAGGGCAAACCTTACGGGTTGAAAGATCAAATAGACTGTCTCACG
>CAZAWQ010000487.1:0-2435 GCA_964488585.1 uncultured Roseivirgaceae bacterium
AGAGTCAAAACGCTGCAGCGATTCATCAGCTCCTGGTGAATACAAAAAGCGGTGAGTCAGTAAACGATAGACTGCATAGCTCATTGCCTCCTCTTGGGCAGCTTTCAAGTCACTGACAGGGGCAACCTTACCAAAAGAACAGAAATAGCCGCCTACTGAATGTCCGGTAAAATAGGTAGAAGCCTCAGGATGGTAAACCGCCCATGCATCGTACATGGCTACGGAAGTATGAAACAGATTCCGGGCGTGGACCGTGGGTCTTGCAAAATCATTTCTGATGGCTTCTAGCAGAACATCATTCCATTTTCTTGCCACGGAATGCTGAGCACCAAGGTTTACCACCAAAATATTTAGCAGACAAAAAATGATAGTCTTTCTAAAGAATCGCTCCATTAGTTACTTGTGGCTATAAATTAAAGAATATATGTCGTAAAGCTGACATTTAATTTCACCTATTGCAACCTGTTCAGGGCTGTTTTTAAATCATTTGTAAGAATGATAGACCTTTGGAGACTAGTATTTTACTCGGTTAATCCTTAAGATAGCTGTCTGGATTAATAAAAAACCGAAAAACAGTATGATGAAACTTTGGGGCTTTACATTATTGGCATGCCTACTTTGTGCTTGCTCGGATCCTAGTACTGAAGTGCCCACTCCTCCGCCAAACATTGTGTTATTTTTAGTAGATGACCTGGGGTGGCAGGATACTTCTGTTCCTTTTTGGGACCGGGAAACTCCATTTAATCAGCGTTATAAAACTCCCAATATGGAGCGATTGGCATCACAGGGCATGAAATTTACCCAAGCCTATGCAACACCGGTTTGTTCGCCTACCCGTGTTAGTCTGATGACTGGTATGAATACTGCCCGTCATCGGGTCACTAACTGGACCTTGCATCGGGATCGGATTCAACCGATGGAACGCGAGCACCAGTCATTGGAGTTTCCCTTATGGAATGTAAATGGGCTATCACCTGATTCAACACTTCAAAATTCGGTTTTTGCCACCACATTGCCTGAGATACTGCAAAACAATGGATACTTTACTATTCATGTGGGTAAAGCACATTTTGGTGCAATTGGTACTCCAGGTGAGGACCCACTGAATCTGGGTTTTGACGTTAACATAGCCGGGCATGCTGCAGGAGCTCCCAAAAGCTATTATGGGTCTGAAAACTTTGGTAATACGCCTGAATTTCAGGACACCCCCTGGCCAGTACCTGGCTTAGACGAATACCATGGTGAGGAAATTTATCTAACTGACGCTCTTACTAGTGAGGCGCTGAAGGCCCTGGATCAAAATACCAAACCCTTCTTTCTTTACATGGCATACTACACGGTACACACGCCCATCATGGCTAATCAAAAATTTCTAAACCACTATTTGGAATTAGGTCTGGATTCCATCGAAGCCAGCTATGCATCTATGATTGAGAGCATGGACTCCAGTGTGGGCAGGATTATGGATTACCTTGAAGAAAAACAACTCTCAGAAAATACGGTAATCCTTTTTATGTCTGACAACGGGGGATTGAGTGCAGTGGCTAGGGGAGGTGAACCTCATACCCACAATAAGCCATTGTCTAGTGGTAAAGGATCTATTCATGAAGGAGGTATTAGGGAGCCCATGATGGTCAAGTGGCCCGGAGTGGTTCCACCGGGATCAGAAAACGCCAATTACTTGATCATTGAAGATTTTTTTCCCAGTATTTTGGAAATAGCAGGTATTGATCAATATTTTACTGCTCAAAGTGTAGATGGCATAAGTTTTGTACCCTTGTTAAAAGACAACCACCTAAGGACCCTGGATAGACCTTTATACTGGCATTTTCCAAACGAATGGGGACCCACCGGCCCTGGTATAGGAGCCTTCAGTGCAATACGAAAAGGTAATTGGAAACTCATTTACTACCATAAGGACCAACGATTTGAACTATTTAACATCAGCAATGATATAGGAGAAACCACAAATTTGGCTGAAAGCCAGCAAAAGATGCGTAAGGATTTAGCAGCGCTATTAACCAGCTACTTGTTGTCGGTGAATGCGCAAATGCCCAAAAACAAACAAACTGGAGAACTCATTCCGTTGCCAGGCTAAAATAATACAAGTGCGGACGCTGTAAAATCTTAAGCAGCTTTTGTGGATGAAGAAATTTATCGCCAACTTTAAAGTTCGTAATCAGAAATACCACCAAATATTTACTATAAGTCCAATAACATGAAATTAAAGCATAATAAAACCGCATTTACCCGTAGGGAATTTTGTAAGACTTCCGCTATGGTCGGAAGTGGGATACTGGCTGCTACGCTGCCAGTAGGTGTTAGTGCACAAGTGGCCGGATCAGATTCCATCAAGGTTGCCCTGGTGGGCTGTGGCGGTCGTGGAACAGGCGCTGCAATTCAGGCACTCAGCACCGAATTACCTGTACAATTGG
>CAZAWQ010000488.1:0-1587 GCA_964488585.1 uncultured Roseivirgaceae bacterium
TGTTCCATGGGCACAAGATGAATTTGATGGAGCAATAAAAATAGTAACCGGTCAGGATTTAGCTGCAATATCTCCATTTGCAAATTACTTATCACCAATGACCTATGCGCATATGGTTAAGCAATCGCCATCCTGGATCCATTCCATTGTTCAAGATTTGGATCAAATTACGCAAAACGAAATCATTCCCAGTATTCAAGTGAGTGAAGCATATTTAAGTGAACCGCTGGATGCGATAGAATTTGAAGAATCACTTAAGGAGTCACTAAAGCCACCATCCCGTGGAGTAGTATTTTGGTCATGGGAGAAATTGGAGCAGGATCCAATAAAAATGAAAATTCTACAGTCAACTTTGACTGATGGGAATTTGTAATTTTATCTGTTAAAAACTCTACCAAAATATATAAAAAAGTCTGCAAATCAGTGTTATTATGGCAGCAACAGAGTAATCAATATTGACAAACGTTTGCACATAAAAAAAGGCTATGAACAAGGTCAAACACACAGCATCATTTGAAATCAACCAATCAATAAACAAGCTGTTTCCATTGTTTAGTCCAGAAGGCGAAAAATTGTGGGTACCTGGTTGGGACTACGAAAATATCATGGGTACGAACCATCTCCATGAGGATTATGTGTTTTTAACAAAAACTCATGATCATGCATCTACTGATGCCATATGGTTAGTAAAAAAATATGAACCCGAATCGTATCTAGTAGAATTCTATAAGGTAGAACCGAAAGATAAGATTGGCGTTATTTCTGTGCAATGCACTGAGTTGGAAAATGCAGGTACAAAAGTGCAAGTAACCTATGAATACATTGGATTGTCAAAAAAGGGAAATGAATTCGTCGCAAAATTTTCCGCTTCCGATTATGAGGACTTTATTGCCGAATGGGAAAGCTTACTGGCTAAGTACTTCGATTGAGTATGCGGACAAATAATTAGCTGACCCGAACTTTCCCTAACTGATAGAGCAAGGAAAAATGACTTTTTAGCGCTCCGAAATAGGTTTTGTGGTGGTGGTAGGGTACACTAAATTCTTTAGCAGTTTCTTTTACAATACTGGAGATCTTCCTATAATGAACATGACAAATATTTGGAAACAAGTGATGTTCAATTTGGTAATTCAGGCCTCCAATTAACCAGGTAAATATTACACTTCCATTAGCAAAATTAGTAGTTGTTTTCATCTGGTGGATGGCCCAATTATTTTCTACACTACCACTATCATCAGTAACATAAAAATCTGTTTCCTCAACCACATGAGCTGCCTGAAAGATAAAAGTCAATAGCAATCCACAGATAAAATGCATCGATAAAAATCCCAATAAGATTTGCCACCAAGGCAATCCTATCACAATCATTGGTAGAACAATTGTTAAAGCCAAATACCAGATTTTATTGAAGATTACCTGTGCCACAGCTTTTTTTAAGGTTATTCCCTGCCGCTCCAATAAGTTCTTTTTATTATACCTTACCAATGCCTCAAAATCTTTACTTATTAACCAGTAAAGGGTCATTATTCCATAAAAGAAAGGTGCGTAAAATGCCTGAAATCTATAAATTCCTTTTTTCTTCTGATT
>CAZAWQ010000489.1:0-4947 GCA_964488585.1 uncultured Roseivirgaceae bacterium
TACACCTTTGATCGTGCATCCATTCCCACGTCGCGCGCCAGAGCTTCGTACCAGGTATCGTCATCAGCCGAATGCCAGTTCACCCATTCCTCATCAGTCATGGACGCCCTCCACTCAAGAAAGGGTAATACATCCGGTCCAACAGGGTGCCGTAGTTGATTGTTATCACTTTCAGCGACCTCAAGGATTTTATCTGCTACCAGCGTAGGGGGGACGGGGTTTTTAAGTGATGTAGCAAACATATCAGCTATTCGGTGCAGGTTTGGATAATGTGATTCACCGCTGCCATCCTGAATGCCTCGTGCCATATCAGTATCAATTATTCCAGGCTCTACAATGGCCACTTTTATGTTAAATGGTTTTAAATGGATTGCCATAGTTTCACTCAATGCCTCCAGCGCAAATTTTGAAGCATTATATGGTCCAAACGGTGCAAGAGCAATGCGCCCAGCTACACTGGTAACATTGATGATGCAGCCGCTGTTTCTTTCCCTCATCTTAGGTATTACTGCCTTAGAGCAACGTATAGGACCCAAATAATTAGTGTTCATAACACCTTCAAACTCTGACAAATCTAATTCTTCTACCGAACCGCGGCGTTCGATGCCGGCGTTGTTTACTAAAACATCTACTGAGCCGTTCTCATCGATGATAGATTCGATACAATTTTTAACTGATTCATCGGAATTTACATCCAGTTGATGAATTGATATGGGCATTGACTCCTGTTGCGCCCGGTTTCCCAATTCAGATGCGCTCTCTGTATTGCGCATGGTTGCATAAACCTTATAGCCGGCCCTGCCAAATGCAATAGCAGTCTCGAGGCCGATACCACGGTTGGAACCTGTTATGATCACTGATTTCATGGGTTTGTGTTTTGCTGAGTATAAAGTATAATTTAACTTTTTTTATGAAACTTGGTGACACTATTTACCAAACTTCTATGTATCCAGTCCATGGACTGACTGTCAAACTGGTCCCAAATGACAATGGTCCTGGCATTATAAATTCCATATAGATCGATGATGCTTACCAGTATACCATTTACTACTAAAGCAAGCTTTTGATTGGGGAGCTTTGCAGCAATGGTATTCACGTATTTCGCACCTTTGGGCGTAAGAATAATACGGAAATTGCGCATTTCAAAAAGTGAATCATAGGCCATCTCCGTGACTTTTTCAAAAGAATCAAATTCAATGATGGGCTCTTCTAAAATACAATACATGGATTCTGCGTTAAGCAGTTTCATTTTATGGTCGCATAGCTCCAAGTCAAGGTTTATAGTGAGGTAAATTCCTGGCTTGGCCTGACCAATGATCACCTGGCAGCTAATTAGTAAAGCTAGGACCAACGAATGTTTGAGATTGAGCATTTACTAAAGATATAAAAACTAATGGTCAAATAGTCTATGTCAGCCTACCTACAAAGTAGTATGACTATACGGAGCCGGTTATTTATAGATTTACTATATTAAATAAAAAAAGGATTTACTATGCTGAATGGGCTTCTGGTGGTCGGCGCACTGATTATATTTTCTTGTTCTTCGCCTGAGATCAATCAAGACTTTGCCCGTTGGGAAAACCATGCTGCTAATACTGAGATCATTCGGGATGATTTTGGGGTGCCACATATTTATGGTAAGACTGATGCAGATGCTGTGTTTGGCTTGCTTTATGCCCAATGTGAAGATGATTTCCCCCGGGTTGAACAAAACTATATTTGGGCTATTGGCCGTTTGGCGGAGGTGGAAGGTGAGGGAGCTATTTATAGTGACCTACGGGCCAGATTATTTATGACCAAAGCTGAGGCTATTGAGAATTATCAAAAAAGTCCAACATGGCTAAAAAAGTTATGTATTGCTTTTGCAGATGGCATTAATTTTTACCTTCATACCCATCCCGAAGTGAAACCACGACTGTTCACCAGATTTGAGCCCTGGATGCCCATGTATTTTAGTGAAGGCTCTATTGGGGGAGATATCGAGCGGGTGTCCATTAAGGGCATCAGAGAGTTTTATCAGCAACAGTTGGAAATGGAACCGACGGAAGCTTTCAATTTAACATTGCCCAGGGTGTTGGAAGAGCCCCGGGGGTCTAATGGTATTGCCATTTCAGGAAGTTTAACGGAATCCGGAAAAGCCATGTTATTGATCAATCCACATACTTCCTTCTACTTCCGCGGAGAGGTTCACGTGGTCAGTGAGGAGGGGCTCAATGCCTACGGTGCGGTGACCTGGGGACAGTTTTTTGTCTATCAGGGATTTAATGAAAAGACAGGGTGGATGCATACCTCTACTTATACCGATGTGATCGACGAGTTTGTGGAAGATATCCAATACCAGGATGGATCACCCATGTACAGGTATGGAGATCAACTACGTCCGGTAGAAGTATCGGAAGTTACACTGAAATACAGAAATCGAGATGGCGGCGTGGATGAACGGATCTTTCCAACCTATCACACACATCACGGGCCCATCACTCATTTGGTAGACGATCGGTGGACCGCCACTGCTTTGATGTGGAAACCGGTGAAGGCTCTGGCTCAATCATACAAACGCACAAAATTGAGTAGTCATGGTGAGTTCAGGGAAATGATGAAAATGCGTACCAATTCTTCCAATAATACCGTCTATGCTGATGCTCAGGGAACTATTGGATATTACCACGGTAATTTCATCCCCATTAGAGACCCTCGGTTCGACTATTCAAAACCAGTAGATGGAAGCAATCCTGATACTGACTGGCAGGGATTACATACCGTGGATGAATCCATTACTTTGTTCAACCCGCCTAACGGCTGGATTCAGAACTGCAATTCAACCCCCTTCACCAGCGCTGTTGGGAACAGCCCCAAAAAAGAAGATTACCCAGGATATATGTCGATTGATCGTGAAAATTTCAGGGGGATACACGCCATTCGACTTTTGACCGGAGGCGACGATTTTACTTTAGACAAGTTGATTACGCTGGCCTACGATCCCTATTTGCCGGGATTTGAAATGCTCATTCCAGGGCTTATTGAGGCATTTTATCAAACTCCGGATCCACAATTACAAGCACCCATTGAAACGCTTCGAAAATGGGACTTCAGAGTAAGCAAAGGGTCGATAGCCATGTCCCTTGCTCATTTCTATGGCACCATGTGTTACCGGGAGGGACAGTCACCGGTGATGTTTAACAGAAGAGCATTGGAGCGGCTAAATTATTTTGGAACTGATGCACCTTTCAAGGAACGACTGGACTTATTTCGGACAGCTTTGGAACTCATGGAAGAGCTTTATGGAACCTGGGAAGTACCGTGGGGAGAAATTAACCGGTTTCAAAGACTGAGTGGAGACATTAACGCGGCTTTTGATGATGATAAGCCTAGTATCCCAGTTGGTTTGGCATCAGGAACCTGGGGGGCTCTTGCGGCATTCGGAATCCGGACAAATAACCGCAACAAGAAATTCTATGGTACCAGTGGCAACAGTTTTGTGGCAGTGGTTGAATTTGGGGACAGGGTCAAAGCCAAAAGCCTGCTAGCTGGAGGACAAAGTAGTAATCCAAATTCACCTCACTTTGACGATCAGGCACAGAGGTATGCAGATGTTGAATTTAAGGATGTGGCCTTTTACCGGGAGGATGTAGAAGCAAGGGCAGAGACAATATATCATCCCGGTCAATGAACTATTAAAAATTAACGATTCACAGTTGTTCATTAATTGTCCATTTTTAATTATTAATCCCTAATTGAGTGAGCTATTTTTTCTCATTAAGCACTGAATCAGTATATCCTTTCACTGCCTACGTCACCATTTCTATACCAGGTACTGATAAAATCAGTCTTGACATAGCAGCCAAAGCAAAAAGTGATGGAGTCGATGAAGGATTGGACCGCCATTATTTCGGGAAGCAGTACTAAACTTAAGACCAGTAATTTCCGAGGGGATATTTTAGACATTAAAAACCAACAGTGTGGAGCATATCAGCAAGAATTAAATCCATATTACCTTAAAGAGTCGCTCTTCCTCTTATTCCAATATAAGTTAAATTGTCCGTATTGGGATTAAGTGTGGGGTTGATGATCCATTGAAAATCCGGAGTCAGTGCCAGGTGCTCCGTGATATGAAAGCGGTAGTAGACCTCAATGGTCAGCTGGTTTTTGGTATCAGGGATATTGGTTTTTGCAATACTCAAAGAAGTACCCAGGAGGTCATGTGATTTCATAACCATTCCATGACCAATTTGCAGGTCCTTCTTATAAAAAGCATTTTCACCATTACCGTCAGAAAATGCAAAGCGAATATATGGTGCGAATTTATCCTGGAAGAACCAATGTGAGCTAAAGGCCACGCCATTGCCACTGGGGATGTCATTTCCTGAAGGAGTTAGGTAGGAATCTGTTTGCCATAGAGTAATGCTGAATTTCTTGAAATATCGCTCTGTCATACTTGGGACAAATCCAACTTCAATAGCTTTGAAGAAATTTCCATCAAAAAAATTTTCCCCAAAATTAAGGAATTCGCCTTTGACGAATAAGTCACCCCGAACATCTGTCAATCCCGCAATCGCGTAAAACTGGTCAGTAATTTTATATCCTGCAATAATTCCCAAACCCATATCGGGCCAGTTAACGGACCCTGATACCGAGGACCCATAACCAAGAAAACTGGTCCACGGCACTATCAGACCATGAAAATTAAAATAATTGGTAGGATCTACCTTGCCTGCTATAAGGGTTAGTCGATCATCTACCAAGCTCTGCTGCCAGTTAAGCTCCAACACCCGAAAGCTGTAATCATTAAATCCTGTGGCAGGCAGTCCATAATATCCGGACTCAAAAATCCCGTGAAACATTGGGGTGTTGGAGCTTAACTGGCAGCAGAGCTTGGTAGATGACCGACTAACCCTTATAGCAGGCAAGGTAGATCCTACCAATTATTTTAATTTTCATGGTCTGATA
>CAZAWQ010000490.1:0-1824 GCA_964488585.1 uncultured Roseivirgaceae bacterium
GTATTTAACTTCAATCCGGATCAAAAATTCCTGGAAAAATCAAATTTAGATGAAAAAAAGGTATTGATAACGGTGCGGCCACCGGCTACTTCAGCGCATTATCACGATTCCCGAAGTGACAGGCACTTTAGAATGGCCATGTCCCATATATGCAAAAATGAAAATGCTTGCATTATAATGCTTCCCAGAACCACAGAACAAGGCAAAGAAATTCGCAAAGAGTTTGCTCCCTGGTTCGATCAGCGTAAGATCATTATACCTGTTCAGGTCTTAGACGGATTAAACTTGATATGGTATTCCGATTTGGTAATTAGTGCAGGAGGCACCATGATTCGCGAGGCTGCTGCTTTGAAAGTTCCGGCATTCAGCATATTTGGAGGTCAGATTGGTGCGGTAGATCAATATCTTGAGAAAGACGGAAGATTGAAATTGATTAAAGATGAGTCTGATGTTCAGGACATTAAAATAGAAAAACGAGCTCGTCCTGAGACACTGAATTCACTCGATAACCGAGTGATGCACACCATAGTAGATCATTTAGAAACCTTGATGAATCATGATTAAAGACAACAAGCAGTTTGGGGTATTATTTACTTTAGACTATGAAATTCACGGCAATGGTGAAGGTTCTCCAAGAAATTTGATGTTGGAACCAACAGACCGGATGCTTCGACTTTTTGATCAATATGGTGCTAAACTAACCATAATGGCGGACGTAGGAGAAATTCTCAAATTCAAGGAATACATGGAGGAAACGGGAGAGGATAAATTCCATTTCCAGGAAATTAAGGCACAACTTCAAAAAGCAATACTTGGGGGTCACGATGTGCAATTACATATGCATTCCTCCTATTTCAAATCAGTATATAAGAACAATTCTTGGAATCAATATTGGCCGGAATATAGTATGGCCGATTTACCTATAGAGAGACTGAACGAATTAATTTCAATAGGAAAAAAATTTCTGGAAAACATGATCCGAGAAGTTAAGCCGGATTATGAATGCTTTGTATTTCGGGCCGCCAACTGGTCGATGGTACCGTCCACTAATATACTGAGAGCCTTGAAACAAAATCAAATCCTTATAGATACTTCTATCTTTAAGTTTGGTCAACGAAATGGGCGGGTTACCTTTGATTATACCGATGCGTTTAGTGAACTTTTACCATGGCCTGCCAGTGAGGACAATGTTTGTAATATTGATAAAGACAGCACCTTACTGGAAGTTCCGATCTATTGTGAACAACATCACATTTTGAATTTCATTACCGCAAATCGGTTGTATCGGGTATTTCAGGCATCCTTTCATAAACATCCAAAATCTAATGCATCGGAAGTGCCAAATGATAGTGCGCAATCAATCGGGATTGTTTCCAAACTGAAATCACTACTGCTTGAAAAACATGCACTAAAAATGGACTTTAATCAATGTACCGGAAAACAACTCACCAATATGATGAAGCGAATAGAGAGAAAATTCGGTGCTCTAAACTACCAAATACCGGTAGTTGGTTTAGGTCATTCCAAGATTTTCACCAAGGCAAATGAGAATAGCCTAGCTGGATTTCTAAAATATGTAACCAGATCTGAAAATAGCTGTTTTTTTGCTGTTTTTAATGATTTTAAACTGGATGAACTAAAAGAAATCGCATCAAGTAGGTGACCCCCGATCTAACCATCAAAAAAGGCCTTAATTTGATTAGCAACATATTGGATTTCCTCCTCCTTTAATTGTTCAGACATAGGCAGAGACAGTACTTCCTGAGCGTACCGCTCACTGACGGGGAAACTTCCCTCTGAATATCCAAGGCTTTGGTAAGCTTC
>CAZAWQ010000491.1:0-3232 GCA_964488585.1 uncultured Roseivirgaceae bacterium
ATTCCCGTAGCACCGTTTACGTTACTTAGACTTATCAAAATACCTCCTCCAGTGGCGGCATCGTTCTCATGTATATGAGAAGGGTGATCGCCGCCCTCACCGGTTCCTTCAAGTTGTACGGTGATCAAAGTGAAGCCATTATTTCTTTGGGCAAAAGTGGCTGTACCACTTATATTGGGATCTGATTTACTGTTCAATGGATATTCCACAGAATTTTCAGTCAGTGCGTTTTGTCCAATGTCCCCCTGTCCAATTAGGGTGCCTAAATCACCAGAACTTACATGGACATTGATATACCCATTAAATTCGATAAGTTCTGCATAGGTAATGGCAGTGTCATCGTTCATCGCCGCTACGCTTGTTGCACTAACTCCAGTTTCTCCATTGACATTGGTTAAGCTAACTAATATACCTCCGCCCTCGGCTGCAGTGTTCGCATGAATGTGCATGGGATGATCACCAGCGGCATCAGTACCCTCCAAAGTCACAACCACTAATGTTTCACCATTGACTCTTTCGGAAAAAGTGGCTGTACCAAAGATATTTGGATCGGTTTTGGCATTGATCGGGTATTCTTCAGAAGTTCCTGTCAATTCATTTTGTCCAATATCGCCCTGGGCGACCAGAGTTCCTAAATCGTTTGGGCTCAAATGAACATTGATATATCCGTCAAAGTCAATTAGACTATTATATGTTTCGGACGATACCTCAGTAACACTCTTACCTGTAGAACCATCAACATTTGTCAAATCAATTAAGATGCCTCCTCCTTCGGCAGCGGTATTCCCATGAATATGTGCAGGATGATCACCCACGTCTGGTGTGCCATCTAGCTCAATGGTTATCACGGTTACTCCATCATCCCGCTCAGCAAAGGTTACTTTGCCACTAATTCCCGGATCTGATTTTGAGAACAACGAATAATCTTCACTATTACCAGTAAGCATGGGGGGCGGATTTATAACAGCTCCACCATCATCATCGCTCGAACATGCAATTACAACTAAACCTAAAATACCTATAATCAGCATGTACCATTTTAAAAAAGAATTTGATAGCTTTTTCATTTTGTCTTGATTGGTTTGTTAACACTTTTTAGCACTGGATCTCTCCTATTCTCGAACTGATTGACAATGCGTACTTGTCAAGCTAAAAATCTTGCCGAATGCCCTTGAGTATGGATCACCAGTATTAGCAATACGACCGGCTAACTAAAAATGGTTGCGTGGGTTTCAGATTTTCGTGGTTGTCGCTTACCCACCCCTTTGTTATCTTTGTGGTTTAAGATCGACCAGGAGTCCATGAATTGGATCAAATCATTAAATCTTACAGAAATAATTCTTATTGGCTTATTTCTATTACTTTATGGGGGGTACTTGTTACGGGTTTTCCTGGTAACTACCAGGTTGGGAACTGGCTATGGAAAAGTGCTGGTCAAGTTGATTCTTAGAACTGTTTATTTTGCATTACTCATTATTGCTCTATTAGGCCCTAGTTTTGGTAAATCCACCCGGGAAATCAAATCAATAGGTAAAGACATATATATTGCCGTAGACCTTTCCGCGTCAATGAACGCCTTCGATATTCAACCTAGTCGCCTGGAGAAAGTAAAATTTGAGTTAAAAAAAATCGTTTCCGCATTTAGCAGCGACCGCATTGGAATAATAATTTTTACTTCTGAGGCCTTTGTTCAATGCCCACTCACTTACGATCAAAGTGCCTTAAATCTTTGGATTGAAACCCTGCATACCAACCTGGTTTCCAATTCCGGAACAGATTTTGCGCCAGCTATGCAATTGGCGCTTGAGAAATTATCCGGGACAGAATCAACCATTTCTCAACAAATATCAAAAGTGATCATCCTAATCAGCGATGGGGAAGATTTTGGGGAATCTACCAGAGAGATGGCGGAAAAGATTGAAGCAAGCGGTATCAAGTTATATAGTGTAGGTGTGGGTACAGTCGAAGGCAGTACTATTGTTACCAGGGCAGGAGTCAAGCTAGACAAGGATGGAAATGAGGTTATTACCAAGTTGAACTCTAAGAGTATGAAGGATATCGCAAGTCTTACGGACGGAAAATACTTTGAGATAAGTAGTACCACAAATGATGTTAATCGTTTAATTAGTACTATTGAAAACATTGAAGGTGAGCTTAGGGACACCCGAAATGTGGACGTTTCAACTAACAAATATTATTACTTCCTGGGGCTTGCGACGGCGCTAATTGTACTGGATTTTATGATGATAGTTAATGTCATAAGAATATGAAGTGGCTTTTCGGAGTAGTTATTACTGTGATAGCTTCTGGGTTTCCCAACAACATCGCAAAGATCAATCGTCTAAAATCCGAGGCCCAAAAATCTTATCTATCCGGGGACTATAAGTCTGCAATTGAACATTACGGAATATTAATTGATTCATTTCAGATAAGTGAGGAAGAAATCCTGATGAATTATGCAAATGCGGCATTCCTAATGACGCAAAAAGATAATTCGCCAGCTCAAGGTGTTGACGGCCCGGTAAACTCAGGACCAGCGCCAGCAGGCGAACAAGCCGAAATCTACCAACGACTGGCTCAAAACACTTATACCGAATTGGCTCAAAATGCATCTTCCGGTATACAGTCTATAGCATTTAACCAACTGGGAGTGATGACTTTCCAAAGCGCTCCACCCCCTAAGCCCGGAAAGGATGTACTCCGTCAGGCTCAAGGATTGTTTAAATCTGCTTTGAAAACTGATCAAAATAACCAGCAAGCACGGTTTAATTACGAATTGGTTACGAAAATGCTGGATCAGGAGGAAGAAAATCAGCAAGAGAAACAGCAGGAAAATCAGCAAGAGAAACAGGAGCAAGAGCAAGAACAAAAGGAAAAGGAAAAGCAGGAGCAAGAGCAGAAGCAAGAGGAACAGGAGCAATCTGATGAAGATCAAGAAAAAGATCAGTCAACAGAGGAAGACTCGGAAAATGAAGATGGTGATCCCAAAGAATCTGAAAAACCACCTTCAGAAGAGGAACAGGGGGAAGAGCAACAGCAAGAACCTCTAAATGCTTCTCCTGAAAAAATGGAAGAACTCAAAATAAGTGAAGAAAAAGCCCGAATGATCCTGGAAGCAATGAAAAATAGTGAAGTTCAATATATTCAGCAGAACCAAAGAAAGGCTACCAAAAGACCTGATAGTGGAAAACCAGATTGGTAGTCAACTTAAAATAAATAACAATCCATGACC
>CAZAWQ010000492.1:0-8948 GCA_964488585.1 uncultured Roseivirgaceae bacterium
GCAAAAGACATCGAGAAACTAGCAAGTATCCCAAACATCACTCTGGAAAAAATAAGTATTGACCCGTTAACCGGTGCCCTTAAATCCTAGTTTACTATTTTTCTTCTTTTCGGTCTCGTTTATCTGTTGGGTCATACTTAGAAGTCCATTTGACAGGGTGAAATTAAGACATTATTAAAAATATTCAACGTTAAGTCAATAAATTCGCAATTAAGTGCTGACCTTTTAACCTTTGGTCAGACTTAAGCAAACACTACCTTACAATGCCAGGGCATGATGGGATTTGCTCAAATTTTGATCAAAAAAGGCCACCCCCACCTGAAATAGATCCACTGTCAATCTTACCTGATCATGTCGTATTATCTGTTTCCAGGCACGTTCCATTTCCTCAGACCAATGAATGTCATCCAGTACCAAAATGCTTTTTTGATGAATTTTTGGCAAACACAATGAAAAGTATTTAAGAGTGGTACGGTATTGGTGATTGGCATCGATAAACAGCAAGTCAATTCTATCGAGGTGAGATAGCACGGGTGCCAAGGTTTGTTCAAGTGAGCCAGTAACCAGTTGTATTTGTTCAAACCCCAAGACCTGAAAATTGCATTGGGCTTTTTCACTGGTCTCAGGGCATCCTTCAATGGTTATGATTTTGGCCAGAGGAGCTGCTGCAGCCAGGTGCAGGGTACCCAGGCCCAGACTTGTCCCCAATTCCACAATCACCATTGGCTTGTATCTGTCCGCTATGTTGTAGAGTAACTGAGAAACTTTTATTTGATTACTTTTTTTTACTAAATCACAGATAGTCCTACGTCTATGTTTGTCATTTCCAGTCCCAAAATCGGTCACTTCTATGGTGGTCTGGTCCTTCAGGAGATTTCGCCGCAACTCTTGAACGTATAGGAGTTTTTGACTTTCGGGTTTATGTTTAACAACCTGTGTATAAAAATCATAAATGAAAGGAGCCTGCAGTGAATGTTGGTCAACCGCCTTCAACCAATGCGAGAGAAACCTTTTAGCCAAGGCAATTTTCCTAGAAAACAAGATCTAGTTAAGTTTGTGAGGAAAAATCATTAGAAATTCAGGTATGCTTACCTGGAATCTTGTACCGTCGATTATTTGTTCCATTTCATAGGTCCCATGCATTTTCCCAATACCGGATTTCAGGTTACAGCCGGAAATATATTGGTGTTGTTCCCCGGGTTCCATAACCGGTTGCTGACCTACTACTCCTTCTCCTTCCACAGTGCGCACTGAAGTATTTATGTCGTGAATATACCACTTTCGGCGGAGCAACTTAATAGTGTGGGCGCTGCCATTTTCAATGGTAATCCGGTAAGTAAACACATAGTGATACTGACTGGGGCTGGAGTATTCAGGTTGGTATTCTGTCTCCACTGTAACTTTGACTCCTTTAGTGACTGCTGTTACCACGTATCTTAATGAAAGCCGATGGTTAATTAATAAAGATAATTAAAGTTTTAAATGCATTGCTTATTGAAAAGTAAATTTTATTTTATCCCCAACGTACACATTATGGAGGTTAGAATTGAGGACAGTTGGAAAGAAGCGCTCCAGGATGAATTCGAGAAGCCATATTTCATCAACTTGGCAGAATTTGTTCGTCAGGAGTATAAGACACATCAGGTGTTTCCAAATGCAAAGCATATTTTCATGGCGTTTGACCGATGTCCAATTTCACAGGTTAAAGTGGTTATCCTGGGTCAGGACCCCTACCATGGCCCTGGGCAAGCCCATGGCTTGTGTTTCTCGGTAAACGATGGCATGGCGAAACCACCATCTCTGCAAAATATTTTCAAAGAACTTAAGTCTGACCTGGACCTATCGCCTCCATCAAATGGCAATTTGCAAAGATGGGCAGATCAGGGTGTTTTACTATTGAATGCTTCTCTAACAGTACGAGCTTATCAGGCAGCATCTCATCAAGGCAAAGGATGGGAGATGTTCACGGATTGCGTGGTGAGTATTTTAGCCAAAGAAAAATCAAATATTGTGTTTATGCTTTGGGGAAGTTATGCTCATAAAAAGGGTGGTGTCATAGATAGCCACCGTCATTTAGTATTAAAATCTGCGCACCCTTCTCCCTTGTCTGCTCACCGGGGATTTTTTGGGAATGGTCACTTTAGTAAAGCCAACAAATACCTCCAGAATAATGGGAAAAAGCCTATCCTATGGTGACTATTTGATAACCTTAAATAACCTGCGCCAACGAATCTTGTTGAACCAAGACTGATTACTATCTATTGATAACCATACAAACAATGGTTTACCCATGATATGATCTTCGGGGACAAATCCCCAGAACCTAGAGTCAATGGAATTGTGTCGGTTGTCTCCCATCATAAAATAATAATCCTGTTTGAAAGTATACTCTTCTAACGGCTGTCCGTCGATGGTCAGGGATTGATCATCCATGGTTACATTTTCCTGACCCTCGTAATTCTGGATAAAAAACCCGTATTTCAACAAGTTTTCAGGGTTTATTTTAATGGTGGAACCTTTGGCGGGTATCATTAATGGTCCGTAGTTGTCTTCATTCCACACAAATTTGGTGCCATCGGGATAAACATTCACCTGAGCATCGCCGGGCTTCCAGGATTTAAGGGCACCGGTTAACGGGTCAATACTTATTTTTTCCAGAGTGATGTTTGGGATACTTGCTAGTTTCTCGATGTCTTTTGCCATGGCACCTTTTATATAATAAGTATTGACTCCCAAGTTCTGAACATCCCAAATACCGTTTCTCATAAATACCCGATGGTTAATCGGCAGAGGGCTGGTTATTTTGTAGCTAAGTTGCATTTCCGGAGGGTTGGAAGAGGGTTCTCCATTGATATATACTTGCATATCTTTTATTTCCAATACATCTCCGGGTATGGCCACGCACCTTTTCACGTAGTATGTTTTAAGATCGACTGGATGATCTTCCTCACCGGGGACATTAGGATTGCCCGGATAGTTAAACACTACCGGTTCATTGCGTTTCACATCCCGGAAACCGGGTAATCGGAAAGATGGAAGTTGTATCCAATCCAGATAGGAAGATATATTGAGCAACGGTATTTTCTGGTGCGTCAGAGGGACCTGTAAGGGGGTAACCGGGGTTCTGGGACCATAATGGATCTTGCTAACAAAAAGGTAGTCTCCAACCAACAGTGATCCTTCCATTGAAGGAGTTGGTATAGTAAAAGCGCTGAGTAATCCCCATTTTAATATGGTGGCAACAATTATGGCAAATTTAAGGGCGTCAATCCATTCTCTGGTTTTGCTCTTCGGTTTTTGGTCTTTTTTCTTTTTATTAATCTTCCAAAAGTCTTTCTTGATGGCCATTTGCTTTATAAATTATTTTACGGTTAAAGATCTAAAAAATCATCCATTGATAAAATACCTTTACGGTTTAGTATCCATTCAGTTACCAAAACTGCTCCTAGTGCAAATCCATGACGATTCAGGGCTTTGTGCTGAAGGGTTATTTCATCGTATCCGGATATGTATTTTACAGTGTGGGTACCTGGCACCTTTCCCTCTCGTAGTGCATTAATTGATAACTTTCCTGGCTGAGGTGTTTGGTCCAGAGTCCATTGGTTTATACTATCAATTCCTTCAATAATCCCTTCAGCAAGGGTAATTGCAGTGCCACTTGGAGCATCTTTCTTTTCAGTGTGATGTATTTCTTCCAAACTCACTTGAAAATCAGGATATAAGTTCATTATCCTGGCAAGAATAGTGTTTAGTTTGAAGGTGATATTTACTCCTAAACTAAAATTGGAAGCATAAAAATACGTGCCGTTTTTTCCCTTACAATAAAGGTCAAGTTCTTTTTTTCGGTGCAACCAGCCGGTAGTACCAGACACCACCGGAATACCTTGGGTAATACACTTTTTAATGTTCTCAAAAGCTTGCCCGGGAGTAGTGAATTCCACCGCAACATCTACCTGATCGGGCTTCCAGTCACCCAATGAGTTTTGGTTATGCAAATCAATCCTATCAAAGATATGATGACCTCTTTCCTCTGCGATGGCGGCAATTTCTTTGCCCATTTTACCATATCCAATAATTCCTACAACCATAGCTTAAAATTTAACTCTTAGGGCGAGACCACTATTCAAAATTCCAAAATCTTGACGCAAACTTGGAGTCAACTGTATGGCGGTGTTTTTCTTTTTTGGGAAATTTATCAGGTGTGCATCCACGTAGGAATCGACAATTACTATGAAATACGCCAGCATAGATCCGAGGATAAGTAGATCGCGGTCTCTACGGAAGCGGTCTGTTTCTCTTTCCAAGGTACCTTCCGGTAATGTATGTAGCGGGTTTTCCGGGTCAATATTACCTGTCTTCACTGCGAATAGAGCCTGTCTGGTTTCATTATATCGTACATGATTCCAGTGAATGCCATACCCCAGAGCGATGCCACCGCCATATACAATGGGCAATTTCCAGTACTTATTATTATAGATCTGCCCTGAGCCAGGGAATGCAGCGGATAATATCGCTGCCCTGGAAGGATCCTTACTTTTTTTTCCTTCTCCGACCAACAACAGTTCGTTGGGTTTTGGAGCTAAAGTATCCGGAACCTGTCCAATACCCTTCAGTAAAGCAGCCATGGTTAAAGTTAGAGTAAAGGTGAGTAATCTGATTAACACAGACTAAAAATCTAGAATTTCCAGTATACGATTCAAATCATCCGTGGACACAAACGGGATACGGATTTCACCCCGACTTTTTTCATCGGCGGTTATCCGAATGCGGGATCCAAAATGAGAACTTAGTTTCTGCTGCAAATGACCAAGGGCTATTTCATTGGAAGCTTTGGGCTGAGTCTTTGGATGTCTGTCCTGCTTGCCACTGACAATTGCTCTTACCAGAGCCTCAACTTTTCTTACACTAAGATCTTCTTTAACAATTTGGCGGAAAAGATTGAGCTGACTATCAATATTTTCAATATTAATTAAAGCCCTTGCATGACCCATGGATATTTTTTTATCCCTAACTCCTATCTGTATGTCCGGAGGTAGTTTCAACAGCCGCAGATAATTGTTTACAGTTGTTCGATTTTTGCCAACACGATCACCCAGCTCTTCCTGCTTAAGGTTACACTCGGTTAGTAAACGTTGATAGCTCAGTGCAATTTCAATGGCATTTAGATTTTCTCGCTGGATGTTTTCAATGAGTGACATCTCCAGCATTTCCTGATCATTGGCGGTTCGTACATAAGCTGGTATGACTTTTAGTCCAGCTAGTTTTGAAGCTTGTAGTCGGCGCTCACCAGCTATAAGTTGGTAGCTGTTTTTGCCGAGCACTCGTATAGTAACTGGCTGTATTATGCCCTGAGTTTTAATGGAGTCGGCCAGTTCCCGCAATAATTCCTGGTTAAAATCAGACCGTGGCTGAAAAGGGTTAGAGCTGATTTGATCCAGAGGTATATCCGCCATATTACCGGTAGTAACAGAACGGACAGCCGTTTCAAAGACCAGCGAATCATCCAGGAGTGCTCCAAGCCCCCTTCCCAAGGCGTTTCTTCTCTTTGGTTTTTTATCGGGCATAGTATGTTTTAAGCCAGATTGTTATTTTTTATTATTTCCCGCGCAAGATTAAGGTAGCTAATGGCTCCTTTACTTTTGGCATCATGAGCAATTACAGGAACTCCAAAGCCTGGCGCTTCACTGAGTTTGATGTTTCTGGGTATAATTGTACTGAATACAATTTGTTTGAAATGAGTATTTACTTCTTCGACTACCTGGTTGGATAGTCGCAATCTCACGTCATACATGGTGAGTAGTATGCCCTCAATCTCCAAATTTGTATTTAAACGTGATTGAATGATTTTAATGGTATTTAATAATTTGCCAAGTCCTTCCAATGCAAAATACTCGCATTGTACAGGTATTAATACCGAATCGGCTGCTGTTAGCGCATTTATGGTAATGAGACCCAGGGAAGGAGAGCAGTCTATGATAACAAAATCATAGTCATTTGCGACGCCTGCAAGCGCCTCTTTCATCTTATCTTCACGGTTCTCCAGATTCACCATTTCCACTTCCGCACCAACCAAATCTATTCGCGATGGTACTAACGATAAAAATTCAATGTCAGTATCCATGATTGCATCATGAACATCGGTCCCGTTCACCATACATTCATAAACGCTAAAAGTCACTGTTCTAGGGTCCACTCCTACGCCAGAAGTTGTATTTGCCTGAGGGTCTGCGTCCACTACCAATGTCTTATATTCCAGAGCAGCAAGGCTGGCGGCAAGATTCATCGCTGTAGTAGTTTTACCCACTCCACCTTTTTGATTGGCAATGGCAATTATTTTACCCATAGGTAGTTTTGCGATTTTATAGAACCTCCAATTTGCATCAAAATTAATTCTTTTCCTTGCTATTTTTTATTCTTCTTTGATTCCTCGGAAGTCTTCATAGCTTCTTGTAGCCGCTGTTGGAATTTTGACTTCTTTTTATCTTTATTTAGCACCTTATTTTCCTCCATAATTCGAAGTATTTTCCCCTCATCGATTAAATACTTTTTAATAAGAGCTTGTTGCCCAAAATTCAAAATGTTAAGCACGAAATAGTAGAATGTCAGTCCTGATGAAAAATTGTTGAAGAAAAATATCATCATAAAAGGCATGAGATATTGCATGGACTTCATGGGTCCCTGCATGGTATGCATTTGTGCATTTTGCCAGGTATAGAGCATAGTAGATGCAGCCATCAATAGTGTGAATAAGCTCACATGATCACCATAAAAAGGAATTTCAAAAGGAAGGCTCAAAATAGAATCGTAACTACTGAGGTCGTCAGCCCACAAAAAAGATGCCTGCCGTAGTTCGATGGAATTAGGGAAAAAATTGAACATGGCCAATAGTATGGGCATTTGCAACAGCATAGGAATACATCCACTTAGTGGATTTACTCCCACTTTTCCGTAAAGCTCCATCTGCGCTGCCTGGGCCTTCTGCTGGTCATCCCCAAATTTCGTTTTTATCTCATCAAGTTGTGGTTTTAATACTTTCATTTTAGCCATACTTAAATACGACTTATATGAGATAGGGGAGAGGATTATCTTAATGAAAAAAGCCAGGATAATAATAATTATACCATAATTCGCTATATAATCCTCTAAAAAGTTGAATACAGGAATAATCAACCATTTGTTAAGCCAGGCGAAAGGAGTCCATCCCAGATAAACATTCTTGGAGTAACCTTCGGTTACCTTTTTTGTCAACTGATAGTTATTTGGTCCAAAGAAAAAAGTGAATCCATCCTTCACCAGGCTTTCCTGGGTGATGTTCAGAGCCATTTCAAGGTCCTTCACCACAGTAGTATCTGCTTCCGATACCACCTGCGTGGATGCCATGCCACCCGAAAAAGGAGTATTGCTAATTATTCCGGCATTGAAGAATTTCTGTTTCATGGAAATCCAGCGAATCGGCTGATTCACCACTTCCTGTTCCAAGTCGTTGCTATTATTTCCTAAGTCGTTGAAAGTTCCATCCGATAGATAATAGTTAACAGAAGCGTTACGACGGGATTCGTCCATACTTCTTTCCAGTCTCTTTAGTCGATCTTTCCATCTAAACCGTGCTAGTACTGTGGGATCTGATGACCCCAGGCTGGTTAGATCAATCCTGTATTGCAATTCATGCCCCTGACCCAGAGTATAATATTGATAGATCTCTTTCCCATCTCCCAGGTCAATGCTGAACTTTAATACTGTAGTGTCACCTTGGGTGGTAATATCATGCTTCTGGAAGTAAAGATCCATAAGATCCACCTCCTGGCCTCCAAGGTTTACCAGGAATGACATGGTAGTGCTGTTTTCATCAAATAGCACCAGAGGCTTTTTGTCGAAGGTCTGATATTGCTTCAATTGCACCTTGCTCACCGCGCCACCTTTCGAGGAGAAGGTTATTTCTAATTCTTCATTTGCTAAGACTACCGATTCAGCTTGACCGGTCATTACCTTAGCCAGGTCACCATATTGTGCTCTTTGGCGAATCTGCACACTGTCCTGTGCAACGTTTTCGGCCGGTCTGACGGTAGTTGATGTTTCAGGAATCGGAGAGATTTGTTGTTCCGTGACCTGGGGACCAGGCGTTTCAGCAGGAGGCGGTAATTCCTGTGAAAAATAAAAATAACCCAGCAGTAATAGTGATATCAGGATTAATCCTGTGACTTGATTCTTATCCATATCGGACGACCTATTTTATGGTTTTTCCTTTGTGCTCTAAGGCAGCCTTGACAAATTTAACAAAAAGTTTGTGTGGGTTTAGTACGGTACTCTTCAATTCGGGGTGAAATTGAGTGCCGATAAACCAGGGGTGATCGCTAAGTTCAATAGTTTCCACCAAGTTGGTTTCAGGGTTTATCCCGGACATAACCATACCGGCTTTCTCAAACCGGGCCATATATTTATTATTGAATTCATAGCGGTGGCGATGTCGTTCTGATATTTTAATTTTTCCATAGGCATGGTGGATTTTTGTTCCCTTTTTCAGAGTACAATGATAGGCTCCCAGGCGCATGGTGCCGCCTTTATTAATGATTCGCTTTTGACCTTCCATCAGGTCAATAACAAGATGCTTCGAATCGATTTCCATTTCGGAGGAAGCTGCATCTGCTATACCCAAAACATTACGGGCAAATTCGATAACTGCACACTGCATTCCAAGGCAAATACCAAAATAGGGTATTTGCTGTTCTCTGGCAAAACGGGCCGCTTCAATCTTACCAACCATACCTCGTTCACCAAAGCCAGGGGCAACCACTATTCCATGAAGATTTCCCATAGTCTCACAAATATTTTCATCAGATAGGGTATCTGAGCCAATATAACGAAGGCGAACTTTACACTCATTCGCCGCCCCTGCGTGAATAAATGATTCCGAAATAGACCTATATGCATCAGGTAACTCTACATATTTT
>CAZAWQ010000493.1:0-2158 GCA_964488585.1 uncultured Roseivirgaceae bacterium
CTACCCTACTGATAATCAGAGTTTGCTGACCGGCTGCTTTCGGCCAATAGCGGCCGTTCAGCGCCGGCCTCAATCATGTGAATTGTTATATAGCGCTGGGTGCTATCCAGTGCTGCTTGCAATGCAGGATGGTTAGGGAGATTTTCAGGAACTTTAAAATCACCCGAGACCCAGGGAGAAATTAGGCCCCACTCATTTTCAATTGCCTTTTCGAACCAATAGGCAGCTTTCTCCAGCTTTCCCACTTCGAGATATAATCGACCAATCTGTGAAGATGAGTATATTCCTTTTTCTGCGGTATTGGCCATGAGTTCGATATATGAAAGAGCAAGATCGGATTCACCCTTTGCTATGGCCAGTATTGTTCTCAAATACTGGTTTGCATTGTAATTACCACTATTATCATCCAAATTGGCTACCTTTTCCTGATATCAAGCTGAAGAATGGGGAGCGGCTTCGCGAGGATTGGTTTCCCGGTGATCTGGAAAGCCTAGATCTTGATATTTTGCGACAATTTATAATTCCTGCAGTACCCCATCCTTCACGATCACCACATCTCCAACTTTCACGGTGGTATCCAAAAAAAACATCCATTGAACGCCGTGTTCGCCTACTTTACCACCTAGTTCGATATTATTGCCGAGGCTCAGCCGCACGACCCCTTGCCCGTATCCATAATAAGGCACCGGGTCAAAGCCTTTCGGCTTATTCAATGCGGGATTGAAACCGATGCCAATTTCTCGAAAATAGTTGAGTCCCGGGGTTGATTCCAATTTTGCTTCAAAGGCACTTTTTCCTTTAGTCGCTTCCACATTTACTACTTTGCCTTTTTCAAAGATCAGCTGCAAATCAGTCACCTCAACTCCGGCAATATTACCGGTGCCGACCACTAGTGTGCCATTGACCGATTCTTCGATTGGCGACACACGAATGGCACCAGAGGGCAGTTCAATTTCCCGCTCTATTCTGACCTTGGCGCTTTTCATACGTTCTAGAGAGGCATCCCCGTTTTGCTTGGTGATTGTTCTATTGCTTATTTGGAAGGTCAGATCGGTACCGGCCGGAGTAGTAACACCGATCAAACCTGATCGAAGGATTTCAGCTACACGTTCTTGCTTTCGATCAAGTGCTTCATAGTCGATATCCAATGCTGCCAGATAGATGGAATCGTAAACAGCATTGTGTTGGCCGTTGGTACCGTCCCAATTTCTGGTACCATCGCCCCAATGAAAATGGATTTGTCGGCCTCCACCGCTATCGAGCCATTCTACAAGGGCCCGATCCTGTTCAGGTTGGCCAGGTACAACGCTTCGTACCGGCAACATGATGTAAATAGCCGTTTCACTTAGGGATACCGAGAAATTCTCCATGGGTCCATAGGGCAATATTATTAATGTTTCCACTTTGGGTTTCATGACCGTGGCCAGGCCCAGGGCCAAATCTGCCATGAGCTCTGGATCGTATCGAATAATAACCGATTCATCGGGTTTCGGGTCAAGCGACTTGATGATTTGATCAACCATTTTGGGGTAGTTGTCGCTCAAATTTTGAGACCAGCAGACGCTGCCAGTTAGCATGACCAAGAGGAGGAATAAATTGCGCATATCTGTTTTTTCTAAAGATAACATGATCCGGCGTCGAGTGTTCTGGCTACATGTACTTACTCCTCTGACTGTTAAGCCAGGGCTTATTTTTCCATGGTACTTCAACTTACGAAAAATACCATAAAAGTGCACTAATTTGAATTTGCTGACCGGCTGCTTTCGGCCAAAAGCGGCCGTTGAGATTCACTCCAGAAACCCCACTTTAAACCAATACATTTCTACTTCGTGGTTCTAGAAGGCTTTCAGGCATTCAAATTACTGCTTCAACAATTGCCCTTCTTGCTCTTCCAATTTCTTGATCCTGGCTCTGATCTTGGATTTTTGGGCGTATTCTTTTTCTAAAATTTCCTTAAATTCCTTATCATCCCGGAGACTTTCAAAGAGTGGGTCTACCAGGATGTAATGCTCAAGTCCATTTTTAAAACCCCTTTCCAAATAGTATCGAAGCCACTTATAAGCCTCTCCTTGATTGCCAAGAAATGCATGTGCTGCCGCTAAATCATAAGCTGCTCGCTTACGGCCATAATTTGTTTCCAACTCGACATTTTTAAGGC
>CAZAWQ010000494.1:0-5740 GCA_964488585.1 uncultured Roseivirgaceae bacterium
CAAGTTTCGCAATGGCACCAGCTGGAAATACAGTGGATTGACCATGCAACAATACATTCCCATTTTGGAACGGTTGCGACAAGCAGTAGGACCGGATTTTAAACTGGTTATTGAGAAATTCCCCTGGGAATTTGAGACAATTCTCAATGAATTGTGCCCGGTTCTGGAGGAGCTGAAATTTTATTGGTACGAAGAACCGGTGCCCTGGACTGATCCGGCATCGTTAGAGAAGCACATTGCCATTAACGAGGCCATGCCATCAGTCATGGTTTCGGGTGGAGAAAGCTGGTGGAACCGTCATCAGGTACAACCTTATGTGGCCGCCAAAGCCATGAACATCATTCAAACCGACGCTAATCTAAGTGGGATCACCGAGGGCTGGCACATTGGTCAAACCATTCACCAGCATGGTCAGTATTATTGTCCGCACAATTGGGTAGGGGGCCTTACTACGATCGCCAACATCCATCTGGTCGCAGGTGTGCCTAGCGGCCATATGTGCGAACTCAACCAGACCTACAACCCGCTTAAATGGGAAATATTTAAAGATCCCTATCCAATCGAAAACGGTATATTGACCATTCCTGATAAACCCGGTTTTGGTGTAGAGTTAATCGATGACATTGAAAAGAAATTCCCGTGGGCGCCGGGGCCATATTACAAAACAAATCCTGTTTTTGAAGGGATGGATCTACCAATCTGGTGGAGTTGAACAGATACTTGCTTATAAATAAATGGTTTTATGAATATATTGGAAAATATGAAGAACTGGACAATCTTACTACTGGCATATATTGTAGTGTGGATTTTAATGATCTTGCCAACAAATGCCATTTCACAGGCCATTGAAATTAGCCCGGACTACCCCCAATATTGGTCCTACCAGGGTGAACCGGTGTTGCTTCTGGGAGGTAGCGTTGAGGACAACCTGTTTCAAATTCCAAACCTGGAAGAGCATCTGGATCTGTTAAGCTCTGTAGGGGGTAACTACGTGCGAAATACCATGTCGTCCAGGGACCCTGGCGATCTGTGGCCATTTTATTTTGATGAAGAAAGCAAATTGTATGACTTGGATAAGTGGAATGAGGCCTATTGGCAGCGGTTTGAGAATTTCCTGAAGCAAACGGCTAAACGAAACATAATAGTACAAATTGAATTTTGGGCCACCTTCGATTACTACCGGGACACCTGGGAAAGGAATCCATTTAATCCCAAGAACAATATTAGTTATGATGCGGCTAGGGTAGATCTTCCTGAAGAGATACCTACTCACCCCATTTTTACTGACAATCCATTTTTTTGGAGCATACCAAAGCAAAACAACAACATGCGATTACTATGGTACCAGCAAAGGTTCGTGGATAAATTGCTTTCATATTCCTTGAACTATGGAAATGTTCTATACTGCATTGACAATGAGACTTCGGTAACAGCCTTATGGGGCCAGTTTTGGTCGGAGTATATAAAGAAAAAAGCCCTGGAAGTTGGGCGTAAGGTATTTGTTACCGAAATGTGGGATCCCTGGGATCTCGATCATGTCAGTCATAGAGAAACATTTGATCACCCGGAAACATATGACTTTGTGGAAATTTCACAGAACAATCATCAAAAGGGCCAGCAACATTGGGACAATGGTCTAAAGCAGATAGATCGATTGAATAATATGGGGTATCTACGTCCGGTAACCAATGTTAAAACCTATGGCAATGACGGGGGCCGGCATGGTGGTGGTACCCAAAACGGTATGGAGAGTTTTATTCGGAGTGTATTGTTTGGGTCAGCTGCGGTGCGATTTCATCGGCCGGATTCAGGATTGGGGCTTGGAAAAGAAGCTCAGGCGGTTATCGGATCTATGAGACAATTATCAGATCAAATGGACTTTTTTGAAGCACAGCCACGAGCAGATTTACTGTCAGAAAATCAAGAGAATGAGGCTTATTGCCGGGCTGATGCCGGGAATTGCTATGCAGTATATTTTCCTGCCGGTGGCTCTGTGGCACTGGACTTGTCAGACTGCCGGCAATCCGGGGAGATCCAATGGTTGAATGTGATGGAAACCACCTGGTCCAATTCGTCAGTTATAGAGCCAGGAGACAAAGTAATAATTGAAGCTCCGAGGGTGGGACAGTTCGTGGCTCTTATTGAATTTGATTAAAGTAATCAATTAATAATTGATATATAGATAATTTAAAATGAATAAGATATTATTAGCAATATCATATTGCCTGCTTTCTTTACCATTGATATCTCAACAACCCCCTGAAACAGTAGTGTTCATTAAAGAAAATCAGTTTTACATTAATGGGGAACTTACCTACAAAGGAAGGTATTGGGATGGCAATAAGATAGAGGGCCTGCTTTTTAACTCTCGAATGGTGCAGGGAATTTTTGATGATGCAAACCCTGAGACCATGGAGCGGTTCAAGTATCCCGATACTGGAGAGTGGGATCCTAAAAGGAATACCGATGAATTTGTTGCTGCTATGAAATCATGGAGGGACCATGGGATGCTGGCTTTCACTATTAATCTCCAGGGTGGAAGTCCGATGGGTTATGGGAACAAAGGTTGGAGAAACTCAGCATTTAATGAAAAAGGGAAATTGCAGGGTTCTTACATGAAAAGATTGCAGCAAATTCTTAATAAGGCTGATGAACTGGGCATGGTGGTAATCCTGGGATATTTCTACTTCGGACAGGATGAATACTTTGAGGACGAAGCAGCAGTAAAAAGAGCTGCGACAGAAGCTACCAATTGGATTCTAAAGAGAGGCTATTTCAATGTGATAGTCGAGGTGGCTAATGAATGCGATAATAGTGGGTACCAGCAGAATATCATCAAGGCATCACGCATTGATGAGCTAATGAGGCATATAAAAGGTACCAACTTATACAGAAGACGCCTTTATGTGGCTGCGAGCTTCAACGGCAATAGCTTACCAACTCCCAATGTGGTTAGGGAATCGGATTTTATTTTGATCCACGGCAATGGTGTCAAAGATCCAACACGTATTGCGGAAATGGTGGAACAGGTCCGTCAAATCGAAGGATATCGTACTATGCCCATCTTATTTAATGAAGATGACCATTATGATTTCGACAAGGACAACTACAATATGAAGGCAGCGGTTGCTTCGTATGCTTCCTGGGGATTTTTTGACTTCAGAAGAGACGGAGAAGCATTCAATGAAGGATTTCAAACGGTGCCAGTGGACTGGAGTATAAAATCGGACCGGAAAAGAGGGTTTTTTAACAAGGTGAAGGAGATATCTGGTTATTAAAAAGAAATAAAATTAAGGAATGCCCTGTCAAACTAGAGCTTTTCCACTACCAGTGCCCGGATCTCTAACCCTTTCTGGGGACCAGAGTAACTAATGAACGAAATATCACTGTAGAAGCTTATCATGAATCGAAGAAAATTTATTAAGAAGACCAGTATGACCATGTCGGCCCTGCCTTTTCTACCGGCACTACAAAGAACTGAAAAATACAAACTTGCTCTTATTGGTTGCGGTTGGTGGGGAAATAATATTCTTTATGAGGCCATGCAATATGGCAATTGTAAAATAGTAGGGCTATGTGATGTTGATCAAAAGGCCATTGAAAGTACCAAAGAGAAAGTCAAACAACTACTAGGTGATAACCCCAAGGTTTATGGTGATTACCGGGAATTACTCAACAAAGAAAAACCCGAGATTGTTATTGTGGGGACGCCTGATCATTGGCATGCACTGCCGGCAATTGCCTCTATAAAAAGTGGTGCCCACGTATATCTGGAAAAACCCATTGGGCACACCATTGGAGAAGGTCAGGCGATACTGAGGGCCGCCCGGGAGTTTGATCGGGTAGTTCAGGTTGGTACTCATCGTCGAATATCACCTCATAATATTGCCGCTATGGATTTCCTTAACCAAGGAAAAGCAGGCAAGATCAGTCAGGTCAAGGCCTTTATAAATTATAATCAAAACCCTGGTAGCCCAGTGGCTGATGAAGATCCTCCTGAGGGATTGGACTGGGACATGTATGTGGGTCCCGCTTCATATCAGCAATTTAATCCCAAAATCCATCCTCGCGGATTTAGGCAATTTCTAAACTTTGCAAACGGAACTATTGCTGACTGGGGCATTCACTGGTTTGACCAGGTACTTTGGTGGACAGAAGAAAAATTTCCAAAGTCAGTTTATTCAACAGGAGGTAGGTTTGTAAAGGAAGACAACGCTGATGCTCCTGATACCCAGGTGGCCATTTTTGAGTTTGAAAACTTCGCCATGACCTGGGAGCATAAACTTTGTGCTTTAAACGCCAATACTGATCATAATGTTGGCTGCTATTTTTATGGAACCGAAGGCACCCTGCATCTGGGATGGATCGATGGCTGGACTTTTTACCCTTCAGGGAAAAATAAAGAAATAATCAACTATCCGGCGACTTTGCATGACCCGGATAAACAGAATATTAAAGAATTGTGGTCTGATTTCATGCAGTCTATTGATAACAACGTCAGACCGGTTTGCGATATTGAGAAGGGGCACCTGGCCACAAATATGAGTTTGCTGGCCATGATCTCTCTAAAACTGGGACGAAGTGTGGCCTGGGACGGAGATAAGGAATTTATATTGAACGATCCTGAGGCTAACCAACTTCTTAGAAGAGAATATCGGGGAGACTGGGAATATCCGATTTAACTAAATTTAATAATTCAATGAACAAAGTAGCTGAATTGGCAAAGATGATTGATCATTCATTGTTGCATCCCACCATGACAGATGAAGATCTGCAAAAAGGATGTGACATTGCCAGAGATTACAAGGTTGTTTCTGTATGCATTAAACCTTATGCCGTGCCATTTGCGGTAGAGGCATTAAAAGATTCGGAGGTATTTGTAGGAACTGTAATCGGATTCCCACAGGGTAATTCTACTATCGGGATAAAAGTAGCTGAGACGGTAAATGCCTGCCAGGACGGGGCCACAGAAATTGACATGGTGGTAAACATTGGCAAGGTGCTACAGGAGGACTGGAATTATATAAAGGAAGAAATTGAGGCAATTTGCAAAGCTACTCACGATAATGGAGCTATTCTTAAAGTGATATTTGAAAACGATTTCCTTCCCGACGACAAGTACAAAATCGAACTTTGTCGAATATGTTCTAAAGCTAGGGTGGATTTCGTGAAAACCTCAACAGGTTATGGTTTTGTAAAAGGAGATAATGGCAAATATTCTTATCAGGGAGCAACGCACCATGACCTAAAGCTAATGCGCGAACATTCTGATCCTGCAGTCCAGGTTAAAGCAGCGGGAGGAATAAGAAGCTTGGATGATCTATTAGCTGTACGGGAGTTGGGTGTATCGCGGGTGGGGGCAACCGCTACTATTGTAATACTAGAAGAGGCAAGGAGGCGTTTTGAAGGTGGAGCAGCCCGGGAGATACCCAGGGATATTTCTGGTTACTAAATTGAAATAGACTCAGAAGAAAAGGACCGTCTACATGATTGTGTGCTGGTATTTTATTTATTCAATTTAAAGTATTCCTCCAAAGGCAATAGCTAGGAATCCAAAGGCTCCAAAGCTTAGCCGATAGGCTGCTATGATTTCATATACACTGTTACCTGTTGTTTATTATTACTCCCGCTGATTGTCCAATTGTACTTTTTTTTGTTTTGCTTGATCCAGTAACGAATCTAAATCCATTCTGTTAAAATATTGTCCATCGTTAATAACAGCGTAAATATCTTGGGTTGA
>CAZAWQ010000495.1:0-5459 GCA_964488585.1 uncultured Roseivirgaceae bacterium
GGAGGGGACTTTTTAGTTAAAGGTTCCACTAATTTGGCATTGCGCATGAGAATTTCACCATTGGTGGTGGGACTCACAATTGTTGCCTTTGGCACCAGCTCGCCAGAGCTTCTTGTGAGTATAAATGCAGCCCTTTCCGGAAGTCCGGATTTAACCATGGGCAATGTCATCGGTTCCAATATTTGCAATCTCGCTCTGGTACTGGGAGTGGCTGCCATAATCCGACCAATACAGGTAAACGTTGACAGTATCAAGATAGACTGGCCTATGACCATGGGGAGCTCATTATTACTGTACTTCTTGGTCAGGGAAGGATTGCTCAAATCATATGAGGGTATATTATTTATTGCCCTAATAGTTGGATATACCGTCTTTATAATAACTAAATCCAGAAAGGAAAATAATAAACACAATTTTGAAGACCGCCAGGAGTTGTTACCGCGAGGTAGCCGGAATCTTTTGTACAAGGATATCGTTTTAATAGTACTCGGTTGTTTAGGATTGTTTTTTGGATCCGATTGGTTTGTAAAAGGAGGGAAGGATCTGGCAATTCACTTTGAAGTAAGTGAAAGAGTTATAGGTATCACCGTGTTCGCACTGGGTACTAGTTTACCCGAGCTGGTGACTGCTTCAATCGCTTCATTCAAAAATCAAACAGATTTGGCTCTGGGAAACTTGATGGGATCGAATATTTTCAATGTCCTGTCTATATTGGGAATTACCAGCATAATCAAGGAAATCGAGGTAAGTGATATATTTCTTCGCACCGATATGATTTGGATGTTGGGGATTACTCTATTAATCCTGCCGATGATGATCCATAAAAGACAGGTGGGCAGGAAGGAAGGCTTCGTATTGTTGTTGATATATGGTTACTATACCTTTAAAGTGCTAAACATTGGTGATTATGCTCTCTGAAATTTTAAAGTACCTTTTTGTATATCTGCTTGGTATGACAAAGTTCATGATTGGACCTCCAACTGGTGTAGCTATTGGCATGCCTACTGTTTGGACTGTTGTAGCGAGTGTTTTGGGTATGATGACCAGTGTGCTGATATTTTCAATTATAGGTGAACGTACAGGGTATCCCTGGGTCACTCGCTTGATAAATTATGTCAAAAGTAAAAAGAACATCAATAAGTACTTCATGATCCTTTGGGGAAAGTTTGGAGTTGTTGGTGTTACATTCCTTACCCCAATCTTTTTTACTCCTATTATCGGTACTATTTTGGTGTCAGCCATGGGGAGTCCCAGGGGTAAAGTATTATTCTACATGTTCTTCAGTGCTATTTTTTGGTCCATAACCTTGAGTCAAATAGCAATGGCGGTTGTTTAAGCAGGATTAAGTTTCATCAGGGAGGATATCAATATCCTTAATCAATATTTTTTTGGCAATTTTCTTTCCGGTTGGAGTGGCTGCCAACCCTCCCAATGCAGTTTCTTTGTAGCGGTCTTCCAAACTTTGCCCAACTTCTCCCAGCGCTTGGACACATTCATCAACGGGAATAATGCCACTGACATCGGCAATAGCCATTTGAGCTGAAGAGTAGGCAATGGCTGCTGCGCTGGCATTCCGTACTACACAGGGAACTTCCACTAATCCGGCAACCGGATCGCACACCAGGCCCAGCATACATTGGATGGTAATACCAACTGCGTTGAATACCTGGTCCACAGAACCTTCCAGTGAATAAACAATGGCCCCCGCAGCCATAGCAGCGGCACTACCAGTTTCAGCCTGACAACCACCTACGGCGCCCGCTAATGAAGCATTTTGTTCAATGATTAATGCAATGCCAGCGCCAACCAACAGGCATTCCAAAATCTTCCTATCTTCAAAGTGGTGTATTTCTTGCAACGTGACCAGGGTGCCCGGCAATATCCCGGAAGCTCCTGCTGTAGGAGCCGCTACCACCCGTCCCATACATGAATTAACCTCTTTAGCGGCAAGAGCCCTGGCCACCAATTTCTGGAAAGTATTAGAAAGTACAGGAGTTGTATGTTGATAAACCTTTTTCCCAGCGTTCTCTATCATACCCGATTTTGTGCTCATTTCGTCCTCAAGACCTGTCCTTACGGCTTCCTTCATTACCTGATATGCGCGTGAAAGACCTTCCCATATCTCTTCTTCGCTGCGTCCTTTTTGCTCAATTTCATATTCAATTACCGGTTGATACAAAAGTACTTGTTTCTCAATGCAATGAGATTTCCAACTAATAAAATCGTTGAACAGAAGACCCATAATTATGTTGTATTGCTTCAATAAAGATACATAAATTCTGTTTTGAAATGCTCTGTGTGTTCTGAGTATCCAATCAATTGATTTCTTTAATTCTGTTATCTTTGGCGCATGCAATTGAGCAACAACCTGATTTTAAAGGCTGCCACTGGCCAATCGGTGCCACGTATCCCGGTATGGTTGATGCGGCAAGCAGGTCGTATTCTGCCCGAGTACAGAAAAATTCGGGAGAAACTCAGCGGGTTTGTAGAATTAGTCCGTACACCACAATTGGCGGCTGAGGTTACCATCCAGCCTGTGGATATATTGCAAGTAGATGCAGCAATCATTTTTTCGGATATTTTGGTTGTTCCTGAAGCGATGGGACTCCCATATGAATTAGAGGAAAAAAAGGGACCCTTTTTTCCTCGTACTATCAGTTCGATTGAGGAGGTAAATCGCTTGAAAATTGCCGACCCGGAATCCGATCTGCACTATGTGACAGAGGCCATCAGACTGGTAAAAAAAGATCTTAATGATCGGGTTCCATTGATAGGGTTTGCAGGGGCTCCCTGGACAGTTTTTGCCTACATGGTAGAGGGATCGGGGAGCAAGACTTTTTCCAAAGCCAGGGGGATGCTCTATCAGCAACCAGAACTTGCTCATGCACTTTTAGAGAAGATTACTTTAAGCACCATTGCTTACTTGAAGGCCCAAATTCAAGCTGGAGCGGATCTGCTGCAGCTATTTGATTCTTGGGCCGGTATTCTTCCTAAGGTACATTATGAGACCTTCTCTTTGCCGTACATTCAAAAAATCTGTGCAGCAATTGAAAACACACCTGTTACTGTGTTCGCCAAAGGAGCACAATTTGCCCTGCCCGAACTGGCTCAACTGTCTTGCGAAACCATCGGCCTGGACTGGCAAATGGACATAAAAAAAACCCGTCAAATAGTGGGACCGAATAAGACCTTACAAGGCAATATGGATCCCTGCGTGTTATATGCCTCATTCTCGGAAATCTCTAAGCACACGAAAAAAATGATTCAGGAATTTGGGTCTTATCGGTACATTGCCAATTTGGGTCATGGAGTTTATCCAGACACCACCGTAGATGCGGTCAGATGTTTTATTGATACGGTGAAGGAATCTCAGATCTCAGATCTCTGATCTCTGATCTTTGAGATTTGAGATCTGAGATTTGAGATTTGAGATCTTAGATCAGCCTACCCAATGCCTCTTTCATCCTGCTAATAGCTTCTCGTAGATTTTCTTCCGAAGCAGCATAACTAATACGCACACAATTGGGGGCTCCAAAAGCCGAACCGGTAACCAGGGCCACATGAGCTTCATCTAAAAGATACATACAAAAATCATCTGAATTTTGTATGGTAGTAGCACCATCGCTTTTACCAAAGTACTCGCTGACATCAGGGAAAAAATAAAAAGCTCCCTGCGGCAAACGGGTGCGGATGCCCGGGATATCCCCTAGAAGTTCCATTACCAAATCTCTTCTTCTAAGATATTCAGCGGTCATGGCAAAAGTAGGCCCCAGGTCTTCATTCAAGGCTGTCAACGCCGCCCGCTGAGCTATTGAGCAATTGGCCGAGGTAATTTGACCTTGCATTTTAGCACAAGCTTTGGCAATCCACTTGGGAGCGGCAATATAACCTACCCTCCATCCGGTCATGGCAAATCCTTTGGCGAAACCGTTTACCGTGATTGTGCGGTCATACATTTCGGGAAACGATGCCATACTGACATGTTCACCAGTATAATTAATATGCTCATAAATTTCATCGGCAATTACAAATATATCCGGGTGTCTGGACAAAACTTCGGCTATTTCCGACATCTCCCCTCTGGAGAAAACACTTCCGGTAGGGTTTGATGGAGAAGAGTAAATCACCACCTTTGTTTTGGGGGTGATAGCAGCCTCAAGTTGCTGTGCGCTGGCCTTAAAGTCGTTATCAATTCCACCCTCGAGATATACCGGGACTCCTTCCGCAAGTTGAACGATTGCAGCATAGCTTACCCAATAGGGAGTGTACACGATCACCTCATCACCCGGATCTACCAGGCTGTACATAGCATTGGCTATAGACTGCTTTGCTCCATTTGAAACCACAATCTGGTCGGGAGTGTATTCTATGGAGTTTTCTTTTAATAACTTGGCACAAATAGCTTCTCTCAAATCCAGATACCCGTTTACCGGAGGGTAACTAAAATACTTGCCCTCATCGATGGCCCTTTTTGCACCTTCACAAATATGGGCTGGAGTTTTGAAGTCTGGCTCACCCAGGCTTAATGCTATAACTTCAATACCCTGGGCGCGATACTCTCTGGCCTTAGCGGCCATAGCCAGGGTAGCAGATTCCGTAAGATTACTGATCCTCTGGGAAATCTGATTGGTGGTTGATACTATACTGCTCATAGTTCTTGTTTATCAGCCCCAAAAGTAATTATAAACATGGCAATGACAACAAAATGTGGAATGAAAATTTTTGGAGCGAAATATTAGTGTTCCACTTCATAACTTCGTCTCCGTAAAATGCTATTTCCCAAGGTGATCTCATCAGTGTACTCCAGTTCTCCCCCTATTGGTATTCCTCGAGCAATGGCGCTGACTTTCAACTGATGAGGCTGGAGCCTTTTGGTAAGGTAGAAGGCAGTAGTATCACCTTCCATGGTTGGACTCAATGCCAAAATGATTTCCTCTACCTTCGGTTCAGAGCGTGCCACCCTATCGATCAGAGAATCGATATGAAGTTCATCCGGTCCAATGCCATCAATAGGAGAAATGATTCCACCTAATACATGATAACATCCATGATATTGGCCAGTGTTTTCGATAGCCATAACATCCGGGAGGTCCTCAACTATACAAATTAATTGACGATCTCTCCTTGGATTTGCGCAGATATTACATTGAGGACCATCTGAAATATTGTGGCAATTTTCACAGTATTGAATATCGCGACGTAATTTGGTAATACTGTCAGCTAGAGATTCGCTTACAGAAACTTCGTTTTTTAATAAATGCAGTACCAGTCTAAGGGCGGTTTTTTTGCCTATGCCAGGTAACTTCGATACTTCTTCAACGGCATTCTCAATAAGACGGGAAGGAAACTGCATGAAATTAGAAAAGGTAGTTCACGTCTAAAGTACCCTGGCATCTATACCTACATCACAAATAGCCTCTTTCATGGGTTTGAGCTTAGTTACCGGGCCTTTTTTTACT
>CAZAWQ010000496.1:0-6220 GCA_964488585.1 uncultured Roseivirgaceae bacterium
CACAGGACACCCAACCATAACAGCCGATGGAAAAAGGATCTATTTTATTTCGGACATGCCTGGAGGACAGGGTGGTCCGGACATCTACTATACCGACCGGCAAAACGGAACCTGGGGAGAACCTCAAAACCTGGGCCAACAAGTAAATACCAAAGGAAGAGAGCTATTCCCATTTGTCTTCGAGGATAAATTTTTGTATTTCGCCTCAAATGGCCACTTAGGCATGGGGGGGCTGGACATTTATCAACTCGATCTAACAACCCACGAATTAATCAATTTGGGGTATCCTATCAATACCAACTGGGATGATTTTGGCCTAATAAGGAATAAGGGAGGCCATTCGGGTTTCTTTTCCTCTAATCGTCCCGGAGGAAAAGGTAATGATGATATCTATAGATTTGACCACGTGTTTGTGAACCTTGAAGTAATAGTTGTTGATACGGAAAATGACACCCCAATACCGGAAGCCCATTTAATATTATTTGAAAATGATCAAGTCATAGGTGATTTGGTTACTGATACTGATGGAAAAATTGAAATTAAAGTAGCTGCTAACAAAGACTATAAAATCAGAGTAGTCAAAAACAATTGCCTTACTTTAAATCGAGATTTTTCTACTCAGAGTAATTTACCGGGAGATTCTGAAAAGCTTGTATTACATTTAAAACGGTTTGTAGAGTTGAAAGGCCTGGCATACGATGCTGAAACCATGGAATTACTACCTGGTACACATATCTCAGCAGTAAACGAACTCACTGGTGAAGAACAAGTTGAACGTGCAGATGAGCAAGGGGAATTCGTATTAAAACTGTTTCCCAGTGAACGATATTCATTAGTTGGAAAGTTTGAAGATAAGGTAGACATGATCGTAGGTTATGTTCCATGTAGTACAGATCAGGAGAGTATTAAATTGCACCTTGAACCCAAACTACTGGATGTTGCGGAAGAGCAATTATCAACTATTGATGACAAGGCTAAAACCACCTTATTGGGGAATGGAGTGCGAATCACAGGACCGATAGAGATTGAGAATATCTACTATGAATTCGATAGATGGGAAATAATGAAGAAAGCCACCCCGGCTCTGGATAAAATAATACAGGTAATGAAAGACAATTCTTCTATTGTAATAGAATTGAGCTCACATACCGATGCCAGAGGGCCAGGCTCCTATAATCAAACCCTTTCAGAAAAAAGGGCTAAATCTGCGGTGGACTATATTGTCAGTCGGGGAATTGATGCTAAACGACTGGTAGCCAAAGGTTATGGTGAGTCGAAACTCCTAAATGAGTGCTTGGAGAAATCGGATTGCAGTGAAGAGCAGCATCAGGAAAACCGCCGTACCGAATTCATGGTTTTGGAGTTCTGATCGGGCATACATAGGCTCTGTTACATTAAACCGATCACTTCACTTAAATTAGGGGCTACCATGATTTTACCTTCCACATCAATCACGGGATAGTTAATCTTTCCCACAATTCTTGCCCTTTGTACCTTGTAGTACATCTCACGGTTCATGGCGTCATTAAATTCCACGTCCCTGAAATCATAGGAAAACCCGATGGAATCTAACTGGGATTTAAAATCAAGACAATGATCACAATTGTTGCTGCCATAGACAATTATCTGCTTTGTTTGCTTAATAGAGGATTGATGGTTTTCAGGACCCTGACAAGCCCACAACAGTACCAAGCTTAAACAAGCCAGTGCAATATTTTTCATTTTGATAGATTGGTTTATATGACCACAAAATTAACAACTTAGTGTCTATGATAAAATTTTTATTTTTATGAATACTTTTAATGTGAAATTTGCAGACTATCATTTATTTTAGTGTTGCTGTATTACTTAAGCTCAAAACTCAATAATTTAACAAAAATCAACAAACCCCATGTCTGTTCATCGTTTATTGTCCATGCTGTTCTTTATGGGAACATTAATTAGCTGCGGTGGAAACCAAAAACCTTCTGAAGAAACTACCGCTGACCCCGAAATATCCAGTCCCAAATTAGTAGGTGAGGAAATTGAATACTCAGCCGACACCATAACCATGAAGGGTTACCTGGCTTATGATGCCAGCCAACATGGGGCCCGGCCAGGAGTATTGGTGGTTCATGAATGGTGGGGACACAATGCCTATGCCCGTAGACGAGCAGATATGCTGGCGGAGATGGGCTACACCGCCCTGGCAGTTGATATGTATGGAGGCGGTAAAACCGCTGATCATCCCGATGATGCCGGAAAGTTTTCTCAGGAAGTATATGAAAATATTGAAAGCGGTATGGCGCGTTTTAATGCTGCCCTGGAGTTAATAAAGAACCACCCTAGCACTGACCCTAATAAAATAGCTGCCATAGGCTATTGTTTTGGCGGCGGTGTGGTTTTACACATGGCCAGGTCGGGGGCAGATCTTGACGGAGTAGTCAGTTTTCATGGGAGCCTGGCCACTGAATCTCCGGCCCAGGAAGGCGATGTGGTAGCAGCGGTGCTGGTATGCCACGGAGCAGAGGATCCCTTTGTACAACCCGAGCAGGTTGAAGCAATAAAAGCAGAGATGGAGGCTGCCAAAGTTGATTTCACCTTCATCGACTATCCCGGTGCAAAGCATAGCTTTACCAATCCCGACGCCGATGTATTCGGTGAGAAATTTAAACTACCTTTAGCTTATAATGAAGCCGCTGATTCTCAGTCCTGGCAGGATATGCAGGAATTCTTTATTAGAGTCTTTGCTGATTGAAGGCTCAATATTTTGCCCCTCTAAAGCATGCCCGATAATGAGCGCCGAAAAAAGTCCTGGGATGACCGTTACAGGTCATCATCCAAGCAACCGCTGATACCGGAGCCCTTCTTGGTTGAGCATATTTCCTTTTTCAAGCCCGGGTCGGTATTGGATTTGGCCTGTGGGGAAGGTCGCAACTCCATGTTTCTTTCTCAATACGGGCTTCAGGTTTGGTCCATTGATTTTTCAGAAATTGCGCTCACTAGATTGAGTGAATTATCGCATGAAAGCAATCTCAACATAAATACCATCAAACTGGACCTAAGCCTGGAGGCTGACATAAAAAGACTAACGAAAGCAGACAACATCACTGTGATTCATTATAAGCTTAGCGATGATTTACTAAACCTGATCCCTTTGCTACTCCATAAAAATGGCATATTTCTATATTGTACTTTTAATCTCCGGCAACTAGAATTACGGACATTCCCTGAGGAATTTTGTTTGAAGCAGGGAGAATTAGTGGACAAAAAGTGGGAACTTAAGCTACTGAAACATAGCACCTTCCGAAACCGAAAGGGATACCACGACGGCTACTTGTTCCAGAAGTAATCGCAATTAATCCACCATAGCCTCCACTGCAGCGGCAGTATCGGTGTATTCCCGGAATTTGCAAATCTTACCATCCCGGATGGTTATAACATGGAAAAATATCCGCCTGGCAAGGTCTGTTGCTGGTAATAATGATTTTCCCAATCCAGATGTTGGCCAGTGGTTGGTGGATGAGGCGATACAATTTTGGGCCGGTTGAATGGCTGTGGCGATCGTTTACCTATGGGAAGCTACCGCCGATGGAACGAACAAAGGTAAGTTGACCGTTAAAATCCGATATTTATAACCTCAACTGCCGCGTTAGTATCAATATTCTCCCGGCATTTACACACTACCCTCATGGGCAACTTTTTTCCATTATATACGTTTATATAATAAAATATATTATCAAATGATAAAACCAGTAAAGACCGCTAAACATTATAAAAAACTAGTTGAAATTCTAGGTAGCAACTATGTACAAGCTAAAATTGAAAGTCCATATGACTTCATACGCATCGCATCCAAGGGCATAAATGCCAACGTGATTTTAAACTTTCGCAAATACTTTAATATATCCCGGGACTCCACTGCCAGTATGTTAAGCGTCTCCGAACCTACTTTATACAGATGGACAAAAGCAAATAAAATTCTGGCTAGAAATTATTCAATTCAATTATTTGAGATTGTCGATATGTTTATTTACGGATCGGAGGTATTCGATAGCAATGAAAACTTTTTTAAATGGCTTAATCTGCCAAACACAGCCCTTGGAGGGTTTGAGCCACAGGATCTTATTGAAATACCGGGAGGAATATCTAAAGTGAAAGACATCCTTGGAAGGATCGAACATGGAGTATATAGCTAGTTAATAGTGATTGTTTATAGGATAGCCAATAAACAAAATGCAAGAGATTTGTCCGGTGTTGGCGCAGCTTTGTATGGTGGAAGATGGAACACTAAAGGGACACCGGTCTTATATACAGGAGAAAGTAAAGAGATTGCCTTACTGGAAATAATTGTACATGCGCCTCCTATGTTTGTACCAAATCTTGATATAGTTACCATTGAAATTCCTGATAACTCAATTACAGTGATCGATATTAGTGACCTTCCCAAAAACTGGCTTGACTATCCCGCTCCCACGGTACTTTCAGAGATTGGCGATAATTGGGCCAGAGAATCGAAAACGATAGCATTAAAAGTGCCCAGCTGCATAATCCATAGTGCCCACAGCTACGTGCTAAACTGTGGACATCCTGATTTCAGCCAAAAAGTTAAGATTCTGGAAAGTAAGAAATTTTATTTTGATTCCAGTCTGATAAATTAGTTGATACTAATTACCGGTCTCCAATGTGTTACAAAAAGATCCTACAAACGGTAGTAGTTTTGCAAAATTCAGGTATTTTGTAACCAAATGAAACCAATTTCATCAAACGAACGTGTTCAACTACTCGATGTACCATAAGTATTATATAGCATCACTGAAGCCTGAACTAAATGGCATTCGAATTGCTGAATTAGCCTGGGTTGCGAAGGACTGAACACTACTAATTCGTATGCTATTACCAAGTCATAATAAATTACTTTCTTGGGGATGCAACCTTATTCAAAAGAACTGGTCTTTAAAAAAACCAACTCCAACCACCATACCAACATGAACCATCTGAAACTAACCACAGCGGTGCTTACTCTTTCCGTTTTAATCCCTTTCTCCATTAATGCGCAGCAGATCGATCAAACATTTTCCGGAATATCCGTAATTGATATTAGTACCGGTTTAAGTGATTGTGTTGTTAAAAAAGGCCCTGGAAGCGAAGTAAACGTCAAACTCGTTCACACCTTTGGAGATAAATTTAAACCCAGTGTTGAACAAAAAGGAAGCAAGTTATTCATAAAAGAATCCCATGGAAACCACTCAAGTAGAGGTCAGGCAACATGGACTCTTACTATTCCAAACGGCAAAGATCTTAAGTTTAATACCGGATCCGGAGATTTTCGAGCAGCCGATCTTGAACTAGATATTTCACTAAATGCCGGATCAGGAGATTTTAGCCTTCATGGTATAAAGGGTAAAATCGTTTCGAACGCAGGTTCCGGAGATTTGGAGGTTGACAACTTTTCAGGAGACCTTACTGCTAATACAGGTTCCGGCGACATGGCTGTAAATAAAGTTTCAGGAGATGTAGAATTGAATTGTGGATCGGGAGACATCGCCCTGTCTGATATAGAGGGCAGTATCGAGGCGAATGTAGGCTCCGGAGATATTGGCGCAGATAGGGTACACTTGGCCGGCAAAAGTCGATTCAACTCCGGATCAGGGGATGTGTATGTAGGTCTGTCGGGAAGCCTGAAACATGATATTTCCGTCAATAGCGGCTCAGGCGATTCGGTACTGGATTTTAATGGAAATGATATCAATGGAACTGTGGTGATGACTGCCAACAAAAGGAATGGTGAAATACATGCTCCATTTGCCTTTGACAAAGAAGAAGAGATTGATAACGGGTCCGGGCATCCGACAATTAAGAAAACTGCTGTTTTGGGAGATGGAGTGGTCCAAATTAAAGTAGGCACCGGATCAGGTGACGCCAGGATAAGCAATTGAGCCGGTAAAATCTCATTTAAATATAATCTGAAATCTACCCGTACTAATTGTGACCTATTAACTGGTAGATCAAATCGTTTCCTAAGGAGTTCTATCATTCAAATTCCGAGCTAAGGTCTGTTTAAGATCGTTACTCAAAGATTCTCTTTTCAACTTCTTCAATAAAGCCACCTGTGCAAAATAATCCAGCGTTTCAAAATTGACCGTTTAATCGGATTAAATCCATATATTGATTTTTCAGATTCTAAAATATCCGGTTAATCTATCAATCAATATGAAAACTCACTTCTCTACTTTTATCA
>CAZAWQ010000497.1:0-2306 GCA_964488585.1 uncultured Roseivirgaceae bacterium
CCATTGGTGAAATCTCCATCAATAATTAAGGTCCCGAAAATTTCAATGTCACCACTGTTATTTTTATTTAATAAATTTCCCTCGACATGAATACACCCTCCATTATTTACTAGAACGGTGGAATTATTGTTAAAAGTTAAATCTCCTGTTATTGTTAATGTATTGGGTGAATTAACCGTGATACTACCGTTATTAACGGTAAAATCACCGGTAATAGTTATATTATGATTGACTATCAGATCGTCATTTGAACCAGGCGTGCCACAATCCCAGGTAGTGGTGCTGGTAGTGGTACAGGTGGCGCCATAAAAAATCGTACTGACAAGTGAAAAAATAACGATAAATAATAGACGCACTGGCTGAGAATGATTCTACAAATAATGCAATTTAACAAGATCTGTTGAAACAGTTGCGGTGAATTCAAAAATAAATAACTCTGGTAATTTTAATAGATTTAAAAGTCTCGTTACCATTATGAAACCAGCAATCTACTTGAACATGTATTCATTCACGGGCCTGTAGTGAATGTGAGTGTGAGTTTAAGATTTGGGCCATGAAGAACATGGAGGTCAGTAGGCAAATTGAGCATTGTTGGGGCAAAACAGTGGAAAAAACGTAACTTTATGAAGATATTTAATAGTTAGATGCCCAATAATACTCCAGCCCCTTATAAACCCGATAATCACCTTAGAATAGTTACCGCTGCCTCTTTGTTTGACGGCCATGATGCTGCGATCAATATTATGCGCCGTATAATTCAAAGTACCGGGGTAGAAGTCATTCATCTTGGCCACGATCGATCAGTACAGGAAATTGTCAACTGTGCTATACAGGAAGATGTTCAGGCAATCGCCATTACATCCTACCAAGGTGGGCATATGGAGTTTTTTAAATACATGTATGATCTATTGAAGGAAAATGGGGCAGATGACATAAAAATATTTGGCGGCGGCGGTGGCACCATACTGCCAGATGAGATCCAGGCACTACACGAATATGGTATTTGCCGCATTTACACGCCTGATGATGGTCGCTCTATTGGCCTGCAGGGTATGATCAATGATCTGGTAGCACAATCTGATCGGCCAACTGGAAAGATGCAGAAAACTTCATTGAATGGTACTATTAAAAACCTTCAAAATAAAGATCAACAAGCCATTGCTAAGGTCATTTCAGCATCAGAAAATTTTCCGGACGAAAGCGCTGAAATTTTAAAGCAGGTCAGGCGGCTGGTAAAATCTCTGCCCCCTGTATTGGGTGTAACCGGAACTGGGGGCTCTGGTAAATCCTCCTTGGTGGACGAAGTAGTACGACGTTTCCTGGTTGATTTTGAGGACAAGACTGTGGCCATCATTTCGGTTGATCCTTCCAGGCGTAAATCCGGGGGAGCACTACTAGGTGACCGCATTCGAATGAATGCCATCAATCATCCCAGGGTTTATATGTGCTCCCTGGCAACACGTCAATCCAACCTGGCCTTATCCAAATATGTTAGAGATGCAGTTGACATAGTTAAAGCGGCGCAATTTGATCTGGTAATTTTAGAAACCTCTGGTATAGGTCAGTCCGATACCGAAATTATTGAGCACTCCGATGTTTCACTTTATGTGATGACCCCGGAGTACGGAGCCGCCACTCAATTGGAAAAAATTGATATGTTGGATTTCGCAGATATAATTGCGTTGAACAAATTCGACAAAAGAGGATCTATTGATGCGCTCAGGGATGTCAAAAAACAATATATACGAAATCACCAACAGTGGGACAGCGACCAACAAGAGTTACCGGTCTTTGGAACCATTGCCAGTCAATTCAATGATCCCGGTATTAACCAGCTATATAAGTGCGTATTAAATACTATTAGCGCTAAAACCAATTCAGAACTCCACTCTTCCTTTCAGGTCACCGACGAGATGTCTGAGAAGGTGTACATTATCCCGCCCAACAAAGTCCGCTATCTGTCAGACATCGCGGAAAATAATAGACAATATGATCGTTGGACACAAGCACAGCTGCAAGCAGCCCAGACTTTATACGGCATCAGGAAGACTATTGATTCGCTGAAAAATTCCACTACTCTCATTGATATATTACCGCAGTTGGAGGCCCATTATGAGTCATTGACGAAAGATTTGGATCCACGTAATATGGAACTGATTGAAGGCTGGCCAGATAAGCTTGAGAGATATAAAAGCGAGACATTCAAATTTGAGGTGCGAAATACCGAAATCAATTTACAAACTTATACAGAGTCCCTTTCACATACCAAAATACCTAAAATTAGCCTTCCCAAGTATGAAGGATGG
>CAZAWQ010000498.1:0-4016 GCA_964488585.1 uncultured Roseivirgaceae bacterium
AAAAATTGCATGTGAACCGTTGGTCTGTGACCCTTTTAGAAGCACCTTAAGTGTAATGGCCTCAGGAAACACCAATGTTTCGGCTGAGGAATATTCTGTATGTATAGGTTTCATTTTGTTTGTTTCGTTATTACGCACAACTTGTTTATATACTGACATTTTATCCTTTATACTTCCAATATCGGTAAATAAACGTAACAAATGAAAATTATTGATACCCTTCCCAATGTCCGCTATTGGCCGAAATCAGCCATTGACGAAAGGCCGGAAACGACCCAAATCGGCCGCTCACCAAAAGTCAATTTATGGCGTTTTACATCCCAAATTGGTTGTAAATACGTGTATATTATGCGCATATAAACAAGTTGTGAGTTATTTAAAGATTTGAATAATATGAATAGAAATAAGCTTATGAACATCTCAATGATTTCATGTTTTTTGTTAATGCAGGTAATTGGGATTGCTCAAGAGTCAAAGGTTCCTATTTACACTTCTCCGATAATAAATACAGATAGGACTGTAGTGTTTAACATATACGCCCCAAAAGCAGAAAATGTAATTCTTTTAAGTTCTATTCAACCTCAGGATATTCCAATGATTATGGGAGGAAATGGTCTTTGGTCCGTTACCATTGGTCCGGTAACTCCGGAAATTTATCACTATCAATTCGACATTGATGGAGCCAAAATATCTGACATGAAAAATCAGTCTCCATATCCCTGGTTAGAGGGCAAAAGTGAATTGATAGTCCCAGGCACTCCAGCTCTTTTACATGAATTATCGGATGTGCCTCATGGAACATTACACGACCACATCTATCATTCACGAACAATTGGTGGACCTAATTCAGTTCGGGTATATACTCCACCCAATTACAATCCTACTGATGATAAAGTATATCCAATTTTGTTTCTTTTACATGGTTTTGGTGAAAAAGTTTCCTTTTGGTCTGATTTTGGAAAAATTCATTTAATCGCAGATAATTTAATCTCCCAAAATAAAATTATAGAACCCATCATTGTAATGCCAAACGGAGATCCAGTTGAAGCAGAGTACTACAAATTTTTCACTTCACAGATAGACGGAAATGCTTGGATGGGAAAAAACATGGAAACCCTGAATAATGACTTACATCACGATTTAATGCCATTTTTAAGATCCCAATACAAAATAAAATCAGACAAAGCTTCTATGGCAATAATTGGTTCATCAATGGATGGAATTCAGGCTGTACTATTAGGAATAAAAAACGCTCCCAAATTTGGATGGGTTATTGGGTTGTCAACAAGCCTGAACGTCCCCCCATTCAGTCTAGAAAATAGAGAGGAAATAAATTCACTAAATCTTTTACAATTAAATATTGGCGAAAAAGATTCATAGGGAATTAATCAAAGTAATAAAGTTCATGATTGGTTGCTTGAAAATGAAATAAATCATGAATATATAGTCAGTAAAGGCGGGCATGATTGGAATATATGGAGAAAAGATTTGATTGTATTGTTACCTCAATTGTTCAGATAAAACAACACACAACAATGTATAAAAATAATTGCCGGGACAGTAGTAAAGTCAAGAATTGTATCCCGTTTCAACTGTGTTGAAACTTGACCGGAATGAAGCCCGCAATCGGCTACTGTTCTTATACGCGCCGTTATGCGCAAAGTAAATAACGGCCAATGAGAATGGAAATTAATAATTTAAAATTATGAAACACTTTGTACTACTATTTTGTGCATTACTATTTATGGGGTGTAATAAGGAAACAACGAAACAGCCTAACATCTTAATTTGTATTGCTGATGATGCAGGACATATGGGTGAAAATTACCCTTGGGTAAATACTCCGGCTTTCGACCTTGTGGCAACCGAAGGGATTATTTTTTCCAATGCCTATACACCCAATGCCAAGTGTGCCCCTTCGCGAGCATGTTTGCTTACAGGTAGAAATTCATGGCAGTTAAAAGAGGCTGCCAACCATTGGAATAATTTTTCTGCTGAGTTTAGGACCTACCCTGAAACCTTAAAAGATTTTGGATATTTTACTGGTTTTACGGGCAAGGGCTGGGGGCCAGGCAACCCAGGAGAAGTTGACGGAAAAACGCGTGAACTTTGTGGTAAAGTATGGAGCAGTATTAAAAGAGAGGCTCCAACAAAATCAATTGCCAACACAGATTACTCTGCTAATTTTATTGATTTCTACAATCATAAGCAGGAAGACCAACCTTTCTGTTTCTGGTATGGTGCTCGTGAACCGCATCGCAGGTATGAATATGGTTCTTCATTGAAAGCCGGTAAGAAATTGTCAGATATTATAGAAGTGCCTGCATTTTTTCCCGATAATGATATTGTGCGGACGGATATGTTAGACTACGCTTTGGAGATTGAATATTTTGATTCTCATGTGACTGAAATTTTGGATTTCCTTGAAAGCAAAGGAGAGTTAGACAACACACTGGTTATTGTTACTTCCGACCACGGCATGCCTTTTCCAAGGGCAAAAAGCGATGAATACGACTATTCAAACCATATTCCACTTGCAATAATGTGGGGAAAGAATGTTAAAAATCCCGGAGGTGTGGTTGATGAGTATGTCAGTTTAATTGATATTGCCCCCACGATTTTTGAGGCATTAGGATTAAAGTGGGAAGATAGCGGTATGCATGATACTCCAGGAACAAGCCTGCTCCCGTTTTTGAAAGGAGAGAACAAAAAATTTAGGGATTATGTTTTAATAGGAAAAGAGAGGCATGATGTAGGCCGACCTAACGATTATGGTTACCCAATCAGGGGAATAGTAAGAGATGGCTGGATGTACCTTAGAAACTATCGCCCTGACTTGTGGCCGGCAGGTAATCCTGAGTGCGGATATTCGACAGTTGATGGAAGTCCTACAAAGACAGAATTACTAAAATCACGTCATAATTCTGAAACTAAATATTTATGGGATTGGTCGTTTGGGAAAAGGCCGGATGAAGAACTTTTCTATTTGCCAGATGATCCATATTGTATTAAAAACCTTGCTTTAGAAAAGAAATACAAATCGACAAAAAGTGGTCTAATTTCGAAAATGGAAGAAGAATTAAAAAAACAGTCAGATCCCAGAATGTTTGGTAATGGGGATATTTTTCATACTTACACTTATACATGGGATCCATATCGAAACCTGTACGACAGAATGGTAAATAAGGGTGAAAAGATAGTTCCTATGTGGATTAATGCTTCTGATATTGAAACGGATTTCATTGAAAGTAAATAACCTTCGGAAAAAGAGCGAAAAAAATGGAGAAACTGAAATTTAAGCGCATAACAATGTGTAAAAACAATAGCCGTGATAGTAGATATGCTAAGGTACGTCGCACGCTTCAAAAATTGTAACTGCTTATAGCTCGATGTCATCAAACCTCGAACGGCCGCTATTGGCCGAAGCTGCCATTCAATCCAAGCCCCAAGCGCCCGGTGTATTCCTAATCGGCTAAAGTTTGAGTTTGGTATTCTTTTAAGTATTTAGTAATATTATTATTTTGATTATTAATATATTAATAATCAAAAGCATACTACCATGAGACGTGTTAAGTCTACCTGGAAGGGAGGCGGGTACAAAACCATCAGTGGTACTTCTATGGCTACTCCTCATTCGGCAGGGGTACTGCTTTTAGGCGATGTATCAGTAGACGGCAAAGTAAATGGTGATTCCGATAACGATGATATCATTGTACACTAATCCTAAAAATGATAATAATTGGAAAGGGGTCTTGGCACCTCTTTTACTTATTCTATTGGTGTCCTGTTCCCAAACAGTGTATCAGGTTAGCCTGGAAGGAACTTTAATAACCCCTGGTCTAACCTCCTATCAATATGGAAGCCACCAATTGATCAGCATTGATTCAGTATATGCGCTTCGATCATCTTCGCTTGATCTTAAGAAATATGAAACCAAAGAGGTCAATATCTTCGGTCAATTGGTGGATGGATATCCACTTGAAGGAGGCCCGGCACTTATTGAGGTAATAAAGGTT
>CAZAWQ010000499.1:0-4048 GCA_964488585.1 uncultured Roseivirgaceae bacterium
ACTGTCACTGGAAAGACCCTGGCAGAAAATATAGCAGAATTGCCCGATCTGAAAGCAGATCAGTCGGTGATTCACCCAGTGGATGATCCAATTAAAACTTCCGGCCATTTACAAATCCTTTATGGAAATTTGGCGACAGAAGGTGCTGTAGCTAAAATTACCGGGAAAGAAGGAGAACAGTTTACCGGTAAAGCCAGGGTATTCAACAGTGAATTTGATGCCAATCAGGGTATAAGGGATGGCTTGGTACAACCCGGTGAGGTGATAGTGATTCGATACGAAGGCCCCAGGGGTGGCCCTGGAATGCCTGAAATGTTGAAGCCCACAGCCGCGATTATGGGGGCCGGCCTGGGACAAAGTGTGGCCCTGATAACTGATGGCCGGTTCAGCGGAGGAACACATGGTTTTGTGGTAGGGCACATAACTCCGGAAGCTCAGGATGGTGGTCTGATAGCTCTGTTAAAGGATGGGGATATCATATCCATCGATGCTATAAATAATAAATTGGAGGTAAATCTTTCCCCTGAAGAAATTGAACGACGAAAAGCGGATTGGATCGCCCCGGCATTGAAGGAAAAGCGGGGGATACTCTATAAATATGCAAAAGCGGTCTCATCAGCATCGCAAGGTTGTATTACTGATAACTAAATAGATTATGGAAACATTGGTAAATGTAAAGCAAACTGCCACAGCAAAGAAAACCATGTCCGGAGCGGAAGCGGTGATATGCTCATTACTAGCTGAAGGGGTTGAAACAATATTCGGTTATCCGGGGGGAGCCATTATGCCGATTTACGATGCCCTATATGACTTCAAGGACCAAGTAAATCATATATTAGTCCGCCATGAACAGGGAGCTGTACATGCTGCCCAGGGTTTTGCCAGGGTACGTAACCAGGTAGGAGTAGTGTTTGCTACATCCGGACCGGGAGCTACTAATCTTATCACGGGCATAGCAGATGCCCACATTGACAGCACGCCAATCGTTTGTATTACCGGTCAGGTACCATCAAGTCTTTTGGGAACAGACGCTTTCCAGGAAACGGATGTAATAGGCATTTCTATGCCAGTGATCAAATGGAATCATCAGATTACCAATGCCAGTGAGATCCCTGAAATTATCGCCAAGGCATTTTTTATAGCTAAATCAGGACGCCCCGGTCCAGTAGTAGTCGATATCACTAAGGATGCTCAATTTGCCTCAATGGAGTACGAGTATCAAAAATGTACTGGGATTAGGACCTACCACCCGATTCCCAAGATTAAAGAGGATAAATTAAAGGAGGCGGCTTCGTTGATCAACAGTTCAGAGCGCCCGTTCCTATTGATAGGACAGGGAGTACTGATTTCACAGGCACAGGATACACTGCGAAGGTTTATTGAAAAAACCGATATACCCTCTGCATGGACTATATTGGGCCTGTCCGCTTTGGACAACAGACACCCATTGAATGTTGGGATGCTGGGTATGCATGGGAACTATGCACCCAACATGCTAACCAACGAATGCGACGTTTTAATTGCCGTGGGCATGCGATTTGATGACCGGGTTACCGGAGACCTGAGCAAATACGCCCGTCAGGCTAAAGTAATTCATATTGATATTGACCCTTCTGAAATCGACAAGAACGTCAAGGCAGATGTACCGTTAATAGGAGATGCTAAGCAGGTCCTGGAGGCCCTTTTGCTGTTGGTATCTGAGAATCGCCATCAGTCATGGATAAAGCGATTTAAAGACCTCCATAAGATCGAAGTAGAAAAAGTAATTACCCGGGATCTGTATCCTGAGACGGCAGGTATCACCATGGGAGAGGTGATCAGGCATATTTCCGAGGCTACCAAGGGAGAGGCCATTGTTGTTACAGACGTTGGTCAACACCAAATGGTAGCTTCCCGCTACATGAATTTCAAGCAACCGCATAGCTACATAACCAGTGGTGGACTTGGGACCATGGGATTTGCTTTGCCGGCGGCCATGGGAGCGAAGATTGGGAGGCCCGAACGGCCTGTAATCGCGGTTATAGGGGATGGCGGTTTTCAGATGACCATACAGGAACTGGGGACAATTTTTCAGTATGAAATTCCAGTAAAGATTGTCATACTAAATAACAGCTTTCTGGGAATGGTGAGGCAATGGCAACAGATGTTCTTCGAAAAAAGATATTCATTCACAGAGATGAAGAACCCGGATTTTACCACCATTGCCAGTGGATATTCTATAAAGGGCCAAAAAGTAACAGATAGGAAGGACCTGGCTGCTGCAGTACATGAGATGTTGAGTCACCAGACTGCTTACTTACTGGATGTTGTGGTTGAAAAGGAGGAAAACGTATTTCCTATGATTCCATCCGGTGCTGCCGTTTCTGATATAAGAATGGAATAAAATGAACAACACTAAAACCAAAGAGGAGATGGAAGTTGCTAATCAGGAAGTCAGATCATTTAACTTATCTATCCTAACAGAGAATAAAAGTGGATTACTCAATGCAGTGACCATTATTTTTACCCGTCGAAAAATCAATATTGAAAGTATCAATGTGTCTGAAACTGAGGTAGAGGGTGTCAGTAGATACACCATGGTCATTGAAACTACCAGGGAGCGGGCGGAGAAAGTGGTTAAACGAATCCGAAAGTTGATTGATGTCTTTTGGGCGTTCGTTTATGAAAGTGACGAGATATTTTACCAGGAAATTGCCCTTTACAAGGTCCCTACCAAAGTATTTCTTAACGGTGATAACGCCGAACATTTGGTCCGTAATAATGGTGCCCGTATACTGGTAATCGAAGAAGATTTTATTATAATTGAAAAAACCGGCCATCAACATGAGACCAAAGATCTTTTAGAAAAGTTGAAACCCTATGGGGTCATGGAATTTGTCAGATCCGGTCGGATCGCAATGTCAAAATCAACTCGTCGAACGGATTTATTTTTAAAGGAATTACAAAATCACCATTAATCAAAATAAACCTAAAAACTAAAAATAGAATAAAAATGGCAAAGTTAAATTTTGGAGGAGTTGAAGAAGAAGTACTTACCCGGGAAGAATTCCCTTTGGAAAAATCACGAGATATATTAAAAGATGATACTATTGCAATTCTTGGCTATGGTGTTCAGGGTCCGGGACAAGCTTTGAACCTAAAGGATAATGGATTCAAGGTAATCGTTGGTCAGAGGCAACCTTCTCCCTCATGGGACAAAGCTCTGGCAGATGGATGGGTTCCCGGCGAAAATTTGTTTTCAATTGAAGAGGCTTGTGAGCGTGGCACTATATTACAATACCTGCTTTCGGATGCCGCGCAAATAGCACTTTGGCCTACGGTGAAGAAACACCTGACTCCAGGTAAAACCTTGTATTTTTCACATGGCTTTGGAATAACCTTTAACGATCAAACCGGTATAGTACCGCCGGAGGATGTTGATGTAGTATTGGTAGCTCCAAAAGGTTCTGGAACCAGCTTAAGAAGGATGTTCCTGAATGGAAAAGGACTTAATTCTAGTTTTGCAATATATCAGGATTATACTGGAAAAGCACGTGAGCGGGTAGCGGCATTGGGTATTGGTATTGGTTCAGGGTATTTATTTGAAACAAACTTTAAAAAAGAAGTATACAGTGACCTAACCGGTGAGCGGGGAACACTTATGGGAGCACTTGCTGGTATTTTGGAAGCCCAATACAATGTACTACGCCAAAATGGGCACTCTCCTAGTGAGGCCTTCAACGAAACAGTAGAAGAACTTACTGAAAGCCTGATCCTGTTGGTTGCTGAAAATGGTATGGACTGGATGTTTGCAAACTGTTCTACTACTGCCCAAAGGGGTGCTTTGGACTGGCGTCATAAATTTCGTGCTGCGGTAGAGCCCGTATTTGATGATTTATACGCCAAGGTTGCTAGTGGAGAAGAGGCGAGAAGGTCTATTGAAACCAACAGCCAGCCAGACTACCGGGAAAAACTCGCTGAGGAACTTCGCGAATTGAGGGAGTCGGAAATGTGGCAGGCAGGAGCTATGGTAAGGAAACTACGACCTCAAAATCAGGAAGATCCTAAA
>CAZAWQ010000500.1:0-3427 GCA_964488585.1 uncultured Roseivirgaceae bacterium
TATCACCGATGATTCCAAAATACATAGTGAAATCAAACAATTTATTGACAATATCGCGCCCGAGAAATCAAAAATTGTAAAACGATACCATGGTAAGGTCAAGCTATTTGAGAGTTACGGCATTGAAAAACAGTTAAAGTCGTTATTTGGTCAAACGATAAGCGTTGCCGGGGGTGGATATTTGGTAATTGAACATACCGAGGCATTACACGTTATCGACGTAAACAGCGGGAATAAATCCAATGCTGAAGCAGACCAGGAGACAACAGCACTTACGGTCAACCTTAATGCGGCCAAGGAAATCGCCAGACAATTAAGACTACGAGATATGGGTGGAATTATTGTGATCGATTTCATCGATATGAGAAAAACTGAAAACAAGAAACTGCTTTTCAGTAGGATCAAGGAGTTCATGAAAAATGATCGCTCCAAATTCACCATCCTGCCACTGACCAAATTTGGCCTCATGCAAATCACCCGGCAGAGGGTCCGCCCTGAGTTGAACATCACTACCAAGGAGACTTGCCCAACTTGTAATGGAAGTGGAAAGATCAATGCATCGATTTTGGTATCAGACCAGGTGGAGGAAAACCTGGAACATTTACTACTTAAGCAAAATGAAAAGAATGTAACGCTATATGTTCATCCTTTTCTGCATGCTTATTTCACCAAGGGCATAATTGACAAGAGGATGCGGTGGTTCTTCAAGTATAACCAATGGATTGGTGTCGAGCAGGATTCCTCCCTGGCCATTACAGATTTCAAATTCTTAAATAAAGAGGGGGTACAGATCCAGACATTATAAAAATCCTTGCCTCTGAAGTACTTGATATGGAATTCAACCATGGCAATCACTGGTTAATCATGGTGGTGCTACTTGTTGTCAGCGCCTGTGATTCAAACAATCAGAAACTTCCGGATGTAGATGACCTGGAGGTTTCAATCAGTGTGGAACGTTGGGACCAGCACCTGTTTAGACTTGAGGGAAAGAAACAAATTGCTGGCTTTCTCAGTGAAAATCCATTATTCAGTGAGCAGTTTCTACACATTGAACAATATCCGCATGATAGTCTTGCCATAAACTACCTGCATGCATTTCTAAATAACCCAGGTAGCAAAGTTTTGAAAGAGGAAATAAGCAAAGTTTTTGGGGATATAGGGCATTTACAGGGTGAGTTGGAACAGGCCTTTAAATATCTCCGGTACTACTATCCCGATGCTGAAATCCCACAGGTATATACGGCGGTAACAGGGTTTGCGGGTAATGACTTGTATGTTTCTGATAGTGCCGTAATAATTGGATTGGATTATTACTTGGGTGAAAAGGCCACATATCGCCCCTTGGAGTTCCCGCAGTATCTCCTGAAAAGATATCGTCCTGAATATATCGTGCCATCTATCATTTTATTGCGGTCATCTGGTCTAAATAAAACCGAGTTGGAGGACAATTCCATGCTTGCTGAGATGATCTACTACGGGAAAGCCTATTATTTTTCCAAACAAATAATGCCTTTTGCCGCCGACAGCCTGTTGATTGGTTATAGCAACGAGGACCTGAACAATGCAAAGGAACACCAGGATGTGATATGGTCTCATTTTATTGAAAAACAGTTGTTGTATGAGAACAACCTCTTCATTAAAAAGAAATATATGGATGAGAGACCCAAAACACTTGAAATCGGCAACAAATGCCCTGGGAGGATTGGAGAATGGGTAGGTTGGGAGATCGTAAAAAAATATATGGCGGAGCAAAATATTGCACTTCCTGAGTTAATGGAAAACTCGGATGCACAACGGGTTTTTATGCAGTCAAAGTATAAACCTCAAGCCCATTAACCACCATTTGATGCTCATTATTCAGACTCTTCAAGAGTTTCTGCACCGCCAATTCGCGGGAAAAAAAAGTTTCTGCTATAGTCCGTGCTTTCTTTTGAGATCTTAATAGGTTGGCCGGGTTCAGCGCTATTGGATTCAAAAGCTCAGTTACAATTTCAGGCCTTTTTGGGTCCACATAGAACCCCAGCTCATGGTTTTCAGTAATATTCTTTAACCAACCCTTAAAATTGACCAGCATAAGCTTCCCTGCGGCCAAGCCATCGAAGTATTTATTTGGGCTTCCTGTTGTCAATATTGGTACATCAGCATAGGACACATAAACTGCATCTGTTACATTCAACACCTCTTTTAGCTGCCACCTGTTGCAGTAGGGAATAAAATCGAGATTTTCTAACTTATATTGAGCAGCCAGTCTTTTGATCCGCTTCAATTCTGACCCTTGTGCAACCACTAGAAAGTATAACCTACTGTCAGTATTTTGAGCATGTCTGGCGGCATCCAAAAGGTACTCCAGGTGATTGGCCCGACCGGCTGCGCCAAAATAAGTAATTACCATTTTGTCTATTACTCCAAACCTTTTTTCCAACTGGCTATCCTTAGTCTCCATCTGAAAAAACTGACAGTCCGACATATTAGGTATAATGCTTACCAGACTATTTGGAGAAGTTTTTAGAATGCTCTGCTTAATTCCAGGGGACAATGCTATCACCCGGTCCGCACCTGCATATATACTCTTTTCAAAGTGCTTGATTGGTTTAATAATCCAATGGGATCTTACCACCCCCATTTGAATAGGTGCTTCAGGCCAAAGATCACCAACCTCGAAGAAATATGGAATGTCATGAGATGACTTGAGTTTCCAGGCCACCCATCCTACGGTCAATGGAGTAGAAATCGCATAGCACAGATCAACTCCATTAATTAGTAAAGCTTTTTTATAAGCCAGCCTGGCGAATTTTATGAAAGCATTTATTCGGGCCAGAAACCGCAAACTATTATTATAATATACCGGCAGGTAATGTACTTTTATTCCCTGGACCTCTTTTTCTAATGGGCTTTTTAGATTGTGTGAAGTGATTATTTCCACTTCATAGCCATTGGATATCAACCCATGCGCCAGGTAATAAGAACGCAATGGCCCTCCGGATTCTGGGGTGTTGAAATACTGATGAATTATCAGGATCTTCATGACCTCGAATTACTTAAATGCCCGTAGATTTAACAAGGAAAATCTATGCTTTATTCCCAAACGAGAACCAGCTACTACCAGTATTTAAGACAATATCGGGTTGTGCGAATCTGAGTATTGAAGGATCGCTTGAACAGTGCGCTTTGAAGGAGACTTCCGGACCTGGTCCAGCTGCTCCTTGATGCCCGCTAACTGCACGTATTCATCCAGTAGATCGGAGTGAAGATGCATGGCATCCTCCAGCTCCTTATTCTCAGCTGAATTTGTTTCTTTGTACAGATATCGTAATACATCATTGGGGGTAAATGTTTTGGTCATAGGCGATATTATATTGTTTCATTTTCTTTCTCAAGTTGATCAAAGCATATCGCATTCGCCCTAAAGCCGTATTAATACTCACCT
>CAZAWQ010000501.1:0-2775 GCA_964488585.1 uncultured Roseivirgaceae bacterium
TGGGATAACCCGCTTTTCCCACGCCCGCCTTCCCGGTTACATCGGTGAAAGTTTGATTCCCATTATTGCTATAAAGTTTGGGTGCATATTTCGGACCTGTTTGTATTGAACCAGCCCCCTAATCCCGGCAACTATTCAGAACTGTATGGCACTAAAACAGGTCCGAAATATGCACCCAAACTTTATAGCAATAATGGGAATCAAACTTTCACCGATGTAACCGGGAAGGCGGGCGTGGGAAAAGCGGGTTATCCCAATAGTATAACTGCCAGTGATCTGAATAATGATGGATGGACTGACCTTTACGTGGCCAATGATTTCGCGTCGCCCGATTTCCTCTACCTAAACAATGGGGATGGTACCTTTAGTAACCAACTGGAAAGTTCAATGAGACATATCTCCTATTTCAGTATGGGGGTGGATGCCTCCGATATAAACAATGATGGCTGGTTGGATTTGATGGTTTTGGATATGGTAGCTGAGGACAACTATAGAATCAAGTCCAACATGAGCGGCATGGACCCAAAATCATTTTGGAAAGTAGTGAATGACGGCGGGTATTATCAATATATGTTCAATACGCTGCAACTTAACCATGGAAAGGTCCGGGAGGAGCCCGTATTTAGCGACATCGCACAACTGGCCAAAATCTCCAGCACCGATTGGAGTTGGTCCAATCTAATTGCAGATTTCGATAACGATGGACTGAAGGATATCCACGTAACTAATGGTTTGTTAAGAGATATTAGAAATACCGATGCGGATAAAAAGTTTTCCAACTATATTGAGGAGGTGGCCTATGGTTGGATCGATAACCATCCTAATGCAGGAGAAGTAAGTATTTGGGATATTTTGGATCTGGAGGAAGCCCTGAAAATTACCCCCTCACAGAAACTGCCAAACTATGCTTTCAAAAATAATGGAGATCTGAGCTTTTCCAAGGTGACCACAGACTGGGGGCTGGACCAAGCTACCTTCTCCAATGGATCGGCCTATGTCGACCTCGACAATGACGGCGACCTGGATCTGGTTATCAACAATATTAATGAAAGAGCCTATGTGTATCGTAACAATGCGGAAATTGCCAGCGATCACAATTACTTCAGGGTCAAACTGGCAGATAAAAAAAACCACCGACCGGTGTTTGGCGCAAGGGTCAGGCTCACTGAGCAAGGTAAGTCACAATGGTATGAATTTACCAACGTCCGAGGTATGTATTCAACCAGTGAAAGTGTGGCCCACTTTGGGCTGGGCGAAGCGAAAACAGTTGATGAACTGGTAGTTACCTGGCCGGACGGCAAAACTACCAAACTTCTGAACCTTGAAGCCGGTCAACAAATAACCATTGATTACAGTGATTCAAAGTCGGGGACTCAAAAACTAAAAATTGAATCCGCCTACTTGAGTAAAGTTGACCTCATTTCGTTGGATCATGTTGAAAACGAGTTTGACGATTTCGAAAAACAGGTACTGCTTCCCCACAAAATGTCACAATTCGGACCAGCTTTGGCAGTGGCCGATGTTAACGGGGACGGAAATGCTGATTTTTACTATGGAGGCGCCAAAGACAGCCCGGGGAAGTTAATACTACAGGATCGACAAGGAAATCTCACCACCATAGAATCGAAAGCGTTTATTGCGGATGCTAAATCCGAAGATCTTGACGCTGCATTTTTCGATGCCGATGGAGATGGAGATATGGACTTGTATGTGGTAAGTGGTGGTAATGAATGGGCGCCAAATGCCGCAGAGTACCAGGACCGGTTGTATTTGAATGATGGTAAGGGTGGGTTTGAAAGATCTGAATTTATCCCTGAAATCACGGAAAGTGGTTCATGTGTCAGACCGTTTGATTACGATCAAGACGGTGACCTGGACCTATTTATCGGAGGCAGGCATATTCCCTGGTCGTATCCGTCTCCTTCCACTAGTCGTATTTTAAGCAATGAAAACGGCCGATTTACCGATGTGACCAAATCTTTGGCAAAAGACCTGATCAATATTGGCATGGTCACAGATGCGGTGTGGACCGACTTTGACCAAGATGGGTTCATCGACCTGGTGGTGGTGGGAGAATGGATGCCCATAACTTTCATCCGTTATAATGGAGAAAAATTCACCAATGAAACCAGGAAATTTGGGGTCCAGGACTCTGAGGGCTGGTGGTACAGCATTACAGCCAATGATACCGACAATGATGGCGATGAGGACCTGATAGCAGGCAACCTGGGATTGAATTATAAATATCAGGCTTCACCACAAGAACCTTTCGAAGTCTTTTACAATGATTTCGATGACAATGGTCATAAAGATATCGTACTGAGCTATTACAACTTCGGCGATCGATATCCATTGCGTGGACGGTCCTGTTCCGCCCAGCAGGTACCGGACATTAAATACGATTTCCCTACCTACAATCAATTCGCCTCCGCCAATCTTCTGGACGTTTATGGTCTTGACAAACTAAACCCGGCTTTGCACTATGAGGCAAAAACATTTGCCAGTGCGTTCCTAGAAAATAAGGGACAGGGGCTTTTCGATATGAAGGCCTTACCCAATGAGGCCCAGGTGTCATCCGTTAATGATATTTTAATATTGGATCTCAATCAGGATGGCCATAAGGACCTGGTACTTGCCGGCAACCTTTTCCCTGCAGAAGTGGAAACCCCCAGAAATGACGCAGGAATTGGCCTGGTACTGTTGGGTGACGGGAAAAACAATTTCGAACCGGTACCTGCCATAAAAAGTGGTTTGGTGGTTCCCTATGACGTAAAA
>CAZAWQ010000502.1:0-2299 GCA_964488585.1 uncultured Roseivirgaceae bacterium
GGAAGGTGATACCGTCCCTTTCAAAGCGGGCAGAGAATGTATGTGGAAAGCTTGAGTTCATATGCCCGTCAGTTTCTGGGAAGAATGGAAAAACCTGAAGTTGATTATATAAAAGGAATATCACCGGCTATCGCCATAGAACAGAAAGCAAACACCCGTAATCCCAGATCAACTGTTGGTACTACCACCGAGATCTATGATTACTTAAAACTGCTATTTGCAAGAATCGGTAAAACATACTCACCGGTAAGTGGCGAATTGGTTACCAGAGACACCATTTCAGATGTGGTCGATTATATTCATAAGCTGCCTTCTGGGAGCCGGTTTATGATAACCTGTCCATTAGCTCAAAAGGATGATAGGAGTTTATCAGAGGAACTAAAAATACTGCTCCAGAAGGGTTATACCAGGATAATGGTGGAGGGTAGCCCACAGTATATCGAAGAATTGCTGGAAATAGAATCACCTCCTTCGATATCAGAGTTGAATATATTGATTGACAGGGGAATGAAAAAGGATATTGAGGAAGACGATTTTCGCTTGGCAGACTCTGTTCAAACCGCTTTTTACGAAGGAGACGGCATTTGTCGGGTAAGTTTAGAGGATCAAAATTATACATCATTCTCTGACCGCTTTGAAAGGGACGGTATCACCTTCCAGGAACCCAACACCAATCTTTTCAGCTTCAACAACCCTTTTGGAGCTTGCAGAACCTGCGAGGGATTTGGAAATGTATTGGGTATTGATGTCGACCTGGTGGTTCCAAACAAAGAGCTGTCTGTTTTTGATGGTGCTATAGCGCCCTGGCGAAGTGAAACCATGAAAAAATGGCTTCAAAAGCTTCTATTGAACGCTGCTGATTGGGAATTCCCTATTCACAGATCTTATACAGAGCTTTCTCAGGAACAGGTGAATTTGCTTTGGGATGGCAAGGGTGTTTTTAAAGGACTTCATAAATTCTTTAAATATTTAGCTACCAAAAGCCATAAAATTCAATACCGCGTATTGCTATCTCGCTATCGCGGTCGTACGGTATGTCCTGATTGCAGGGGCAGCAGACTTAGGAAAGATGCCAGCTACGTGAAAATTGAGGGGCGATCAATTACCGATTTAGTGCTTATGTCCGTTGACCAGGTGCTACCTTTCTTTATGAATTTGAATCTGCTAAATCATGATCTACTGGTTGCAAAAAGAATCTTGCTGGAGATTAAAAATCGACTGGAATATCTGTCAAAAGTAGGTCTTGGATACCTGAATCTAAATAGACTGACCGCCACTCTATCTGGAGGTGAGTACCAAAGGATTCGATTGGCTACATCTTTGGGAAGTGCTTTGGTGGGCTCCATGTATATACTTGATGAGCCAAGCATTGGCCTACATCCAAGAGATACCCATCGCCTGATCGAAGTGCTGAAATTCTTGCGGAATCTAGGCAATACCGTGATTATTGTGGAACATGAAGAAGAGGTAATCAGAGAGGCAGCAGACATAGCGGTAAAGATACTACAGGCACTAAAATATTTGCAATTTCACTCCAAAACATACAATTGTAACATTAGAGACAAACAAAGCAAGATAATATTGTTACATTCAATTTAATTTGGATTGAAAATTGCAACTACTTCTTCCAGAGATTGATCGAATTTTTTGCAGTTTCGATGGTAATTATCTACATTTAGAGTTGTTTTTAATCTAAATATTTAACTAATCCACATAATATAACAATATGGCATAGACTTCTACGTTACTAAACAGGTTATGAAATGATGCATAATTCAATAAGTGATAGCAAATTGATATCACTTTACAAAACAGGTAACGAGGAGGCTTTTGCGGAATTGTTAAACCGCCACAAGTCCAGGGTTTTCACAACCATTTATTTAATTGTAAAAGACAATTATGTTGCAGAAGATTTATTGCAAGAGACCTTTATTAAGGTTATCAACACCATTAAATCTGGAAAATATAACGAAGAGGGAAAATTTCTTCCCTGGATTCTTCGTATAGCACATAATCTTGCTATTGATTATTTCAGGAGATCCAAACGGTATCCGACTATTATCTTGGAAGATGGTCGTAGCGTATTTAATACTATGGAGTTTTCAGAAGAGTCGATAGAATCAAAGCAGATTGTCAGGGACACTCATGAAAAGCTCAAATTGCTGATTCAGGAATTGCCCCCAGCACAAAAAGAAGTATTGATCATGCGTCACTATATGGAAATGAGTTTTCAGGAAATAGCTGACTCCACGCAGGTGAGTATTAATACGGCTTTAGGGCGAATGCGATATGCTTTGAT
>CAZAWQ010000503.1:0-2432 GCA_964488585.1 uncultured Roseivirgaceae bacterium
AAAACAATATCTCCCTTTTTCAGGGTAACAAATTGAGAGATATAGACAATGATTTGGTCAAAACTAAACAACATCATGCCGGTGTTTCCTTTTTGTCGTGCTACTCCGTCAATTTCCAGGCCAAAGTTCAGGCTATGAATATCTCCAAAGTGATTTATGGGATAAAAACTGGAGATCGGAGCAGAGTGGTTAAATCCTTTAGCCAGGGCCCATGGCAGTCCTTTCTTTTTAGCATGTTGCTGGAGGTCCCTGGCCGTAAAATCAATTCCTATGCCAATTTGATCATAATATGTTGACGCGTATTTTTTTTGAATGTGTTTACCGGTTTTAGAAATTTTCAGGAGTATCTCCACTTCAAAATGAACCTCTTTTGAGAAGTCAGGGTAATAGAAAGGCTCATTGTTTCTTAATAAAGCCGTATCGGGTTTAAAGAACACTACCGGTGCTTCCGGTCTTTCGTTGTTCAGTTCCTCAATGTGTGCCACGTAGTTTCGACCTACTGCTAATATTTTCATCGATCAATTTGAAAGCAAAATTAAATGATATTTCCACTTATTAAACCATTTTTACTCAAAAAGCACACGCAGGTGCCATTGCTTCCGAAATAATTATAATTGATCTTAGTGATAATTTTAGTAATCAAGTAGATGAAGAAGCACACATACGATACTGGAGTAGTAGGAAATTGTGCGTTTATTGCGCATGTTGAAAACAATACGAACATCAATTGGATGTGCTGGCCCAGGTTTGATGACAGCTTCGTTTTCGGAAGTTTGCTTGATGACGAAAAAGGCGGCTCGTTCTCATTGCTTCCACCTACTGATAAGTATCAAAGCAAACAATACTATATCGATAATACCAATATTCTTTGTACAGAAATAAGTTATTCCGAGGGGGCCTACCGGGTAACGGATTTTGCCCCGCGATTTTATCAATACGAGCGATACTATAAGCCTTTGATGTTGATACGGAAGATTGAACGTCTCTCCGGAAATCCCCAGGTGAAAGCAACCTGCAAGCCGGTGGCTGATTACGGAGAAAAGAGATTACAGCGAATACAAGGCAGCAACCACCTTAAATTTTTCGGACTGGAGGATGAACTTCGACTCAATACCAATATTAGTTTTAGTTATTTATTAGAGTACCAGCCGTTTGTTTTGAATGAAACTAAATACCTGGTGCTTACTTACGGAGCCCCTTTGGAAGCCCCTCTGGAAAGCACGGCCGAGGATTTTCTGGCAAAGACCCTAAATTATTGGCGGACCTGGGTCAAACGGACTTCAATAGGAAACTTCTATCAGGCTCAGGTGATTCGATCAGCTTTGGTACTAAAGATCCATCAATATGAGGACACTGGGGCCATTATTGCCTCAAGTACTACCAGTCTTCCCGAATCGCCTGGCGCCGGCAGGAATTGGGACTACAGGTACTGCTGGCTTCGGGACACTTTTTATACCTTAAATGCTTTCAATAACCTCGGACATTTCGAAGAATTGGATAAGTATTTCCACTATATCGCAAACATTACCCTGAAATCGCAGGACCGCTTGCAACCCATGTATTCGGTAAGTGGGAAAGCAGATTTGGTAGAAAAAACTCTTGATCTAAAGGGATATATGGGTGAAAATGAGCCAGTTAGGATAGGAAACCAAGCCTATGAGCATATACAAAATGATGTTTATGGTCAGGTGTTGGTTTCTCTTCTTCCACTGTATGCGGACAGGCGTTTCATTCTAAGTGAACGGACTGAATCGCGAAAAATGATTTACCAAATATTGGAAAATATCGACTCTACCATGGATGAAAAAGATGCAGGTCTCTGGGAGTTTCGTGACATCAGTCAATATCATTGTTATACTTTTTTATTCCATTGGGCCGGAACCTGTGCAGCTTTGAATATTGCCAGGGAATTAGACGACAAGGATATGGCTCAAAAAGCTTTGGATTTGAGGAAGCGGTCAATTGCCAAACTGGAGGGGTGCTATGATTCAAAACGTGGCGTTTATACACAGGCGGTGGGCACGCCCAATTTAGACGCCAGTACCTTACAACTGATTTTAATGAACTATTTGGACCCATCTACTGAAAAAGCCAGAAAGCATCTCCAAAACTTAGAAGCTGAACTTCAATCGGAGAATGGCTTGTTTTACAGATACAAGCACCAAGATGATTTTGGCGTGCCTGAAACTACATTTTTAATTTGTGCCTTTTGGTATGTAGAAACATTGGCTGCCGTGGGGCGAGTTGATGATGCCATTGAAAAGTTCGAGTCCTTGCTGCAATATGGTAATCATTTGGGGTTGTTGAGTGAAGATGTGGACGCTGCTAGTGGGAGTCAATGGGGGAATTTCCCTCAAACCTACAGCCATGTGGGTCTGGTAAATGCAGCATATCGGATAGCTAAAAAATTGGACCGGCCTAATTTCTTGTAG
>CAZAWQ010000504.1:0-3905 GCA_964488585.1 uncultured Roseivirgaceae bacterium
GAACCAAAAACAACTGTCGTGGCCAGTTGCCAGAGGTTTTGTCTCAAGTAAATTTGGTCTGCAATCTCACCCTGTACTGAAAGGTGTTAAAATTGAAAACCCCGGGGTGGACATACAAACTCAAAAAAATGAAGTAGTGAGAGCTGTGTTTGAAGGAGAAGTCTCTAAAATAGCTTCAATTCCGGGTATGAATGGAATCGTGATCATCATTCAACATGGAGAGTACCGTACCGTTTATGCGAATCTGCGCAAATCTTTAGTCAAAATGGGCGATCGAGTTAAAGCCAAACACCCTATAGGAGAGGTGTTTACGGATACAGATGGTGTCTCAGAAGTGCAATTCCAGGTATGGAAAAACTTCAATAAACTTGATCCCTTAGCCTGGCTACAACCAAAATAGTGATTCAAACTAGTTTTCTCTAAATCACAGGGTTGTAAGATAAATTATAAAATAGTAGCAGGCCTGATTTGCGTACAGCCTATTATTACATATCTTTACTAATTAGTAACAAAATATAATCACCTAATAAACTACTGCTATGCAAACCTTATTAGCATTTTCACTGGGAGGGCCTGAGATCTTCGTAGTTATCTTTGCCATTTTGTTGCTTTTTGGAGCCAAAAAAATTCCTGAACTTGCCCGCGGACTGGGTAAGGGTATCCGGGAATTCAAGGATGCTACCAAAGAGATCAAAGATGAAATTGATGAAGGCGCCAAATCAATTAGTGAGGACAAAAAGTAAAAGTATTGGATTCATTTACCTCTCTGAGGGAAATTCAACAAAACATAAAGTCTGGAGCTACCACCTGTAGCCAGGTGGTAGCAATATGCCTGAAAAATATTGACCAAGATTCCAATCTGAACGTATTTCTTGAAGTTTACCGCGAGGAAGTCCAAAAAAAGGCTCTAAAAATTGATCAAAAAATATCTGCAGGAACTTCGGGACGTTTAGCCGGCCTGGTAGTAGGTTTGAAAGATATGCTATGCTACCGGGATCATGCTTTACATGCCGGCAGCAAAATATTGGAGGGATTCGAATCACAATTCACCGCCACCGCGGTGCAACGCTTGTTGGATGAAGATGCCATTATAATTGGAAGACAAAATTGTGACGAGTTCGGTATGGGGTCGTCAAATGAAAACTCTGCTTATGGTCCCGTCCGCAATAGCATTAACCATAAAAGAGTACCGGGAGGTTCCTCAGGTGGATCTGCGGTAGCAGTTCAATGTGGCATGTGCCATGCCTCATTAGGATCCGACACAGGAGGTTCTGTACGCCAGCCAGCAGCTTTTACTGGAATAGTGGGAATAAAACCCACCTACTCCAGGATCTCACGATACGGTCTTGTCGCCTATGCTTCCTCATTTGATTCGATTGGAATCCTGACTAGAAATGTGGAGGACAGTGCACTGATTCTGGAAGTTATTGCCGGACCTGATCAATATGATAGTACAGTTTCCAACACCTCCGTTCCGGCCTATTCTTCGTTAGATTCTCATGGTCCCGCCAGAATCGGTTTTATCAAAGAATCTCTGGCAAATAAAGGGGTTCAAACGGATGTCAAGGAACAGACACTATTACAATTGGACCGTCTAAAGAAACTGGGGCATCATGTAGAAGCGATAGATTTCCCTTTAATGGACTATGTATTGCCCACGTACTACTTGCTAACTACAGCAGAGGCCAGCTCCAATTTGTCACGATATGACGGAGTGAAATATGGTTATCGTTCCTCTACAGAGGAGTCACTGGATACATTTTATAAGAGTACCAGAAGTGACGGATTTGGTAAAGAGGTTCAGAAACGAATAATGCTGGGAACCTTTGTACTTAGTGCCAGCTACTACGATGCTTACTACACCAAGGCACAAAAAGTCAGAAAACTTATAAAGGACAAGACCCGGGAATTGTTCGATAAGTTCGATTATATCGTCATGCCAACAGCACCGACCACAGCTTTTGAATTAGGTCGCTATTCAGATAATCCCTTGGAAATGTACCGGTCAGATCTATTTACCGTTCAGGCCTCGGTGTCAGGAAACCCTGCTATTTCTATTCCCAATGGCAAGGACAAAGATGGACTGCCAATAGGATTTCAAATTATTGCTGCTGATTTCAATGAACAGGGACTGTACGCACTTTCAAAAGATTTGCTAAAGGGCCGGGAAAACTAATTATAAAAAAATGAATGTCAACAGACATATCCTACTCATAATTACTCTGGCATTTTCTGTATCAACTGCCAACGGATATGTTGCATCGGATACCTCGAAAAATGTACTTCCTGAAATTCATTATGAATATGTGCCAGACCTCTCATTTAATGAAGTCGCGGATCGAATAAGCTGTTTAGAATCTGATATGCCACTTTCATATAACAAAGTAGTCAAGTCGTTTATTGACTACTTTACCGTGAGAGACAGGGAATATAGCAAATTGATGATACAAAGGGTCAACTTGTATTTTCCCATATTTGAATATTATCTTGAAAAGTACGGCCTCCCCGACGAATTGAAATATTTGTCAATAATAGAGTCCGGACTTAACCCAGTAGCGCGATCCAGGGTGGGAGCCGCAGGACTATGGCAATTTATGCCATCGACAGGCAGATTATTTAAATTGTACCAGGACTACTATATAGACGAGCGCCTGGATCCTTATAAATCTACAGAAGCCGCGTGCATTTATTTAAAGAGTCTGCATAATCGGTTTAAAGATTGGGAACTAGCACTTGCTTCATACAATGCAGGGCCTGGAAAGGTACGTCGAGCTATCCGTAGATCCGGGTACAAAAAGAAATTCTGGGAAATTTACGATTACCTACCACGAGAAACACGGTCCTACCTGCCTCAATTCGTGGCAATGATCTACTTGCTGAAGCATCAAAAAGAACACAATCTGAAAGTTGATTATGTATTTTATCCGATTAAGAGCGACACCATACATGTAAGTAACTATGTTGATCTTAAAACATTCGCCCAGCAGATCGATGTCTGTTTAGAAGATATTAAGACTTTAAATCCAGCACTTCGAAGAGGAGCTGTACCGCCACATGCCAAAGATTATGCGTTAAGAATCCCAATAGATAAAATGCCATATTTGCAAGCCCACAGAAAAGAAATTCTTGATTCCGCTTCAGTTAAAGGAAAAGAGGTTCTGGCCAAACTTGCTGCTACACAACCTGGAAGTACCTATGGGCGTCAAAACGTACGGCACAGAGTTCGATCTGGAGAGGTATTAGGCACTATTGCTGAACGATACAGTGTTCGGGTATCAGATTTGAGAAAATGGAACCGCATCAGAGGAAATCTAATTCGTTCCGGCCAAATACTTAATGTCTGGATCAAGCCCGGTCAACAACCAACTGTAGCTAGTGCCAGAACAACCACGCCTCAGGACATTCCCACTTCCAAAATACATTTAGTTCAACCTGGTGACACGCTCTGGGAGATCTCACTTAAGTATAAGGGTCTCACCATAGAAAGAATCAAACAACTAAATAACCTGCAAAATAATCGGATTAAACCAGGTCAAACCCTTATTATTGGGTAAGGAAACAATTGAGCAGTTGAACAATTGAATAATTGAGCGATTCCACTGCCCAGATCTTCTATTGTTCAATTTTGTTCTACTGTTCTACAGTTCCCATGTTCTCTATAGACGTTTCTCCAGAATGAAAACAAAAGACCTTATTACGGCTGTCCTCATAAGTCTGCTATTTATCAGATGCTCTTTACTTGACGACAAGTCTTTTCTGCCGCTAGCTACCGGGGCGTCAGGAGAGATCATTTTGGTTATGGATTCCACTAAATGGGCCGGAGCGCTTGGAGATGAAGTTAAAAAAACTTTCAAGGCTCCTTTCCCTGGATTGATTCAAGATGAACCGGTTTTCAATCTGGTATA
>CAZAWQ010000505.1:0-2125 GCA_964488585.1 uncultured Roseivirgaceae bacterium
GCAAACTTATCTAAAAAAAATAACATAATTAATAGAATAACCATGGTGGCCTTTAAATAATCCTGCTTGATAGAATCATCCGCGGTCTGACCGAAGATAATAGAACAACAGCCAAATGATATTCCTACCATAAAGAGGTGTACGATTAAGTCTTTCCTGGTAAGGTTTTCAAAGTTGATTCCGGAGTTTCTGACAATTTAAGAATCGCCAGGCAAATCTAAGGTGCCGCCAATGCCTTTATCTTATTGAAGTAATTCAAATATGATTTATAAACCCGGCGGTCGTCTACTTTTAGCAATACCTCAAAATTTTCCCGGAGCGACCTCTCTGTCAGATTATGCGATCCGGTCCATACTTGTTTTTTACTACCCTCCCCGATCAAGAAGAACTTTGTGTGCAATTTGTAGCTATCATCAAGATAATAAATTCCCTGGTCGAGATTTTTGAGATCTTTACGGATGTCCTTGTCAACATCTCTATTGGTCACTACTTCCACTAGCGCCCCCTTTTCTTTAAGTTGTTGAAGCTCCTCAGCCAGGTCCTCCCGATTCTGGCCCCACTTTCCATGGGCAAACCTGATTTCCGTTTGCTCAGGGTGTTTAATGTCTTTAAGTGCTTTTAATACATTATCCGCTCCGTGAGATTTCTCGTTCTTTCGCTTGGGAAAAAAATACGCTTTATGTCCATTTTGGTCCGAGCAGGAGAAGTAATTGAAATTTTCTAATCGATCAGCTCGTCCCAATACTTTGATCTCAAACCAAAAATCGAGAAAACAATAATATAATTCAGCACTGGACACAATTAGCATGTCCTGTAATTTTTTGGCACCCTTTTTCTGAAAGTTCGAGGAAGTTTGAAGTATCACATGACGGATGGGCCCATCGGTTGATTCAATGCTGGAGAAGAGAATAAATTTGTTGTGAATAATTCCTTTATTCGAAATCGTATTCTCTATCCAATGAAAATCAGGCAGTTCGAGCTGTAAAAAATCTTTTACCTCCTTGTTAGTCTCTTTACTGGTGTCACCTTTGTTAAGAATAACCCTAACTTTTACTCCACGCTCTTGCGCTTGAACCAGTTCCTGGGCAAGATCTTCCAGTTCGAATTTGAAAACACATACAGTAATCTCTTCACCAACTGGCGTGGCGCTAATCAAATCTGATATCTGATTTAAAAGGGTACGGTCTTTCTTACCATCTTCAAACTGCTTAGGGTCAGTAAATAATGTTATTGGAGTTTGAAGTTCAACCGGCTGGATCGATTGTGCTTGGAGGCCATTGACGGCCAACTGATACACACAAATGAAGGCTATGTATCTAATGATTGACATGACAGCGCTGGTGGTATCGACCGGTAAAAGAAGAATAAGATGGCAATACTTACTAACTGCCATCCTATTCAATTACTTAAGAAAGTTCCTTCTGTGTAAGAGAACTTTAGTCGTCCAGCTCTCCAATAAATGGAATGCTTTCTAAAATACTCATACGAATGGCCGCATTAAAATAGCCTTCAATTTGGTAAAACTGGGCAGCCGCAGTAGCTCCTGCCTCCTTTTTAAGCTTATTGAAATACTTGAACCTTAGATCTTCGTCCAATTTGACCTGCTTGTTACTACTTTTGGCTAAGTCATTGATCTTCTCATCAGTTAATTGATCGTATTGTTTAGCATACTCGTTCAACAAGGCCAGCCGTCTTTTACCAAGCACCTTCCTTTCGACCTCATATTGATCATACAAAGTCCAAAATGCGGTCTTGGCGGAATCATCAATTTTAATAAAATCCGAAACGATAGCCTTTTTTTCCATACCAAAGATGGATTGGATGTAATCCACTTCCTCTACGTTGGATTGTGCCGACATGGAGATTGGAATAACCAATAGTGCAAATGTTAGTTTTAATAGAGTTCTCATGATATAGTGTTAATAATTATTTATTGTATTTGAGGTGACAAATATATAAGATTAAATTAATTTATCTCTGAAATACAATTTGATATTTCAGAAATCCAATTAATATCGTTCCTCACCCATGACTGCCTGGACAAGGAATTTATTGGCGCTAATTCTAATTACAATGCTGGCTTATGAAGGTCTCGCTCAGTCAACCGGACTTAAAGGATTTACTG
>CAZAWQ010000506.1:0-38353 GCA_964488585.1 uncultured Roseivirgaceae bacterium
AGGCAATCCCCTTTTAGATATCCCTCTTTCAGCAGCATTTTCATTACCGCTGGTGTTCCACCCACCATGTGCAAATCTTCCATCAAGTACTTGCCGCTGGGTTTAAGGTCTGCTAGAAAGGGAGTTCGATCACTGATTTTCTGAAAATCTTCCAGTGAGATTTCTAACTCCAATGATTTTGCTATGGCTATCAAGTGAAGCACTGCATTTGTTGAGCCTCCAAGAGCCATAATCACTGAAACCGCATTTTCCAGGGCATCTTTGGTAACAATGTCTTTGGGCTGAATATTGTGCTGTAGCAGATAATGAATGCTTCTGCCAGCTTCTTCACATTCACGTTTCTTCTCAGGGCTAACAGCAGGATTGGATGCACCATAAGGAAGGCTCATCCCCATAGCCTCTAAAGCAGAAGCCATGGTGTTTGCAGTATACATACCACCACAAGCGCCGGCACCCGGACAGGCATTTCGTATCACACCCTTAAATTCGTCTTCCGAAATTTTACCAGCATATCGTTCACCCAGAGCTTCAAAAGCTGAAACCACATCCAATTTCCGATCGTGGTATTTCCCAGAAGCGATGGTGCCGCCATAAACTACTATCGCGGGCCGGTTAAGTCTGCCAATAGCCATCATGGCACCAGGCATATTCTTGTCGCATCCAACCACGGCGATCAATCCATCATAACTCTGGGCATTCACCACGGTTTCAATGGAGTCCGCAATTATATCTCTTGAAGGCAATGAATAGCGCATGCCAGGAGTACCCATGGACATCCCATCACTTACCCCTATAGTATTGAAAACCAGGCCAATCAGGTTCTTTTCAATGACTCCTTGCTTGACCTGCTGGGCCTGGGTATTAAGGTGCATATTGCACGGATTTCCTTCATAACCGGTACTGACTATCCCAACCTGGGCTTTTTGCAGGTCTCCATCAGTTAGGCCAATAGCGTGTAGCATGGCCTGAGCGGCCGGCTGGGTACGGTCTTGGGTGAGTCGTTTACTGTATTTATTAATTTCTTGCTCCAACGTATTCCAATTAAACCAATGTAAAATCTCTATATTCGTTGTTAACTACTCTTTGTCGATACATAAGAAATAAGCTATAGGCCACCGTGTCCTCCCAATCCATAGTGAAATCGTGTCCACCGATTGATTTAATTCCGGCAATCTCCGCTGCGGTGCCTGTAAAAAATGCAGTATCTGCCTCAACAAGCTCCTCAGCAGTGAATTTCTTTTCCACTACCTTAAAACCCATTTCCCTGGCATAGCTGATCACGGTAGCCCTGGTAATCCCAAGAAATATGTTTCCGGCAGGAGGAGTATACAATACTTCATCCTTCTCGTAGAAAAAATTTGCTCCAGGGCCTTCGGTAACATATCCATTGGAGTCAAGAAGCAATGCTTCATCAAATCCTTTGGATTTGGCCTCCATGGTAGCCAGGATTGCATTTGTATAGTGACCACAGATCTTTGCGTCCACTGGGATCGAGTTAGGACTGGGTTTTTCATAGCTGGAAACCATAACTTTAAGCAAGTCATTTCCCAGGTATCTTTCCCATTCCCATGCTGCCATTAATAGATACACTTCTTTAGTTTCTGTTAAGGCCATGTTAGCCCCCAAATAGACCAAAGGTCTTATATACGCATTATTTAAATGGTTCCTTTTTAATAATTCGTGGGCGATTTCCGTTAGTTCATCGGTGGCGTAGTCCAATTCAATAAACATTTTCGAAGCTGAATGATGTAGGCGGTCGAAGTGTTCCGTTGGTTTGAAAATCTGCGGTCCGGTACTGGTCTCATATGCCCGTAGCCCATCAAACGCACCATTGCCATAATGGAGGGTCTGACTGAACAAATTACCCATGGCATCTGTGGCCTTCAACCACTTACCATTTAAGAATATAACCGAGTCTCTGTTAAAATACATGATTTATGTTTCCCTTTAATCTTCCAAAAAACTCTTATAAAAAAAAACGCCATCCCGAGTTGGAATGGCGTTTAATTTTGTATCTCTCGGATCACCTATACCATTCCTGTTCCAGTGCCCTAATGAGCACACTAGTAATGACCACAGAAGTGTTGATATAAGTAACTGTCATGGTTCTTTATTAGACTAAAAGTAAATTTAGGTAATTTTATTTTCATTATCAATGACTTTTTGCATTGGCAGGGACAGTTGTTCGTATAAATCGGGCTACCGAATCGCCAACTTCACTAGTGCCATAGCTACTATCCGGGCTAAGGTCTTCAGTTAATATTCTTTCTGTTATACATTTCTCCACTGCCTCTCGAATACAGGACGCTTCTTCTAACATTGACAGAGAATACTCAAGCATCATAGCCATGGATAAGATTGCCGCCATTGGATTGGCCCGGTTCATGCCCGCAACTTCGGGATATGATCCATGAATAGGTTCGAAGAGTGATAATTCATCGCCCATTGAAGCTGAAGGAAGCATTCCCAGGGAACCTGTAATTACCGAAGCCTCATCGGTAATTATGTCTCCAAACATGTTTTCTGTTAGTATCACATCAAACTGGCCTGGGTTTTGAATCAGTTGCATGGCCGCATTGTCCACGAACATGTGATCCAAGGTAATATCTGGATAGTCCAGGGCGCATTGATTAACGGTTTCTCTCCAAAGCCGACTGGTAGCCAACACATTGGCTTTGTCAACCAGGGTCACTTTTTTATTTCTTGAGCCGGCCGCTACCAATGCCAGTTTAGCAATTCTGGTAATTTCCTCTACTGAATATAAACAGGTATCAAAAGCCTTCGTCCCATCTTCACTTCTTCCCCGAGGTTCCCCAAAGTAAATCCCTCCGGTTAATTCTCTAAATACCACGAAATCTACGCCAGCCACCCGGTCTTCCTTAAGAGGCGATATGTGCAGGAGCTGCTTATAGCTTTTTACTGGTCTGATATTTGCGAACAATCCCAATTGTTTTCTCATTGCCAGCAATCCTTGCTCGGGGCGAACTTTTGCCGAAGGATCATTATCGTATTTAGGGTCCCCGATTGCTCCAAATAAAATAGCATCAGCACTAAGGCAAAGTTCCTTGGTTTCCTCAGGGAAAGGATTTCCGGTGGCGTCAATGGCCGCAGCTCCGATCAATCCATGATTCAACTGAAACTGATGACCAAAACGTACTTCAATCGCCTTCAGGGATCTTAATGCCTGTTCAATAACCTCTGGTCCAATTCCATCTCCTGCCAGTACTGCAATGGTTGATTTCATAGTCTAACCTTTAACTACTAGTTTGTTCGTAACCAATTATTTTATCTTTTTGATTGATTAAATAGTCAATGTCATCCAATCCCTGGAGAAGACAAGTCTTTTTGTAAGTATTAATGTCAAACTTCGTTGTCCTCCCAGTTCCTGGGATTGCAAATTGTTGATTGACCAGATCCACAGTGGCCTGTAGTGATGGATCTTGATTCAGTTCTGAGAACACTTCCTGAATAAAATCTTCCGGCAGTTGTACAGGAAGCAATCCATTGTTCAATGCATTATTTCTAAAAATATCAGCAAAGAAACTGGACACTACTACCCTAAATCCATAGTCGTACAAAGCCCAAGCTGCATGCTCTCGGCTGGAGCCACAACCAAAATTTTTGCCTGCTATCAAAATCTCACCCTCCGCTGCAGGTTGATTTAGAATGAATTCAGGTTTTGGATTGCCCCTCGCATCGAAGCGCCAGTCCCGGAACAAGTTGTCCCCAAACCCTTCCCTGGTAGTTGCTTTTAGAAAACGGGCAGGAATTATTTGATCAGTGTCAACATTTTCTCCCGGCATAGATACGCATGTCGAAGTGATGGTTTTAAATGGTTCCATGCTTCAAATTATTTCTCTTACATCAGTGATACATCCCCTAATGGCAGTGGCCGCAGCGGTAAGGGGGCTGGCCAAAATGGTCCTGGCGCCGGGTCCCTGTCTGCCTTCAAAATTTCTATTACTGGTAGATACACAATACTCGTCAGCAGGAATCTTATCCTCGTTCATTCCAAGGCAGGCTGAACAACCCGGTTGGCGTAACTGGAACCCCGCTTCCTCCAGGATATGATCCAACCCCTCCTGCCTTGCCTGCTGCTCCACCTGTTTAGATCCCGGAATCACCATAGCATGAACATGAGCGGCCTTTTGTTTGCCCTTCACCAGTGAAGCCACTAATCGCAAGTCCTCAATTCTGGAGTTGGTACAACTACCAATGAATACATAATTGATTTGCTTTCCTAACAATTGCTCCCCGGCTGTCAGACCCATATATTCTAATGCTTTTTGGTTATCCGGCTCATTGGGAATTCGATCGTTTATCTTCATGCCCATTCCCGGATTGGTTCCATAAGTAATCATGGGTACAATGTCCGTAGCGTCAAATTTATAAGATGCATCAAAAGTAGCACTGGGATCGGTACACAGCTCTTTCCATTGCTTCTTGAAATGGTCCCAATTAGTACTCTCGGGAGCAAATTTTCGTCCTTTCAGATATTCGAAAGTGGTATCATCCGGGGCGATCATACCGCCTCGGGCTCCCATTTCGATGCTCATATTACAGATGGTCATTCTTGCCTCCATCGATAAACCGCGAATGGTTGACCCCGAGTACTCAATAAAATGACTGGTAGCCCCGCTGGTAGAAATTTTTGAAGCTATATAAAGAATTATGTCCTTGGAAAGAACTCCTGCAGCCAAAGGTCCATTGACCTCAATTTTCATGCGCTTTGGTTTATACTGGAGTACACATTGAGTAGCCAATACCTGTTCAACTTCACTGGTCCCGATTCCAAAAGCAACGGCTCCAAAAGCCCCATGAGTAGAAGTGTGACTATCACCGCATACAATAGTCATCCCTGGTTGAGTAATCCCTAACTCAGGTCCAATAACGTGTACTATACCTTGATATTGATGTCCTAAACCATAGAGCTCTACCCCGAATTCCTGACAATTATCAGTCAATTTTTGCACTTGAAATCGAGATAATTTATCCTTTATGGGCAGATGTTGATCAATGGTAGGCACGTTGTGATCGGCTGTGGCTATAGTTTGTTCAGGCCTGAATACGCCAATACCTCTACTTCGCAGCCCTTCAAAAGCCTGTGGGCTGGTCACTTCATGAATAAAATGCCGGTCAATGTATAACACACTGGGCCCATCTTTAATTTGGGATACCACGTGCTTGTCCCAAGCTTTATCAAATAAAGTTTTCGCTGACATCTCTTCTGAATAACTCTGTTATTTTATACTTGGGGTTAAATATCGGCTCAGCAATTCTTTCAAATCCTGATCCTTCACCAATTTGATGCGGTCTGCCAATTCCAGAAACTTTTCGTATAGAGTTTCATTTTCATCTGCTGGAATCTCTATTCCCAATTTCTCAATACGGTATTTCAAAGCAGCTCTGCCACTGCGTGCGGTAAGCACGATGGTAGATTCGTCTACTCCAACCTCTAGCGGGTCAATGATTTCGTAGTTTTCCCTGTTCTTTATCACCCCATCCTGATGGATTCCCGAACTGTGCGAAAAAGCATTTGCTCCTACGATGGCCTTATTGGGTTGAACCGGCATACCCATGGTTTCTACCACCAAATGACTAATGGGGTTTAATTGTTCAGTAACTATCCCTGTAGTATATGGAAGCCAGCGATGCTTGCGCATGATCATTACTACTTCTTCCAAAGAGGTGTTTCCAGCCCTTTCGCCACATCCATTGACGGTACATTCGATTTGCCGGGCACCGTTCTGGACACCGGCTATGGAATTTGCTGTAGCCAGTCCCAGGTCGTTGTGGCAGTGAGTCGAGATAGTCACTCGCTCGATCCCCTTAACATTATCCACTAGATATTTTATTTTTTGGCCATACTCCTCCGGCAGACAATAGCCGGTGGTATCAGGGATATTTACCACTGTTGCACCTGCTGCGATAACCTTTTCAATAACCTTGGCCAGGTATTCATTGTCGGTCCGACCAGCATCTTCTGCATAAAATTCCACGTCCTCCACGTGTTTTTTAGCCAACTTTACTGCAGCGACTCCCCGCTCAATCACCTTTTCCCTGGTTGATTTCAGTTTGGTGAAGATGTGTTGATCTGAAGTTCCCAATCCGGTATGGATACGGGGTCTTACTGCACCCTCCAAAGCCTCGACGGCTCGGATAATGTCCTTTTCTACTGCTCTGGAGAGGGCGCAGATCACTGGTTCCTTTACATTTTGCGCAATGGCCTTTACCGATGCAAAATCCCCTGGACTTGAGATAGGGAAACCAGCTTCGATCACATCCACTCCCAACTGCTCAAGGGCTTTCGCAATTATAATTTTCTCTTCTTTATTTAGACCGCAACCTGGGACTTGTTCACCATCCCTCAAAGTGGTGTCAAAAATATTTACCTTTTTTTCCATAATTATTATGGGTATTTATTTGCCATTATTTTAAAGTTAACCGCGACTTCAGGTATATAAAAATCAAATAATTCAATAATTACGCATCCTAAATAGTATGACTTTAATCAAATGTTATCTAAATTTGCATTTAACATCATTTTTACTATTATATTTTTACGATGTCTAATCATAATAACTCTGGTCTTTTTCACCTAATAAAAGGACTATCACGAAGTGAGAAGCGCTATTTCAAGTTGTATGTTACTAGGGAAGGTGGCTCACGAACTAAAAAGTTTATCAGGCTTTTCGATCTGATGGATCAACAATTGGTTTATTCAGAAGAGGAAATTTTCAGTAAAGAACCTAGTTTTAAAAGAACTCAGATATCCAATTTAAAAGCGCATCTGTATAAGCGGATTTTGCAGAGCTTAAGAATGTTTGATAACAGTAATGTGAAGGATATTCAGATACGGGAATTTATTGATCATGCACAAATCCTTTATAACCGCTCTCATTATGATCAATGTGTTAAGATGTTGAAAAAAGCCAAGAAAATGGCTCATAGGCATCATAATCTGGAATTGTTACTGGAAATATATAAATGGGAAAAGCAAGTGTTATCTCAGACTGTTGGTAAAGGAAACCAGGAAAGGGTCAATGCAATCATTACTCAGGTTCGCGATGTAAATAATCGCATCAACAATATTAATTCCTTTTCGAACATTTTAGTAAAACTGAATGCTCTTTACCTGCGTAAGGGATTTGTAAGAAACCAGGCAGATTTTGATAGAGTAACCAATATCTTAAAGCAAGAGCTTCCAAAGTATCAAGAAGAATCACTCAGTTTCTACGAAAAACTCCATTTATACAATCTTTTTGTTGATTACTACTTCTTTATTCAGGATTTTAAAAAAGGGTGCATTTACGCTCAAAAATGGGTGGATTTATTTGAGGACAACCGACAGATTCCTGAATACTTGGATCTTTACATAAAAGGGTTGAATCAACTGATGATAGCCCAATACAAGCTGAGGCGATATGGGGATTTTGTCCAAAATCACCGACGCATGAAAAACATCCCTAAATTAAGCGGAGTTGAACTGGACGCAAACATTCAACTCAAGCTTCAAAAATATATTTATTCGCACTTGTTCAATAAATTTTTTATGGTGGGCGACTTCGAAATCGGAGTAATTTTGTTTGCCAAAATCAAACCACGGCTGGAAGAGTTCATTCCTCAACTGGATAAACATTCACGATTGATCATGCATTATAAAATTGCGTGCCTTTATTTTGGAGACGGCAACTTCAACGAGGCCATTAAGTGGTTATATCAAATTATCAATACCGAGGAAGAGGATATAAGAGAGGACGTACATAGTTTCGCACGTATCATTAACCTTATTAGCCATTTTGAGTTAGGCCATACGGATGTTATTCCATATTATTTAAGATCCACTTACCGTTACCTCTCCAAGAAGGATGATTTACAGCAGTTTCAAAATTATATATTGAGCTTTATTAAACGGTTGGACCGGAACATGACTCAAAGAGCTTTGATAGAACAGTTCCAGAGTCTGAGAGGTCAACTGCTGACATTAGTGGACATTCCTTACGAGAAAAGAGCTTTTATCTATTTTGACATTATATCATGGCTGGAAAGCAGAATTCAGGGACGTAAAGTCGAAACAATCATCAAAGAAAAAGCTCAAGTGTTGATTACTAAAAAGACGCCGCTTGAATTATTTCGCTAAAAATTTGGAACAAAGAAGATTTATTGCTTAACATTGTATCTTATACAAGCAACATTGTGAAGTTATTCATCAATACATTTTACTTTTACTTTTTTAGTCCCAGGGCCGGGATTATGCAGTAGTGTATTGAAAAATAATACAAGAACTCATAAAGTCCCGGAAAATTTCGGGACTTTTTTTATGTTATGACTGAAAAACTAAACATTGCCATACAGGGGGCAGCTGCCTCTTTCCACCATCAGGCGGCGGACCGCTATTTTAATGAGCAGACCGTGGAGATTCTGGAGTGCCGAAGCTTTGAACAGGTATGTGATGCTCTAAATCAAGGCAAGGTAGACTTCGCCATGATGGCCATTGAAAACACTTTTACCGGAAGTCTGCTTCCCAATTATAGTTTGTTGCAAAATTATCCATTATACATTATTGGTGAACAATATCTTCATATTGAACAGCACTTGATGGCCATACCAGGTCAGCAGTTAAATGACATAAAGTTTATTCATTCCCACCCTATTGCGTTGAATCAGTGCAATGTATTTTTAGAAGATCACCCCCAAATAATTGCCATTGAAAAGTATGACACTGCTGGAAGCGCCCGTGATATTAAGGATGAGAAACTGATGGGAGTTGCTGCCATCGCCGGATCCCCGGCTGCAGAGCTTTATGGTCTGGAAATACTGGTTCACCATATCGAAAATCTTAAAAGGAATCAAACAAGGTTCCTGGTACTAAGCCGGGACGGAAACGAAACCATAAAAGACCCCAACAAGGCCTCTGTGTGCCTTGAAGCGGCACACGAAGTGGGTTCTCTGATGGAAGTGCTACAGGTGTTTCAAGAGAACCTGATCAATATAACCAAGATACAATCTGTTCCGATACTGGGAAAACCCTATCAATATCAGTTTCACCTTGATATAGAGTGGGAAAAAGAAACCAATCTTGAGCGTACGATGAAAGATTTACAGAAATGTACTTTTTCATATCGAGTACTGGGAACCTATAGAAAAGGATTAAAGGATGATGATTATACCGACAGCCAACAGACTGCAACAGGTGGAGGAGTACTACTTCTCTAAAAAACTACAGGAAATCAGAAGCATGATTGCCTCTGGCGATGACGTTATCAATCTTGGTATCGGCAGCCCGGACATGCCTCCTGCTTCTGAGGTGGTTGACACTTTATCCCAATCAGCCAGGGAAGAGGGCAATCACGGGTATCAACCATATCGAGGTGTTGCGGAGCTTCGGCTGGCAATGTCACAGTGGTATCAACGCACTTATGGAGTGGTGCTGGACACAGACCGGCAAATCCTTCCATTAATGGGATCTAAGGAAGGGATATTCCATATTTCTATGGCATTCCTAAATCCTGGCGACCAAGTACTGATACCAAACCCAGGGTATCCGGGCTATGCCGGCGCCACTCGATTAGTGGATGCGGACCCGGTTTCATATACGCTGGATGCTAAGAATCAATGGCAACCAAATTGGGAATTTCTTGAAAACTTGGACACCTCAAGGGTAAAACTTATGTGGATAAACTACCCTCATATGCCCACTGGTGCATTAGCAAGTGTGCAAACATTTAGAAGGCTGATCAAATGGTGTAAAGAACGGACTATTTTGCTTTGTCATGATAACCCTTACAGCCTGATCCTCAATCCTCAACCGCCACTCAGCTTACACTCGATTCCCGGTTCATTTGAGGTAAGTCTGGAGTTAAATTCTTTGAGTAAAGGTCATCACATGGCGGGTTGGCGGGTTGGAATGTTAACTGGGAATTCCAGTTACATTGATGCCGTAGTGCAAGTCAAAAGTAATATTGACAGCGGCATGTTTAAAGGTATTCAGGAGGCAGCCGTGACAGCCTTGCAACCAAATAGCTCGTGGCACCATATCCAAAACGGAATCTATAGGAGCAGAAAAGCACTGGTACATCAGCTGATGGATTTAATAAAATGCAAATATGAGAATCATACAGCTGGTTTATTTGTTTGGGGCAAAGTACCAGAGGGTGTTGATACTCTGTCCTTTACAGATAAGATTTTAAATGAAGCCAAAGTCTTTATTGTCCCTGGCCTGGTATTTGGAGATCAAGGAAACCGATACATACGTGCGTCATTATGCGTCTCTGAACAAAGAATAAAAGAAGCAATAAATAGAATTAAAGAACTACAAAACGTAATAACAGCATGACGAATATAAATATGAATCTCGTTCCAATAGATAAGTGGGGGCTGTCGGACCAGTCGCCCTTGATTATTAGCGGTCCCTGCAGTGCTGAAACACCAGAGCAGGTAATGCAAACCGCCAGGGAGTTAATAAAAAAAGCGCCACAGGTTAAAGTGTTTAGGGCTGGCATATGGAAGCCAAGAACACGTCCCAATAGTTTCGAAGGGATTGGAATCGAGGGCCTTTCCTGGCTTCAACAGGTAAAGGCAGAAACCGGTCTGCTTACCTCAGTTGAAGTTGCCAACGCCAATCATGTTTATGAAGCTCTGAAGCACGGAATTGATATACTTTGGGTAGGTGCTCGAACTACGGTAAATCCATTCAGCGTGCAGGAAATAGCCAATGCCCTAAAGGGTGTAGATGTTCCCGTCCTGGTCAAGAATCCAATAAACCCAGACCTTCAATTGTGGTTAGGAGCTATTGAACGAATTCATCAGGCAGGTATTATCCGGCTCGGGGCCATCCACAGAGGATTCTCTTCCGGGCAAAATGGGCGATTCCGAAACGCTCCCCAATGGAAATTGCCCATAGAGCTAAAAAGGTTACTGCCTGATCTCCCTATGATTTGTGATCCTAGTCATATTTGTGGAAAACGAGACCTGCTACTTGAAATAGCACAAAAAGCATTGGACCTTGCAATGGATGGCTTGATGATCGAAGCACATATCAACCCGGATGAGGCCTGGAGCGATAAAGCTCAACAAGTGACTCCTGATGGGTTAGCCGAACTCCTTTCCCAACTTAAACTGAGAAAACCGGAAGGTGAAAATCCGGAATCCTTGGATTTCTTAAGTGTATATAGAGACGAGATCGACTTGATTGATTTGGAAATACTGGACACCATCGCCAGACGGGCTAAAGTAGTGGAGAAAATTGCCGAATATAAGAGGGAGCATAAAATGACCATCCTACAAGTCAGTCGATGGGATGAGTTATTAAAAGACCGAATGGCGGCGGCTAAAAAGCTGGGACTTGATGACAAATTCTCCAAAGAACTTTATCAGCAAATACATTTGATGTCCATCAGAATCCAAACTAAAGTGATGAATGCAAAGAAGAGCTTGAAGTTATAAACTTAAAGAATGTATTCACTTAAATCTTTAGTCTTAACCAGCTGCTCCAGCCTTTCTGTAACCAGTTCTTTGGTGATTACTACCTGAGCGTTGGGAGCAATCACATCGGGCATATCAAATAACAGATCGTTAAGTAGGTGACTCATTACAGTATAAAGCCTGCGAGCTCCGATATTTACTACATCGCTGTTGACCTTAAAAGCGATCTCTGCAATCTCGTGAAGGGCTTCTTCCTGGAAAGTGATCGACACATCTTCGGCGTTGAATAACGCCTGGTACTGCTTGGTCAAAGCGTTCTTAGGTTCCTTGAGTATATGATAAAAATCATCTTTGGTCAGATTATCCAATTCCACCCTTATGGGGAATCTCCCCTGCAATTCAGGGATTAGGTCGCTGGGTTTGGATACATGAAACGCACCGGCTGCTATAAACAGAATATGATCAGTCTTTATCACGCCATGTTTGGTATTTACTGCTGTACCTTCAACCACCGGCAACAAATCCCGTTGTACACCTTCGCGGCTCACATCAGGTCCTGAATGCTTCCCAGAACCTCCAGCAATCTTATCGATCTCATCGATGAAAATGATCCCGGTATTTTCCGCCTTGCGTATAGCTTCGTCCTTGACTTCATCCATATCTATGAGTTTGGCCGCCTCTTCTTCCAACAGAATCCGCTTGGCCTCTTCGATCGTTACTTTACGCCGCTTATTCTTTTTGGGCATCATATTCCCAATCATTTCCTGAAGGTTTATCATAGAAGATTCGTCCATCATACCCCCACCAATCATGCCTACGCCGGCATTGCCGGGCTTTTTAACATTAATATCAATCTTGCGGTGATCCAATTCACCACTGCGGATCTTTTCCCTAAAGCGTTCCCGGGTACGCTCATTCAATTCAACATCGTTTTGAGGGATGCCCTTATCAGTGCCCTGCTCTAACCTGGTCACTGTTGGACCTGTGGTAATGGGTGGGATTAATGCCTCCAATATGATGTCTTCCACTGCCAATGCGGCTTTCTCCTTTACTTCTTCCTGCTTACGGGTTTTAACCAAATTTACCGCTTGCTCTACCAGATCCCGTACCATGCTTTCCACATCACGGCCAACATATCCTATCTCTGTGAACTTTGATGCCTCTACTTTGGAAAAAGGAGCATCCGCAAGGTTAGCCAACCGGCGGGCGATCTCTGTTTTTCCTACACCTGTGGCCCCAATCATTAAAATGTTATTGGGTATTATCTCTTCCTTCATCTCAGTAGTAACACTCATTCGCCGCCATCTATTTCGCAAGGCAATAGCCACATTGCGTTTAGCATCTTTCTGTCCGATGATGTATTTGTCCAACTCCTTAACAATCTCTCGAGGAGTCAGGTATTGTTTGTCATTTAACATAATTCATTTCTTGGTTATAAAACTATTCAAATCAGTTACCAGAGTAAAGTAATCATATCCTCCTCCGGTATGGTAAATACTGCGGGTATATGCCAGCTCAAATTTCCTTATTCGCAATAAGAAACCAAATGAAAGCCCTGCCCCGCCACTGGTTTCTGCTAATCTCAATTCCTTTCGTACCATATGATTGTATCCCAGACGTAAATTGAAATTTCTGTGGAGTATAATTTCGGTACCTATGGCTATATGCCTCATTATCCGATCAAATCCATCTACTTCATTGGGAACCCCTTCACCCGTTCCTGTGGGGTCAAACAATTTTTCATTCACCAGTCCTAAATTATACACTGTTAAACTAAAACGAAAAGGCATGTGTTGAGGTTTAAAAGTAACCCCTAATTGCACATCAAATGGCAATTCCGATTCGCTGGTCTCAGTAAAATCTGACAGTACTACCCCTACATTCCTAAAGGTAAGCCCCACCGTTAGGTCTTGTTTTGGGTGCCTGAAGACCCCCCCTATATCCAAAAGTAACGCTGTTGCGTTAAATCCAGCCAGTCCTGAGTTCATAATCTTCAAGTCAGCACCAAGTTGTATCGGCCCCACTGGCCTGGCGTATGCAAGCATCAATACAAATTCAGAACCGCTGAAACTTCCTGTGGGGTTTCCTGACGGGTCGTACCCTTGAAAGTTTCCATAATTTAAATACTGTACACCTACTCCCCATATACCAGGTGTCTCAAAATTATAAACGTAGGTTAAAGTACCATAACTGATATCAGCAACCAATGATTGATAGGTCAACCCAACATGTCGGTCAACCATAGTGTCCAACAGAGCTGGATTTGATAAAAACATTTGTGCATCCTGGTCCCAGCTACTGACATTAACACCTCCAAGGGATGCAGACCTGGCAGTGGATGGCAGGTTTAGAAACTGAAAAGACCTTTGACCACCAAACTGGGCTTCCATCTGATAGGTAATAAAAAACATCCACAACCAGATGCCCAGTTTCATAGACCTTTTCAAGTTACCAGCATCCAACGCCATAAATCTTGACTATTATTCCGTAACAGGCGGAAATACAAAATTGACGGGATTTTCTGCCTTTTGTTTCAGTAACGCAATATCTAGTACATCTTGTGCCGTTTCTACCAGATGTAGTTTAATACCCCTTAGATAGACCTCACTTATCTCATCAATGTCTTTTTTGTTTCTGTTGCTGAGAATAACCTCTTTTATTCCCGCCCTTTTTGCAGCCAGGATCTTTTCTTTAACTCCTCCTACCGGAAGCACCTTGCCACGTAAAGTAATTTCTCCGGTCATAGCGATTTTATCTTTGACTTTTCGCTGGGTATAAATAGAAGCCAGGGAGGTCACCATAGTAATCCCTGCGGAGGGTCCATCTTTGGGAACAGCACCAGCTGGAACATGTATGTGTAAATCATATTTGTCAAAAACCCTGTAATCTATACCCAGCTGCTCAGCCTGAGCTTTCAGATATGAAAGTGCTGCCACCGCAGACTCTTTCATCACATCTCCCAGTTGACCCGATATGGTCAACTTTCCTTTCCCCCGACTCAAACTGGACTCCACAAACAGGATCTCTCCACCTGACTGTGTCCAGGCCAGCCCTGTAACCACCCCAGGGATCTTATTTCCCTGGTACAATTCCTTATCAAATATGGGAGCCCCCAAAAGGTCCTCAACCTGATCCGGCCCAATTCGCTGTGGGTGTTCCTCCTCCAGAGCTATGGATTTGGCAACCTTCCGAGCCACTGTCCCGATGTTTCTTTCCAGGTTCCTTACTCCTGATTCCCGGGTATACTTCTCCACGATTTTAACCAATGCCGTCTTATTCAAGGTAAAATCGCCTGCTTTCAGTCCATGCTCCTTCTTCTGCTTTCGCACCAAGTGTTTCTGGGCAATTTTTACCTTCTCTTCCATGGTGTACCCGGTGATCTCGATAACCTCCATACGGTCTCTCAATGCGGGATGGATGGTGTCAAGAGAATTAGCGGTAGCAATAAACAGTACCTTACTCAAGTCATAGGGCATCTCAAGATAATTGTCATTGAAAGTATTGTTCTGTTCAGGGTCCAACACTTCTAATAAGGCAGACGATGGATCACCTCTGAAATCAGCCCTCACTTTGTCAATCTCATCAAGAATGAAAACCGGATTGGATGATTTAATCTTTTTAATGTTCTGAATAATCTTGCCCGGCATTGCGCCCACATAGGTTTTTCGGTGCCCCCTGATTTCGGCTTCATCGTGAATTCCACCTAAAGACATACGAACATATTTTCGATTTAGGGCTTCCGCAATGCTTTTCCCAAGTGAAGTCTTTCCCACCCCAGGAGGTCCGTACAGGCATATGATAGGTCCTTTCATGTCTCGCTTCAATTTTAAAACTGCCAGATACTCTATGATGCGGTCCTTTACCTTGTCAAGCCCATAGTGGTCACGATCCAATATTTTTCTGCCTTTATTAAGGTCAAAACTGTCAGTAGTAAAATCGTTCCAAGGTAAATCAACAAACAACTCTACATACCCAAATGAAACTGGATACTCAGCGGAAGCAGGATTTAGTCGAAGAATCTTGTCTAACTCCTTATTAAAGTGAGTATGAATTTCCGGCGGCCATTTCTTCTTATCACCTCTGGCCCTCAGTTCCTCTACTTCCTGATCCGGACCTTCATTACCCAATTCATCCTGGAGTACTTTTATATGTTGACGGAGGTAAAAATCACGCTGCTGTTGATCAATATCCGAATACACCTTATTTTGGATCTCCCTCTTCAATTCTAACATCTGAATGTCCTTAAGCATATGCTCAAGCAGTAAGGTGGCCCGCTTCATACCATCGTCAATCTCCAGTAATTGCTGTTTGTCTGCTACTTCAGCATTAATGTTGGAAGAGAGAAAATGAGTTAGAAAAGTATGGCTTTCAATATTGTCCAGGGCCACTTGGGCTTCAGGTGGTATTTCCGGATTGAGTTTAAGAATTTTAGAAGCTGCATCTTTTAAAGACTGTACCACGGCCTTGGTTTCCTTTCGATGTTTAGCCAGAAATTTCTCCTTAGCATACTCAACAATTGCAGTGAAATACGGTTGTTTCTGTGCAAAGGATTTAATTTTGAATCGATTCTTTCCTTGAATTATGATAGTGGTATTTCCATCTGGTAAGACGATCATTTTGATGATCTTTGCCACAGTCCCAATCTGATAGATGTCGTCGATTTCAGGCTCCTCTACTTTGTTATTTTTTTGAGCGATCACCCCAATAATCCGGTTTCCACGATAAGCCCTCTTTACTAACTGAATGGATTTTTGTCGCCCTACTGTAATCGGTAACACCACCCCAGGAAATAGTACAGTATTTCTTATTGGTAATATTGGCAATGTGTCAGGAAATTTGGACAAAGGCACTTCTCCTTCTCTTTCCGTATCAATGATCTGTATAAGACCATCACTCTCTTCTTCATCTAACTGGCCAAATACCAGATTATTTAATAATTGATCGGTATTATTCATAAAACCATCCTCTATGCCATAATGACATAATTTTCTAAATTTGCTCTTGGTTAATACTCCAGTACTTATTTTGCAAGAGCTATGCCAAAATATAAATATATATTCTCATTAATGTGGTACATTGGCTAGAAGTCGGTGTTATACTTTGTGTTATGGTGTCCAGATTGTTTCCCTTCTCATTTCTGATGCTGTTTTTTTTGGTGTCCATCCAACTGGTGGCACAACAGCCCGAGAAGAAAAAATTCCTCAATATATCCAATACCTTACATAAAAAAGAAGCAGAACACACCTCTATCGGGCATTTTCCTAATTTAAATAAGATAAAATACTACTATAATAAGCGAGAGTGGGCGCAGATCCAAAAGTATGAAAGCAGGAAACAATGGGAAGATCTTTATGCTGTCTTAAAACCATATGTTTACAATTTTGGCATAGAAAATTTTTACAAAGATACTTTTCTTCTCTGGAGACTGGCCAAATTGACAGAACTCTACGGTTCAAAGGAAGATGCCATTATCCTTTATAAACTGGTACTTAAGCACCACAGGGAAGACATCGACATTGAAAGTGTGGAGCTTTACTATGACAGCCTTAAAGAGAGTAAGGTTGAATACTATGTACCACTGGATTATTACTACGAACTGGTAGAATATCGGAAGGCAGTTGACACCTTACAACCGCCCAGAGGAGTTTTACTAAATATGGGGACCGCCATAAATTCAGACAAAGCTGATTACGGCCCTACATTAAATCTAAATAACAATCTGCTGATCTTTACTTCTAAAAGAAACGAAAAAGTAGTGGCGGCAAAAAAAACCCAAAATGAAGATTTATTTATTAGCTGGGGATCAGATGGCTTCTGGTCTAAAGCTGAAGCTCTAGATGCAATAAACACGGAATACAATGAAGGATCGGCCTGCATCACTTCTGACGGTACCACTTTATATTTTTCCAGATGCCATGCACCCGGGTCAATGGGAAGCTGTGATTTATTTGTCGCTGAAATCAAGGAGGACAGTACCTGGGGTAATGTCAGGAATCTGGGAGTAAATGTTAACAGCATTGCATGGGACTCTCATCCTACCTTATCGCACACTGAGGACACCTTATATTTTGCTTCGGACAAAATTGGAGGATTTGGCCTGTCAGATATTTACTTTACCTATAAGGATAAAAATGGGGCTTGGACACCATCACAAAATGTTGGGCCATTCATAAATACCCGGGGGAATGAAGTAAGTCCATTCTATCATCCCCGGCATTTGGTCTTATATTTTACCAGCAATGGCCATCTATTGAATTTCGGATCTTTCGATATTTACAAATCGGTTTGGACTGGTGATCAATGGCAGGAACCTAAAAATGTGGGGCCATTGGTAAATGGCGCTGGTAATGAGTTTTATTTTACCATAGACTCCGAATCCAAAAATTTATACTACGCCTCGTCCACTACTAAAAACATTGAAAACCTTGATATGTTTTCATTTCCATTACCTATGGGGGCTCAGCCGGAAGCTACTACCAGTTTTTCTGGCAGCCTATTAGATTCATTAACTGGCTTACCTTTAAGTGGGATTGTTTCGATCATCGACCTTGACTACGGTATTGAAGTAGCACCAAAATTTCTAAGGCCTAATGGCACATTCCAATTCGATCTGATAAACAATAACAACTATCTATTGATCATACAAGGTGACGAGTACTTCCGAATAGAAGAGATTTTCTTTCTGGATGGGGATACAGAGATTCACAGGACTGCCCAGCCATTAGCCAGTAAACTAAAATTTGAGTCCGTGGAGTTCGAAAATGGAAAAGCCGATATCCTCCCCGAAATGTATGGTGATCTTGACAGGATCATTGACTTCCTGCTGGACAATCCAGATTTCAAGGTGAATATAGCCGGACATACCGATTCAGATGGCAGTTCTCAATTAAATTTAGTGCTATCTCAACAACGTGCAGCGGCCATCAGGGATTATATTATTCAATTTGGCAATATTGATGAAAGCAGGGTTAGCGCTGTTGGGTATGGTGATACCCACCCTATTGTTGAAGAACTTACGGATGCCGACAAAAAACTCAATCGCCGGGTAGAGTTTGATATTTTCCGTGAAGGGTCCGCAGACGAGTAATAACAGGAAATTAGTCAAAAATGGCATTCACAATGTCGTTACCAAGAAGGAATACCATTAACACCAACAAGAAAGCCATCCCGAACTTTTGAGCTCCTTCTAAAACCTTGTCGGATGGTTTTCTTCCCGATATTATTTCATAACCAAGAAACATTACATGACCGCCATCGAGGGCTGGGATAGGCAAGAAGTTTAGAAAAGCCAACCACATTGACAGCATACCAGTCAAAAACCAGAAGTTTCTCCAGTCCCAGGTTCCGCCAAAATATTCAGCAATACCAATAACACTTTTCACGGATTTTCTGCTAACTTCCCCCCTAATGACCTTACCTAGTCCACGGATGTTAAATATGGTTACCTGAAAGGCTTCTTTTACGCCGGCATTTACCGCCTCCATAAAAGAGTATTGAACTCTTTGCATTTCCATCAGGTAATTAATTCTAAACCCGATCATCCCCTCATTATCCACCTGGACACTTATCATTTTAGTTTCGCCGTCTCGTTCAATTTTAATAGATACTTCCTTGCCTTTATTTTCTTGCAATACCTCACGGAGTATTTGAATATAGATCACGCTTTTTTCATTTACTTCCAGTATTTTGTCCCCTGTAATTAACCCTGCTTTTGCAGCACCCGATCCTCTGGGTACTTTTCCCACATCATAAGGCATAAGGAAGGCAATAAACCCCTTATCTTTAACTTCTTCACTAAATGTTTCAATGAAATCTGACGGAATGGGAATATCAATTATTTTTCCTCCACGATCGACTGTGTAGTAGCTCTCACTGCTCAACATAACCTCAGGGCCGTATATATCTCTGAATTTTTCATAATCTTGACCATTGATTTTCAATACTTTATCACCGGTTTGAAGGCCCAGGTCTTTGGCTAGATCAAGAGCATAAATACCGTATTTGTTTACCTCATCCTTGGTAATATAGGTCTCACCAAAATGGTAGTTCAAAAAGATAAAGATGATAATCCCCAGGATCACATTGATAATGATCCCGCCCATCATCACGATCAACCGCTGCCAGGCGGGCTTCGAACGAAATTCCCAGGGCTTGGGCTCCTCTTTCATTTTTTCTGTATCCAATGATTCGTCGATCATACCGGATATCTTTACAAAACCGCCCAGCGGAATTGCCCCCACGGAGTAAATTGTTTCACCATATTTTACCCCAAATATCTTCGGAGGAAATCCAATGCTGAATTGTTCTACCCTCATGCCATAGAATTTGGCGGCTATTAAATGACCTAATTCATGCAGTCCTACTAAAATTGATAAGCTCAATATAATTTGAGCAATCATTATTATCGTTTCCATCAATTAATTATCTCTTGTGCTTTGATTCTTGTTTCTTTATCAGTCTCCACGTAATCTTCGTAACGGGGAGTTTGTATGTACGGTATTTTTGAAAGACAGGTTTCTACCACATCAGACATTTCAAGAAAACCAATACGTTCGCGCAAAAATTCCGATACCGCCACTTCGTTGGCAGCATTTAAGACGCATGGCATGTTTCCTCCTTTGCCTGAAGCTTCAAAAGCCAGCGCTAAGTTACGAAATGTTTGAAGATCGGGCTGTTCAAAAGTTAATTGCGAGCACTTCGAGAAGTCTAACCTGGGAAATTTAGTTGGGGTCCGGTTTGGATAAGACAATGCAAATAAAATTGGCAGTTTCATGTCCGGTAAACCCATCTGTGCCTTAATTGACCCGTCGGTAAACTGTACCATACTGTGAATTATAGACTGGGGATGCACTACTATCTCTATCTGGTCCAATTTCAGACCAAACAACCACGTTGCCTCAATCACCTCAAGTCCTTTGTTCATTAGTGTCGCTGAATCGATGGTGACCTTTGCCCCCATATCCCAATTCGGGTGCTTTAATGCCTCCGACTTGGTGACATACTTAAGGAATTCCCGATTTTGTCCCCTGAATGGGCCCCCGGAAGCGGTAAGAATTATTTTCTCAATTGGGTTGTGCCATTCACCCATCAGACATTGAAAAATAGCCGAGTGTTCGGAATCAACAGGATAGATATTCACTCCCATTTCCTCCGCTAAGCCGGTAATCAACTGACCGGCAACAACTAATGTCTCTTTATTTGCCAAGGCGATATCTTTACCGGCTTTTATGGCATTAATTGTAGGCAGCAATCCGGAATAACCCACTAAAGCCGTAAGTACGATATCAATGCTGTCCATAGCAACCACATCTCCCAATGCATCGTCAGTATATACCTTGATATCTAAGGGATCCAAAGCGTCCATCACTTTTTGGTACTGGGACGAATCATCGATCACCACCGCATTTGGCTTGAACTTCTTACTCTGTTGAATCAGCAGGTCAGCATTATTTCCTGCAGTCAGTAACTCGACTTCAAAGTATTCCTGATAAGAAGAAATTACCTCCAAAGCCTGAGTACCAATTGAGCCTGTAGAACCCAGTATTGCGATATGCTTTTTGTTATGCTCTATTTCCTTCTTCTTAAATGTCTCATGTCTTTGCATATGGCAACAACAATTTAGCAATCTTACGGTCATTAGAAAGTCTAGGCAGTTTGTTTTGGCCTCCCAACTTCCCCTGTGATTTCATATAGTTCCGGAACGCATCCGTACTTAATGGGATGACTTCCAAAATTCTTAAAATTTTTCCTGAAATGAGATCGTCATAGTAGCTGTTCAATTTTTGCAACTGCAAATTTAAATCTTTTTCAAAATCTGACAAGTTATGGGGATTGTTTGCGAACTCTATGAACCATTGGTGTAGTGGTAATCCTGAATCTGGATTGACCTGCGGGGCCACGGTAAATTCAACAATTGAAACTTCGAGGTACTTGGCCAATGTTTTACTCATGGCCTGCTCCACTTCTTCCGCTATCACGTGTTCTCCGAAAGCAGAAATAAAGTGCTTAATTCGGCCAGTTACTACAATCCTGTATGGGTCTAGAGAGACAAATCTTACCGTGTCTCCTAGCGAATAGCCCCATAATCCCGCATTACTATTAATAATCACTGCATAATTTACTCCTAATTTTACCATCTCAATAGTCAATCGAGCAGGGTTTTCGGAGAAATAGCTGTCAGTAGGTATGAATTCATAGAATATGCCACTGTTCAATAAAATTAGCAACCCTGAATCTTCTGGCAGGTCCTGAAATGCAATAAATCCTTCTGATGCGGGGTATGTTTCGATCGAAGGCACCTGTTTCCCTATGGATTCCCATAGTTTTTTGCGATAGGGCTGGAAATTTACGCCCCCATAAACGAAAAGAGAGAAATTTGGAAATGCCTCCTTTATACTGTAGCCTGTTTTTTCCTGTATCCTGTCAAAATACATCTGAACCCAGGGAGGGATTCCGGATATCAAGCTCATGTCTTCTGAAAGAGTCTCTTCAATAATTAGGTCTACTTTTGTCTCCCAGTCTTCTGTGCAATTTATCTCATATGAAGGAAGCTGGTTACTCTTTAAGTAAGATGGTACGTGATGATTTACGATGCCGGACAATCTTCCTGTGGGAACTGCATGGTTAAAGTCAAGTTCCGGGCTGCCTGAAAGAAAAATAAGTTTTCCATCCAGAAACCGGCTTTTACCTGTATGATATATATAGTTAAGCAATGCATCACGGGCCCCATCGATGTGGTTGGAAATAGAATCTTTGGTAATGGGGATATATTTTACTCCCGAGGTAGTACCCGATGTTTTGCTGAAATAAATTGGCATTCCCATCCACAGTACATTTTTTTCACCCCTGATTATTTTTTCTATATATGGTTTGAGGCCCTCATAATCACGTACAGGGACTGAGGATACAAAATCTTGATGAGTGTGGATCTGATCAAATTTGTGATCTTTTCCAAATTCCGTGTGTTTCGCCTGTGATATAAGTGACTTGAACACGTCCTGTTGGAAGACGCCTCCACGATTCATCCACTTTTTTTGCTTCCCAACTATCCATGAAGCAATAGGTTTACTTAAAACCGATCGAATTCCCATTTGTGCTTAATCCCTTGGATCAGTCAGGCCACTAAAAAGTTCTCATTTTGAGCTTTTTCTTTAGCTCCTCGATGGATGACTTAAATTTTGCATTGGTATCGATCATATCATTCACTGACTGTACGCCATGTATCACCGTACTATGATCTCTACCCCCAAAATGATACCCGATGGATTTCAAGCTGTGATTAGTATATTCCTTTGAAAAATACATGGCGGTTTGCCTGGCAATCACAATTTCTTTCTTCCTGGTCTTTGCCTTTAGATCATCCAGCGGAATATTGAAATATTCAGATACAGTTTTTTGAATAAAATCAATCCCTACTTCCGAATCTATATCCTGTACTATGTTTTTAAGAGTTTGCTTGGCCAATTCCAAGTCTATATCCCTTTTCGTAAGAGAGGCGTGTGCTATTAATGAAATTACTACCCCTTCCAGCTCTCGAATATTAGTATCAACACTGTATGCCAGGTATTCTATTACATTTGCGGGAATGTCAATACCATCCGCCTGCATTTTTTTCTGTATTATAGCTATCCGAGTTTCAAGATCCGGCAGTTGCAGGTCGGCGGTAAGTCCCCATTTAAAACGTGAAAGTAGCCGTTCCTCCAACCCTTTTAAGTCTCTGGGCGAACAGTCACTAGTCATGATTATTTGCTTTCCGGATTGATGTAAATGATTGAAGATATGGAAGAAAATTTCCTGGGTTTTTTCCTTACCTGAAAGAAACTGAATATCATCGATAATCAGTATATCAACCTGCAAGTAAAAATTTGTGAAATCCTGGACCTTGTTGTTTTTTACCGCTTCAATAAATTGGTTGGTGAAATATTCAGAGGAAACATATAGCACAAACTTATCACTTACGTTGTCCTTGATCTCATTGCCAATTGCTTGAACCAAATGGGTTTTGCCCAAGCCAACACCGCCATAAACCATCAGCGGGTTGAAACTGGTCACGCCAGGTTTAGCGGCCACTGCAAACCCTGCTGAACGAGCCAATCGATTACAGTCTCCTTCAATGAACGTATCAAAGGTGTAATGGGAGTTCAGATGTGATTTCTGTTGGATTTGATCCAATGATCTGAGATCAAAGGGGTTACCCAAATTCTGGTGTTGACCATATGGACGTTTGGGACTGCCTGACTTTCCTGTAGGCAAATTAATGGTAAAGGGTTGATTTTGTGCGTTACCTTGATCAACAATAACAGAATACTCCAGTTTGTACTCCATTCCTAATTCCCGGTCGATAGCCTGACGTAATAAGCTAACATAATGTTCCTCCAGCCACTCATAGAAAAATTGACTAGGTACCTGAATGACTAAGACATTATTATCTATCCTTAAGGGAACAATAGGAACAAACCAGGTCTTAAAACTCTGTTCGCTAATGTTATCACTTATGTAATTAAGACAATTATTCCATACGGTTTTTTTATCCGATTGCATTAACTAATCAAGTAACAGGACTAATACCAAAACATGAAAAAGGGAAACAAATTTTACAAAAAAAAACTTATAAAAAAAATTCTTTTTTTATTGTCTAGTTAGACACTTTTACAGTTTCTGAAGAGGGGGTCATTTTACCGGTAATCCTGGTATGCTTATAGTCGATGCGACCCAAATTAATTCCTCCAAAACCCACTTGGTTAATTAAAGTATTATGACCATTAGGCCCGGGTACTACTTCTGGTTCTTCCATAAAGGTATGGGTGTGTCCTCCAATGATAAGGTCGATTCCGCTCACCTGTTTGGCTAATTTTTGATCAGATATCTTGTCATGTTGATAGCTGTATCCCAAATGAGACAAACAGATCACCAGTTTGCACCCAATAGCCCGTAATTGTTGCGCCATCTCCCTGGCCACCGGAATAGGGTCAATATACTTTGTATTGCCATAGAGTTTCTCAGCTACTAACCCCTGAAGCTCTATGCCCAAACCAAAAACTCCCACAGAAAGGTCTCCTTTTTGAAAAACCCGGTAAGGTTGAAACCTGTTATTTAGTGAAGTGTTTTGAAAATTATAGTTGGAAATAATAAAAGGAAAGTCAGCATGTGGCAGTTGTTTCTCTAGACCAGAAATACCATTGTCGAAATCGTGATTACCCAATGTAGCCGCATCATATTTCATTTGTGTCATCAGTTTAAACTCAAGCTCACCTTCGAACATGTTGAAATATGGAGTGCCCTGGAATATATCTCCTGCATCCAGCAACAAAACTTGTGCTTCCTGACTTCGGATCTCTCTTATAAGTTGTGCCCTCCTGGCCATTCCTCCTGTTCCAGCATACTTTCCCCCGTCATAGGGAAAGGGATCGATTCGTGAATGCATATCATTGGTATGCAAAATCGTTAAATCGCTATGACTTAAACTTCCAGCCAATGCCGGTACTCCGACCAGGTTCAATCCCAGGGAACCCAATATGCTTTGGCCAATAAATCGTCTCCGGTCCATATTATGGAATATACTTTACCCTGCCTTCTATTTCAGCATTAACCGCACTCCCCCTCACTTCCAGCCATTTTACATGTTCGATAATTAAATCCCTGATCTTGATATTGACTGTGGCCAGAACAGTAGCTTCTTTTAAAAATTCCATGCCACCTCCACCCTGAGCAAGGTAGTCGGAAACAGCCAGAATATAGGAATGGTTCTCGTTAAACGGCTCACCATCAATAAAGATTCTGGTTGGTTTATCGTCCCCTACCAATACTACACTATTGGCGATAGCAACTCCTTTATTGCTTGTCAGCAGATTAAAAAGTGATCTGGTCTGAGCTGCATTTAATTCTAATATATACAGCAAGTTTTCAAAGGGCATTAATTCATATATGGTAGATACCTTTATTGGGCCTTTAGGGATCGGGGCCCTCATGCCGCCATTAGTAATAACACTTATATGAATTTTACCTGAATAGTTTAACCTACTTTGAAACAGGATGGCATCGGTCACAAAATTCCCCAATAGGGATTCAGTATTGCCCTTTACCAAACGCTTTTTGGCATGGCCTATTACAACTTCCATTTCTTGCTCCATTAAAGTCCTAAACGGGGCAATAGTAGCCTCAACCAAACTATCTGTTGCATAAGAACTATCAACCAGGAGCAATTCTGAACGAGGCTCCAACACTATATTGGTGGAAGGGGCACAGTGCCATAGTGCCACAGCTAAAAGCAGCGTACAAATGCGCAGAATAAATCTCAAGACAGTAAGTGTTCGCGTTCAAGTTAATAAAAAGAGCTAGCAAACACAGAGTTAGACACTATTTTGAATGATAAAAAAAATTAACTTTAGGTGAAATTGAAACCGCATTGTTAATGCAACATTTGTTGAGTGAATTTGAGCACGCCGATATTGCCAAGTGGGAACGACAAGTTCTTAAGGACCTTGGGTTAGAAAGTATTGAACAACTTACTCAGATCCAACTATCGGATGAGATCATTCAATCTCCATATACTGATTTTACATCTGATCCTCGGAATCAACTACAGCATTCCTATAGGCACTGTACTACTAATGTTGGTGAACGCTGGCAAGGGGCTGGTTATTGGCTCAACATGGAACGATTAGAAGGTTTTGGTACCACCAAACTCAATCAGCTGTCCTTGTCGGCATTAGCTGGAGGAGCAGATGGAATCATCCTAGCGGTAGATGGAGTAAAGGATTGGGAACAGTTGTTAGAAGGGATTTCCCTATCCCATTGCTATCTGGGTGTGGAGGCTGTACTTGAGGATATACTGAAATTGGTTGAATTTCATGATTCTATCCGCTCAAATCAGCAGGGATTTTTTGTTATAAATGGTCAACTTGATCATCTGACAAATGAAAATCAGGACTTACTTGATTTGTTGAATTGGAACTGCAACTGTAGAACCCTGACATTACGAGAACCGGTCATCCAACCTGGTACAATCGATGAATTGGTACTGCTGTTGAGTCAGGGGATATTCACTATTAATACTCTGCTGGAAGCAAACATCCCAATGTCCACAATTCTGGATAATATTCAAATAAACCTGCTTCTCAGCGATGCTTATTTGTGGGAAATTTGCCGGTTGAGGTGTTTGCGGATTTTATTCCATCAGGTTGCACAACAGTATGGTGCCACCGACTACCTACCGGGATCCCTGACTATTCAAGCTACTACCAATGGTTATCAGTCACCGAAATCAGGCAGCGGCGGCTCAGGTAAACCAAATGGATATCAACAACTGTTACGCAATACCACCCAAACTATGGCAGCTGTTCTTGGCGGATGCAATATAGTAACGGTAGTTCCTCAACACGGATTCAACAGTGATGATCTATCATCTAGAAGAATTGCCCGGAATGTAAGTCACATCCTAAAGGAAGAATGCAACCTACATAGAATGGCAGACCCAGTCACTGGATCTTATTATCTGGAAGATTTAACGGACAAGTTGCTAAGGGAAGTATGGTCCCGGCTACAGCAATTAGAAGGCTCAGGGGGATATTTGAATCGCATTAAAAATCGAATATGAGACCGGATTTCAGCAAGATATCATTTGAGGACCTAATACCCTATGGAGGAAAATCTGATGTCGAACCAGGGGACTTTTGGAACACGCCTGAAGGAATTGATGTCCCTCCTATCATTGACTCGGCACCTGCTAAAGAGCTTCATTTTGCTGCCGGGATTCCCCCTTTTCTTAGAGGGCCTTATTCCACCATGTATGTGACGCGCCCTTGGACTATTAGGCAGTATGCAGGATTTTCAACCGCTGAGGAGTCGAATGCATTTTACCGACGGAACCTGGCGTCAGGGCAAAAAGGGCTTTCAGTGGCCTTTGATTTACCCACTCATCGAGGTTACGACTCTGATCACGACAGGGTGAAAGGAGATGTAGGAAAAGCTGGTGTAGCTGTTGACACTTTACAGGACATGGAAACGCTTTTTGAGGGGATACCTTTAGATCGGATGTCCGTTAGTATGACCATGAATGGCGCGGTACTTCCTATAATGGCTTTTTACATAGTTGCTGCTGAAAATCAGGGTGTCAAAGGGGCACAATTGAGGGGTACTATTCAAAATGATATTCTCAAAGAGTTCATGGTTCGAAATACCTATATCTATCCACCCGAATTTTCAATGCGAATCATCGCAGATATTTTTTCATACTGTTCCAGGAATATGCCCAATTTTAATTCAATTAGTGTTAGCGGTTATCATCTTCATGAGGCCGGGGCTCCCGCCGATCTGGAACTGGCCTATACACTGGCAAATGGCTTGGAATACCTGAGAACTGGCATCAAAACAGGACTAAAGGTCGACACCTTGGCTCCCAGAATATCTTTCTTCTGGGCAATTGGTATGAATCATTTTATGGAAATCGCCAAGCTGAGAGCAGCACGCCTGTTATGGGCAAAATTGGTAAAAGGCTTCAATCCTCAAAAGTCCAAATCCATGGCGCTGAGAGCACATTGTCAAACCTCTGGTTGGAGTTTGACGGAACAAGACCCTTATAACAATGTCACCAGAACATGCATCGAAGCACTGGCCGCAGTGATGGGAGGTACTCAATCGCTTCACACCAATGCCCTGGATGAAGCAATAGCCCTCCCAACAGAGTTCTCTGCTCAGATTGCCCGTGATACACAATTGTTTCTTCAGGACAAACAGGTAGGAGTAACCAAGGCCATAGACCCCTGGGGTGGTTCCCACTTGGTAGAATTTCTTACCAGGGAGTTGTGTAATCGGGCCAATGGACATATAGAAGAAGTTGAGAAAATGGGCGGCATGACCAAGGCGATCGAAACTGGTTTGCCAAAATTACGCGTGGAAGAAGCGGCCGCGCGCAAACAGGGTCGTATTGACAGTGGGAAAGATATAATCATTGGGTTAAACAGGTACCCTGTGCCTAATAGACAAAAGTTGGAATTGTTGGAAGTTGACAACAATAGAGTAAGGGAAGCACAGATTGAACGAATCAAACAGAACAAGCAGTTTAGGGACTCAGAGCAGGTCATTATGACCCTGAAAGCGCTGAAATCTTGTGCTGTAACAGGAAAAGGGAATTTATTGAAATTGGCTATAAAGGCAGCCAGGGCAAAGGCCACACTGGGTGAGATCTCTATGGCCATGGAAGAGGTTGCTGGGCGTCATACAGCATCGATTTCGTCCATTACAGGTATTTATTCAAAAGAGGTTATGAAAGACGCTAAATTTATTAATGCACAAAAATTAGCTGATGATTTTGAAAGAGAAGAAGGCCGTAGACCGCGTATTTTGATCGCAAAGATGGGTCAGGACGGACATGACCGAGGGGCTAAAGTAATTGCGACCAGTTTTGCTGACATGGGTTTTGATGTGGACATTGGACCATTGTTCCTAACACCACATGAAGTCGCCAGGCAGGCTATGGAGAATGATGTACATGTCGTGGGAGTGAGCAGCCTTGCGGGTAGTCATAAAACATTGATACCTGATTTGATCAGCGCTCTAAATAAGCTTGGCCGACCAGATATAAACATTGTTGTCGGCGGAGTGATTCCCCCACAGGATCATGACTTTCTCCTGGATAAGGGTGTAATCGCGGTATTTGGGCCAGGTACGGCAATCTCGGATGCAGCTATTAATATCTTGGAGAAGCTAATGAATTAAATTCCTAATTGAGTTAGTTATCCACAAGATTCGGTTTGCGGTAATTTGCAGTATTCAACTCAGGCTCGAACTCCAGGATAAACTCAACGCGACGATTAAGCGTGCGCCCATAGGCGGTACTATTTTCATGGATCGGCTGCATTTCGCCAAAGGACAGGGTTAGAATTCTTGAACCTTCCACACCCTGATCTATTAGATAATTTGCAACAGCTCTTGAGCGCTGCGCTGAAAGCTTATTATTATAAGCCGTAGAACCAACATTGTCAGTGTGACCTATGATTTTGACCGTTGCTCGTGGGTTATCCTCCACCAGGCCAGACAGCTGCTCGAGCTGATGCCCGTATCTTGGAGTAATGTCAAACGAATTAAATTCGAATTGAATATTGTACCATTTCCTTTCTATCCCAGCTATCGCAGCCGGAACGCTTGGCAGTTCCGGAAGAATAAGTTGTTCCACCTTGGACATAACTGAATGCACCATAAAGTCTTCAGATGGATGCTCACTGTTCCTATTATATACAGGTTCGAAAGGATTGTCCCATGCTACCAGCTGATCTCCAAAACTTCGAAACGAACCAGCTTCCAGGAAAACTCCTGAATCAAGGATGTAGTCAGAAACATCGGCAATGGCCAATTTGATGTGATAGATTTCATTAGGTACTACCTTACAACGTGCTTCCAATACCTGGGTAAAGCCATCAAACTGTACGTTATAGGGTGACTTTTTGGCGGTTTTCCCATATCGCTTATTACGAACTGGCTTCTTTTTCCTATTGTCCCATATATAGGGGTGACTGGTATTTTGATACCCGTTGTCATGATAAAACTTTTTGTTCCTCTTGTGGTTAATACTGTTTACGGTAATAGGGGCACCTGTTTGAGGCAATACCGCCAGGTTTACGTGTTCGAGCCCAGGTCCATCAATGAAAAATCCGAATACATCGTTGTATTTGGAATCCACATATTCCAGATACTCTTCTGATCCAAAAGTAAAGTTAAATGAGAGGTACTCCGAACTGGTAACGAAGTCGAACTCCAGGGTAGCAGCATCATGGGTTTTTCCGGCACTTAGTTGATCCAAATCAGTGTCGCCGGCAGTTCCACTTGCCCAACCTCTGTCAGGCGCTCTATTAGGCCCTTTGACAAAAAAGGCATTTCCAGTAGTAAGTACTATGCCCTCTTCGAGGTGTATATTGAATGCCGGATCCTGGAAATAGGCAATCGCATGTTTTGGTCCCAGGTAACTTACGGGACCTACTAATACCCCGTTTCCAATGAGGATTGTTTTAACCAGCCTTTCTGCTGTAAAGGAGGTGTCGATACGGAACTGTGCCTGGGAAGGAACTATGGATAATAGTACAATTACCAAGGCCAGACGCAGCCCATTTTCTAGTTTAGTGTTTATCATTGTTCTTAAGCCTCACACACCTGCCTGACACCTTGGGCTATAAGAAAGTTACTTCATTTTAAGTTTTTAATCAATACTATACAGAGTTACTATACTACCAGCACAAGAGGACCACGCCTTAGGTGTGGCCCTTTTGTTAGGAACAGAGTTTTATTCTGCTTATTCCGTTGGTGGTAGCTACTGCAACCCATTTCTCTTAGCGAATAGTTCATATGCAATACTAAACTGCTCAACTTCAGGTGACAATTCTATGGCTTTTTCGTAGTTCATTAATGCGTCGATCAGCAGATTATTTTCCTCAAAGAAAGTAGCCAGAATCAATTTGTTCAAAGAAGACTCTTCCTTGAGAGATGCTGATAGTTGCTCCAGCTCTTTAAGGATAGGATCTGCATCCACACCAATAAGCCGTTTGATACCGTAGTTACCTGAATACAATTTATTGTTGCCCTTCACTTGTACATTGACAATGATCAATTCTTCAGTATTAAAAGGGGCCTTTGTCAGTTCCAATAATATATGTGCCTGATTCAGTTCTTTGGTCAGGATCACTTCGTCGTACATATTTTTAACCGTAAATACATACCGGTCTGCGCCCTCTACATCTTCCCATCGAATTAAGGCTTCTTTATTCAATACCTCTACAGAACTTGGCATTTTCAAACTGATGGGAGCATCAAGAACACTACGCTCCACCGCTCCTGTTATAGTTAAATACTCACGATGATTCTGGTTGATATCTTCCTGATCACTAGAAGCCATCTTGTTAATCACAAAGTTCGCATATTTACTGGCAACACTAGACCTGGTATTTCCTAACTTGGCGGCCAGATCTCTAACGAAATAATTACCTTCATTTTTCAACTCAACCGTTTTTCCGCTGGCATGTACCAAACCGATATATGAATTCTGTGAGATACGCAACTCATCATTACTGTTTAAAGTCGCTCCAGTACGTATCGGCTGCCAATCTGTAGAGTGGTCTGCTACCTTTACGGTATTTCCTCCCTTGTTTGCCAGCACTTTGAAAACATAGTCCTGAGCGTTGAGTGGACTTGCTAATAAAATCGCTAATGACAGAGTCGTTAATATTAGTTTCATTATATTCTATATTTGATAAATTAAATTTCGATTTACATCCATTAATCCGGTAGTGGTTGAAAAAGTAACCTCCTTTGTTCTTTAGAAAATAAATTTTTCAACACTCCGTAATATACTTCCAGTGAGTCACCCGCAAATAAAACTGCGATAATTCCCAGAGTTAGATTCAATTTATAGCTGAAAAAATGAAATACCAGTACCACAATCAACAGCAATATAAGGGCTTCTATTAGTTGAATTGACTTGGTTAATCCATCGTACCAACGGGGTAACAACTTGTATATCAATGAAAACCCGATAACATTCAGCAAGCACAATAAGGCCCCGACCGCAATACCAGCCCTTTCGCTCATTGATCCAATAAAGTCTCCGTTCAAAATCATTGACAAAATATTAGCATGAACAACTACACCATACATATCCGGATTCGTACGCCCAGCATATTTCATGTTTAGAGGCGTGTATAATTTATCTTCCCAGGAGGTATCGTCTAAATCTTCCCCCAGATAACCCAAAATGACTATTTTGTCCTTAAATACCTCTGAAACAAAATTCCCTTCTAGTACATCCATCCAGTCTAATACCATAAATTTATTGGTAAACCCGCTGTTTTTGCTACTTGCCCCAACAATGTTACCACCATAATTTATGAGCTCTACCACATTCTGACGTTGATTAAACCGTTTTACCGTAGCTGGATCAAATAATTCCGCCAATTTAAGCGCAAATAATTGCTGCTCCCCTTCTGTAGTCCATTCAATAGGTGAAAATGAACGACATACCTTAAAATTAGATTGTTCTTTTGCTGGAGTGATTAAATTTGCAAACCCCAAATGAGCATTATCAGTAAATAAAGGATTTGAGGTCTCAAGAGTATCAAAAATTCCCAGATTTGAATTGAATCCATTTAGTTTGGTTACCAACACCAGATTGTCAATCTGGGCCAGGGAAGCGGAAAGTATGCTGTCTTGATGCACATCTTGCAATTCTCTGAAAAATGCATCAATCCCCACTGTTTTGGGATTATTTTCTCGAATAATATCAAGTTGCCTGGCAATTCCTTCACGATTTAAATTGCCAATATTTACTATTACAATATTGTTGTTTTTATTGGCATTGGGGTCTGTTCTAAGCTTAGAAAATACTATATCGGTGATATCCATGTCACTGATGGCCTCTCCTATGGGATTGAGGATTTCAAAAGCGCTGAAAATTCGACCACCAAATAGGATCAATGATAATATAAATGCAGTGGCAAGTACGCAGTCCAACCAGAACTGCCTATTTGTAATCCTCCTCAATTTTTTAAACATGTTCAAACTCAAGGTTGAGTAGACCATAAATTACTCGCTGCTGGGGGTTATTTAAAAATTTTTTTCTTACTTGATCTGACCAATGCAATATTTAGGGGAAAATAGACTATCGGCAGGTAAGTATATTGAGGGCTTGCTGGCCAGCGATACTGTAATTTTAAGTAAAGCTTTAAGCCTCATTGAAAGTCGTCTTAGCACCGATCGAGCCTTGAGTTTGCAGGTCCTGGAGGGGATACTTCCTAATACAGGTCAATCCATGAGAGTCGGTATTACCGGAGTGCCAGGAGTTGGTAAAAGCACGTTTATAGAATCAATAGGTCTTTACCTGGTAGATGGAGGGCACAAAGTGGCAGTTTTAACAGTAGATCCATCCAGCCAACGTACTAAAGGAAGTATACTGGGCGATAAGACCCGTATGGAGCAACTAAGTAAATCATCCAATGCTTTTATCCGACCCAGCGCCGCCGGTAAAAGCGTAGGAGGAGTGGCCCATCACACCAGAGAGTCTATTTTACTTTGTGAAGCAGCGGGTTATGATGTGGTGTTAGTAGAAACTGTCGGTGTTGGCCAGACAGAAACTTTGGTAAGGGATATGGTGGACTTTTTTCTGCTTTTAATGATGGCAGGGGCCGGCGATGAACTTCAAGGAATAAAAAAGGGGATTATTGAAATGGCAGACGCGTTGGCCATAACCAAAGCCGATGGAGAAAACTTGAAGCAAACTAAGCAGGCGCAGGCGATCTATGAGAATGCATTGCATTTGTTAACACCTGCAAATAGCCTTTGGGTACCACCTGTACTTACTTGTTCCGCAAAGAATAATAAAGGAATCGATGAAATATGGACTTCCATTGAGTCTTATAGTGACCTGATGAATACCAGCGGCTATTTAGAAATGCAACGACGGGAACAGCGACTGAAATGGATGCAGGAATGTATACGGCTGAGTATTGATATTCATCTGGAACAAAAACAGGACAATTCCAGCAAAATTGATCATTTGTCACAAGCAGTAAAAGAAGGGAAGTTGCTTCCACAAAAAGCGGCAGCGGTTATACTGGAAGAACTGTTAAAGTAGTTTGATCCGCGCCCTGGCTTGATGCTGCCGAAAGCATTGCAATTTGTGGAAAAACTGTACGAGCCTCCTTCGGTGGATACAGCAAAGCTGACCCGGAAGCCCGTACAGATGTAAATCATTGGTCTTTAAATAAAGACTCGTACGATCCTCTATACGCGTCTAGATTCTTGAGAAAATAGAAAGTTATTACTGTGTTTTCAGAACTTCTTACACCACCGGAGGGGTTGTGTGAAAGATCCATAGCTGAGTATTTTGGTCTAATAAAAGTTGCTCTGAATTGCCCAAGAGCAATTTACCTACTAAGTACGCCCAAAAATTCTAGCCATTGAATACCATATCAGCTAGAAACCTTACATGGGTATGGTTTCCTGTATTTAAACACATTGTTGGGATAGATATTACTTTGAGCCACTTAAATCGAATCCTTACGTAATTGGATTATTGTAAGATCAATGATTGGGTCAGTGTAATGAATTCCATATTTGGTGTTTAATTATGGAGAATATGGTGACTTATCTTCCAAAACCTACATTGCACAATCTAAATTACAAGGAACGAAGGGACGAAGGACGCAACACTAAAAATTTAAAACTAAAAACTGCCAATGCAGTTAGCGTCTGCTGATACTGCCCGCGCCTGAGGCTTTGGATTTTTCCTTCTCCGGATCTCCATAGTATTTTACAGACCCCGCACCACTGGCATAGGCTTCAATTTCCTCTGAAGCATATACTACAATGGATCCAGCTCCGGAAGCTTTAGCATGGGTATATTTACTCTTTAGATGCTGCGCCTTGTAGTCAGCTGCTCCGGATAATCGGACCTGTTGCCTGTCTGTGCTACCTGAGATACTGAGATCTCCCGCTCCACTGACGGTTACGTCAATAGTTTTTGCATTTATTTCCAAATTAAGATCCCCCGCCCCACTGACACTTATATCAAGATCATTCGCGTCAATTGGTGTTTCTCCTTTAACATCTGCCGCTCCACTAATCTCAAGGGACTCTAAATCTTTAAAGTCTATATAGATGGTGATGTCATCGTTACTTTTCCAGGACCAATCCCACTCCATGTCAATATGCAAAACATCCCCCTTCACCTCTGTACGTACTCTATCCAATAAATCCTCCTCTGCCTCAATTACTAATTTATGTTTGCCGGTTTGGCTTAAAACCACGTTAAAAGCTCCTCCCACTTTGATCCCAGTGAACTGTCCAACATTTCGTTCTTGTTGTTGGACCGTCATTTTATCCGCGCAAGAAGATAATGCAATCCCTGGTGAAAGAATAAACAAAAAGGTTAGTAGCCTTACCTGTAAATAGTTGATGTTCCGGTTCATTTTGATTGATCTCTTTTATAAATAGACTTCAAAGCACATTCATAGGTTGCACTAACATGCATTTATTTTAATCAAACCTCCACTGGCATCAAATTTTGACTATAATTGCTACATGATCAATTGCATCTATAACCATATTTTGACTCTTATTATTTTCTGTAGTGTTATTGTGGTTGGCTGTAGACCGGAGAAGTATAATAAAGACGAAACCATTAATACTTCCACCACATCCGTAGTACTAGATTATGCCAAGAGATTTGAGATTATCAAATCTGGTAATATCACCTTGGTAGTTATAAAAAACCCTGGTATTCTGTATAAGGACTCTCTTACTTACGCTCTGATACCATCTGGAACTGAGCTTCCGGATTACTTGCACGTCGATCAGGTTATTGAGGTACCTGCAAAAAAAATTGTGGTCACATCAACCAGCCATGTTCCTTTTTTAGACCTCCTGGAAGTATCGGATTATCTGGCTGGATTTCCCAATACTGACTACATCTCCTCTGAATCAATGCGCTCCCGCATTGAACAAGACCTTATTAAAGATGTTGGCTCTGTAAATGGGCTGGATTTTGAATCCTTAATCATGCTGCAACCGGAACTAGTGGTAAGCTATGTTTCCGGACCTGACCTCGGTGAATTGGAACTTTTAAGTCATAGCGGGATTCCCGTAGTGCTTAACCTTGACTTTATGGAGGAATCTCCCCTGGGAAGGGCTGAATGGATCAAGTTCATGGGATTATTGGTTGGAAAGATAGAGCTTGCAGAATCTGTGTTCAGTGAGATTGAACAGAAATATCAACAGTTGACAGCTCTAACCCATAGCGTTTCTGACTCCCCTCCGGTGTTTAGTGGAATATTATACGGAGACACTTGGTTTGCTCCTGGCGGTAACAGCTTTGTTGCCCGGTTTATTGAAGATGCAGGCGGCCACTATACCTGGGATGATTATAAAATTGCAGGTTCTGTGGAATTGAGCTTTGAGTCTGTTTTGGACCGCAATGCAAAAACGGATTTCTGGATAGGCACCGGCGGTTATTCTAGCATGCAGGCGATCACCGCAGCGGATCCCAGATATGCTAATTTTTATGCTTTTCAAAAAGGGGATGTTTATAACTACCATGGCCGGATCGGCGCCACCGGCGGATTTGAATATTTGGAATTGGGTGGAGCCAGACCGGATCTGGTACTGGCTGACTTTATCAAGATCCTACATCCCGAGCTGTTGCCAAATTACCAACCCTACTTTTTCATAAAACTTTATTAGCATGAAAAAGCAGAGCGCCACAACCTTCTTTATACTGATTGGAGTACTACTTATAGCGATAATCCTGGATCTGCTGGTTGGCAGTGTGTACATACCAATCAAGGATGTACTTGAAATCCTTGTAGGAACACCTGCGGCCAATCCAGGTTGGGAGACTATTGTACTAGAATTCAGAGTACCAAAAGCGGCAACTGCAATACTAGCTGGCAGCGGACTAGCGATTAGCGGTTTACTTATGCAAACTATTTTCAGAAACCCCTTGGCTGGCCCATTTGTACTGGGTATTAGTTCCGGGGCGAGCCTGGGAGTTGCTTTGTTAATTCTTGCTGGAAATATTTTTGGCATTGCCATTATACAGCTAACACTTCTTGGCAGCTGGACCACCGTAATGGCTGCCATTGCCGGATCTACCGGGGTACTACTGTTAATCGTAATCATATCTGTTTCCATCCGCGATAGTATGACCTTGTTGATCATTGGATTGATGGTAGGCAGTCTCAGTGGTGCTGTAGTCAGTGTTTTGCAATACTTCAGTGACGCTCAAGAAATTCAGTCATATCTTATATGGACTTTTGGCAATTTAGGTGGAGTCCATGATAGTGAATTAGTTATATTACTCATCACTGTTCTAATCGGTTTGGTGTGGTGCTGGTGGTTCTCGAAGCCTTTGAATGCCCTGCTGTTAGGAGAGACCTATGCCAAAAGTATGGGCGTAAATATCAGGCAGACGCGCTTGTTGGTTATTATCATCACCTCAATTCTTGCCGGCGGAATCACTGCGTTTTGCGGACCGTTGGCATTTATTGGTATTGCTATACCTCACTTAGCCAGAATAGTATTCAAAACCGCAAACCACCGGGTGTTGATCCCCGCGTGCATACTGCTGGGGGCCATAGTAATGACAGCATGTGACCTAGTTTCACAAATTCCCGGAAGCAGCAGGACCCTGCCTATTAATGCGATAACTTCTTTGATAGGGGCTCCGGCAGTAATCGCCATCTTAATTAAAAACCGCAACCTGAGTAAATCATTTACCTGATGAAGAATAGGTCAGTGATACAAACAAGGAACCTGACGGTTGGATATGGCAAAGGAAAAAATCGTCTGGACGTCTTATCTCAAATATGTTTACAGGCGAACGCCGGTCAAATAATTGCGTTGATTGGCGCCAATGGAACGGGGAAGTCTACACTGCTTAGAACATTGGCTGGCCTTCAATCCGCGCTTGACGGGAAAATCTTGCTCAACTCAATGGATTTCAAACAGCTGACCCCAAAGGAAATTGCTCTTCAAGTTTCACTAGTGCTTACAGACCGAATTCAAACTGGCTATATAACAGTAGGCGATTTGGTGGCAATGGGCAGGCATCCACATACCGACTGGAAGGGCCGTATGCATGATGCTGACATCAAGGCGGTATTGGACGCATTGACAGTCACCGGTCTTTCCCAGTTAATCCACTCGGACCTGCAAGAGCTCAGTGATGGGCAGAAGCAAAAGGCAATGATTGCCCGGGCCCTGGCACAAGACGGTAATCTTATGCTATTGGATGAACCATTGATCCATTTGGATGTACCTTCAAAATGGGAGATCATGAATTTGCTGCAGCGCATGGCCCACGAGCGCTCCAAAACGGTTATCCTTGCTACCCATGAACTAGACCTTAGCTTAAGGATGGCCGATCAGTTATGGTTAATCGATGGAAATGCAA
>CAZAWQ010000507.1:0-1987 GCA_964488585.1 uncultured Roseivirgaceae bacterium
GGCAAAGATGGTTGAAAATTCTGGCGATGATCAAAATACGATAATAAATCTTTTAGCTAAGATATTACTAAATGATAATTTCCGATTGATCTATGACGAATGTATAGAAATGATCCCTGATCAAAAGTCCGTCCATGTTGAATGTCGTATGCGCGAGTTGGGGGTTAGGGAATTTCTTTTGCAAGTAGCTGAAAAGGGTTGGGATAGGGTTTATATTGTCCATGAGCAAATCCACATTTGGTTAGTTACTAGAGAAAGAGATAACAAAGGAAGGATTCTTTTTCACAGAAAAAAAATTCCTAAGAAAGACCCCAAAACAGGGAAAGAAAAAATCATATATAGTAAGGCAGTTAAGGAAGATAAAATAACCCAAAAAGAATATACAGGTGAGGCCATCCTGTTCAAAAAATCTAAGGCCAGGAGAAACGAGTTTGTAAAGCTCCTGGCTGAAAATAATATATCCGACCCTTGGGCATTTAATGAACTACCTGGCAAACAGAAAGATACAAAGACGCAAAAAAATGGAAAAAACAAATACACTCCAAGAGGCGTGTTAGGACAATTAATGTTAGATTTGGCAGAAGCCTTCGCAAAAAATCGCAATGGAGCACTCATTGGCGAAGCTGAAATGCTAGCACTGCTACAGAGTAAAGGTGGTGCCACAGTAAAAAGAAGCGACAAGGAATACGTCAAACTAACAGATACAATTACGAAAAAACTAATAATAGTCAGTAAGGATGCTTTTGGGGGCCGTCTTACCAGAATAAGGAAATATATAAAAGCAAATTACCCTACGTAGTTCCCCACACAATTCTACACAACCCCACATAACCCCACGTAATTACGCTGTTACATGCGATGTAGATCGCTTGTATATGCTATTAATATCGTAACAGTGTTTAATAATTTTTATTATTTGTTACGGAGATACATATGAGTGAACCCAACGAAAAAGATTTATGGGGTTATGCCGACCTACAAAAGCTTGGCTATGGTTGTAGAACTAAAATCTGGAAAATGGTTAAGGAAGGAAAATTTCCGCTTCCCATAGATGATGGTAATGGACAGCCAAGATGGTTTCCGTCTGAGGTAAAAGAATATTTTGCCGCAAGACCACGCTACAACATGGAACAGCCAGAACAGCTTAGGAAATTTCAACAGCAACATTACGCCGTAGGCTAATTATGGAGAATATTTTTAATGGGTCAGAACGAACAAGCCCCAGGAGTGGACACTCCCAGAGCCGGTAAAAACAATACAGATAGAACGGACGAAACATATACTAACAAAATCCAGTCAATACGCAAGCAGGTTAAAAAAATAATTGTGTGCCATGGTTGGGTAGAAGAGCATAGGGCAGCAGCATGATCGTCAGAGCTAAATGCCAAGAATGTAAAGTTACTTACATTAAAAGCAAAACCTCACACCCAGAGGTTTGCGGGAATTGCACATGCAAAAGACCAATAATAGTAGGAAAACATCACTACCCTGATCAAGAAGATGATGGGAGCATGGAAGTTAAGGAAAAAGATTTATCCAAGCCCATTATCAAATCAGGGAACCGTTATAAGTCTAAAGTTGACTGGACGAGTGAAAAGGTAAGGAAAAAGATTAAGCGAGAACTAGCAAACGGTAGAACATTATCATATATCGCACGATGCTTGAAAGTTTCACGAAGCACCCTTACAAAGGCAAACGAACGACACTACCAAGACCTTTATGATCCTGATTATAGTAAGGCCAGATAGTGTTCAATCTAGCCAAAATAAGCCTAACCCATACCTACCTATAGGGTCTGTTGAATCTAGGACAATTGCCATTAAATAAACCATAGGAATCAACAGCTTACAAAGGCCAAAATTACAGAATGTAAACGGTTGAATGGTGAATCAACCCTTTAACATAAACACACAAGAACCAAAGGAAGAAAAACATGATCGCAGACAAGATCCTCCCACTTCTCGATAAGGTAAAGCCCAAAGGTGAA
>CAZAWQ010000508.1:0-2266 GCA_964488585.1 uncultured Roseivirgaceae bacterium
TTCCATCTCCCGGACTTGGGCTCGTAATGCAGCCTTTTCCTCCTGCGCCTGCTTGACAATGGCCTTGAACTCGGGATCGTCCCTGAGGCTCTCGAAAAACGGGTCAATCAAAATGAAGTCGTGCCATCCCTGATTAAATCCTCGTTTTGCATATTCAGCCAGGTATTTTAATGCCTGAACTCTGTTACCCTTAAAGGCATATATCCTGGCAAGATCGAGATTGGTACGGAACTTTCTATTCTCTCTAACCACTTCTGATTCGAGTTTTTTAATTGCTTCTGTGAAGCCTTTATCAGCTTCCTCTGTTTTCCCGAGGTGATGGTACACATAGCCAATTTCATACTTCCCTGAATTTTCCCACTGGTCAAAATATTGCTCGGCTTTTTCAAAATCACCAAGCAACCAGGATAATTGAAATAATGCTTTAGAACAGTGCCATTCGCATTCTCCTTGATGGCATGTTGAGTCTATAAATTGAAGAAAAGAAATGGAATTTAGTACAAAAAGTGATTCCTCTATTTTCATTGTAACAGATTTGATTTCCATCGGATTCATTAAATAGGAAACATTATTAACTATAAGTCAACAATTATGAATATCAATGAAGCATCTGACTTTTTTAAAAACCTAACAACTAATACGAATGAAAAATCTGAAATTAGAATTTATCAAAAATTTATTGCAATTCTATCCGATCTAGAAAACAAAAATTTAACAGAGAAGCAGTTAAAATCTATAGAAGAAAAACTTGAAACTCTTAATATAAAAGCGAATCCTGAAAATAGAAATAAATACTTCAATCAAAAACTTAAAGAGTTTTCAAAATACTTGAAAGAAAAACTTTCATTGATTTCAGAAGGACATTATACTGCAATAGGAACAAGTTTAGGGACAAGTTTTGGAGTAGTTTTTGGAGTAGTTTATACAAATATTTCCTATGGAATAGTTTTCGGATTATTAATTGGGCTAATAATTGGTGCTGTAATGGACTCGAAAGCAAAAAAGGAAGGAAAAGTTTTAAGAACTAAACTGAATTAAAATACTGGCTACAATAATTGAAGCAGCAACGGAATGACCGATTGCAAATTGAAGCTGATCAAGTTGTACTGGAACTTGCAAAAGTGGCCTTTGCCAGTATCGCCGATATTCATATTGATTGGGAGCAGCTCAAGGATTGGAATGATCTGACTCCAGAGCAATAAACAATAATTGCAGAGATAAAATAAAGCGTATGACCGGAGCGACGGTGTAGCTGGAAAAGGCCTGCCAGGACCGTGAGTTACATATGATATGGCTTAAAGTAGAGCCACTGTTTGACCCGTTACGCAACGATCCCTCGCTGGTCTCACTCTGCCGAAGCTAGGCAAAGGCTAGGCAGCAGATGCCTGCTGTCAGGCCGGATAAGGTAGGGTTTACGGAGTGAGCTTGACCGGCCGCTTTTGGCCGAAAGCAGCCGTTCGTTGAATGTCATTTCTAACTATATTATCTGTTTTGGTATTAACATAATTTTCTTTTATTATACTAGAAATATAAACCTTATATGATATGAGCAAGCAAGCAATCGATCAAGGCCATGAGCATTTTCTCAATGCTTTGGCAACAAATAACACAGACGGTTTGTTGGAAGTATTAGCCGAAGATGTTGTATTCTATCCACCCGGTTCAGACCCTTTGCATGGACATGAGGCCGTTCGTAGCTGGTATGATGGTTTAAAAACCGAGGCTCTTACTGAAGCTCTGTCAGTACCAGATCGTGAGGTAGTAATTACGGGTGAATATGGTATTGAAACAGGGCATTACCGATGGACCCTTAAACCAGTAGATGGTGGAGATTCCTTTAATGCCTTTGGTTACTTTACGGCTATATGGAAAAAACAGGATGATGACAGTTGGAAGTTGGTTAGTGATTTGTGGAATGACAGAGGTGACTAATAATAGATCGTTGATCATATTGGAGTAACTACCATTTAGCTAATTTGATAAATTTTCAGCGACCGCTTTTGGCCGAAAGCTGCCGTTGACGAAAGGCCGTTTTCGACCCAAAGTGCACATTAGGGATTACTATTTCTTAGGTAGATTTATCCAATTATATTTTGAAATAAAGGGCATAACGTTTTTTAATCGTACGTTGTGCTTCATTATTAGGAGTGCTAGTTATGACTAAAAAGGTTTTTGTTTACATCTGGGAATATATCGTCAAAGAGGAGTGTCTGTCGGAATTTGAGAAAATATATGGGCCTGAAGGCGATTGGGTTCAATTATTTAG
>CAZAWQ010000509.1:0-5294 GCA_964488585.1 uncultured Roseivirgaceae bacterium
CTATCATTGCTGGCATAATTAAATGAAAGATCCCATAGAAAATCTCCGGAGACAATCGGACGTGCATTCAAAGTTAATTCTATTCCCGAATTCTGCACATTTCCTGCATTGATAAATTTAGACGAAAACCCGGATGGTCTCGGCAATGGAATTTGCAATAGCTGATCGAATGTATTGGATTTGTACCAGGTAAAGTCAAGGCCTAATCTTCCATTGAACCACTGCGTATCAAATCCAAACTCCCATGACTTGGTGTTTTCAGGTTTCAGATCTGGAGTTCGCAATACGCCTGACCTACTTGCATAACCAAGGTTGCCACCTGCGGTGAAGCTAAAGGTATTATCTAGGTTGTAAGGATCTGTAGTACCACCAACTTCAGCATAGTTTGCCCGTATTTTTGCGAATGGCAGAATATTGGATGATGAATTCAACATATCCGTAATTACCCATGTCATACCTACGGATGGATAAAAATAAGACCAGTTGTCAGAAGGCAGGGTAGATGACCAGTCGTTTCTTCCGGTAATATCTACATACAAGAACCCTTTATATCCTACGGTGGCAAATCCGAACAGTGATTGGAGTTCACTTTCTTCGCCACCCTGGCTGCTTAAAATCTGACTGGTATTGGTGATCACAAACAGATTGGGTTTGAGCAAACGGTTTGTCCTTGTTTGAAGGGTTTCACTTTTCTGCACCAATATATTTCCACCAATAGATGCATCCAACGACCAGGTGTCACCTCCCCACATCTTTTTGTAATTCAGTATAAAATCAGTATTAAACTCTAAAGAGCTCCGGTTATCTAGGGTTAGGTTACCTGCATCAGCAATAGTATATGTATCAGTGTATAGCTCTTCAGACCAATTGTCATAAATTTTGTCGAAAGATGAACGCACCATTAAACTTATATTATCGGTAAACTGATACCGTAAAGACGCCATTCCTATAATACGATCACGGACTTCCTCGCGCGAGGTTCTGTTAATCATCCAGTACACATTTTCACCGCCATTTGAATGTGGGTTCCAATAATGCTGGAGCCGTGCTCCTGCGCCGTCAAAATATTCAAATACTTGGGCCTGAGCCAGAGAAATATTGCCCGGCTGCCTGTAGAGCGCCCGCATAGGATTACGGTAATTATCTCCTGTTACCACCCTATCGTCAACTCTCTGATTGATGTATGTCAGTTTAGCGTCAAAAGTTAATTTATCGCTTAGTTCACCATCGACGCGCAGGTTAAAGTTATTTCTCTTCATTTCGTTGGTTGACACAATCCCCTGTGAATATGTGTTGGCATAGGAAAATAACGCACGGATTTTATCACTCCCGCCGGTAAGTGTCAAGGTGTTGGCAAGATTATATCCAGTCTCGAAAAAATCATTGAAATTGTCATGATAATTATAAGCATACTGTGCAGGGCCTGCAAAGTTTGGATCCGGCGTCCAATGGTCAACCATCTGTCCGGCATATTTAGGGCCCCATGAGAATTCGCTATTTGCAATATAAGTTCCTGCGCTCCCCTGACCGTAAATTTCCTGGAATTCGGTCAATATCAAAGCTTTTTCCATCGACACATTGGTATTAAACTCAACCCCTATCCCTTTTTGGGAGGTACCTTTTCTGGTGGTAATGACGACAGCTCCATTTGCTGCTCTCGCACCATACAATGCCGTGGCATTAGGTCCTTTCAGCACGGTTACACTGGCAATATCGTCAGGGTTTATATTACTGATACCATCACCTCGTGCTACACCACCATTTTCACCGTTTGGTGTACCCCCTGATGCATTATTCATAGGAACACCATCAAGAATATATAGTGGTTGATTATTTCCTGCAACAGATCTGTTTCCCCTAAGGATTAGCCTTGAGGAGGACCCGACGCCTGAACTGGACTTGGTAATATCCAAACCTGCTACTTTACCAGCAAGAGAGTTTACGATATTTGTTTCCCGGGCCACGGACAACGATTCTGTGTCTACATTCTGGGCAGCATAGGTAATCTGCTTTTTCTCTTTTTCAATACCAAAAGCGGTTACCACCACCTCTTCCAGTGCTGCAATGTCTTCTTCCAACTGAATGTCAATTACTGATCGATTGCCGACCACGATCACCTGACTCCTATACCCTACAAACGAGAATACAAGATTTGCTCCGTCAGATGGGACGTTCAGTGAATAATTCCCCTCCACATCCGTGGTGGTACCGGTAGTGGTACCCTGGATGAGCACGTTAACACCAGGTAATCCTTCACCCTCCTCAACAGAGAGTATGGTACCTGTTACAATTCGGTCCTGCGCCATGATCATAGTTGTCAGGGCGAAAGACAAACTGAGTAGTAAGAGCTTTCTCATACATTAAAGTTTAGTTGATTAATAAATATTTAAGTTTAAATTTCGTCAAATTCAACGCCTTACACAAACAAATTGAAGATTAATAACACCTGGAATCCAAAAATAACAATATTTGGTAGTAGAATAGGTCAATAATTGAGGCGAGCCTGTAGCATTTACTAAAAACTTAGCACTAAAAACTTAAAACTGCTCAAAAGTGCCATCTTTTAAAAGCTTCCATGGCTTCATACTCAGCAAGGCCAAGTTGGTCATAAACCTCGGCGGTATAGCGATTCCGATCTTCAGCTCGCTGCCAAAACTCCCTTACATCGGTACCCGGAAACACCGCAGAATCTTTCTGAGACTGGTGCTTGAAAATGGCCTTTCGTTTGCGCATGAGTTCTCCGGGACTTAGCGGAACTGCCATTTCGATCTCTTCAATACCCCATTCCTGCCAGGCCCCACGGTATAACCACAGGTAGCAGTCCTCAATCCATGGCTGGTCTTTCAACCGGTGTACCGCCTGGAATATGGCGTCCAAACACACCCTATGGGTACCATGCGGGTCAGACAGATCACCTGCAGCATATATCTGATGAGGTTTTACTTCCTGAAGCAGCCCCATCACAATTTGAACATCTTCCTCTCCGATAGGTTGTTTTTGAATCAATCCGGTTTCGTAAAAAGGCATATCCAAAAAATGGACCTTTTCATCAGAGATCCCCACGTACCGACAGGCCGCCTTGGCTTCTCCTCTGCGTATAAGTCCTTTGATCTTCTGCACTACCGGAGTATCAATATCACCTGGTTGTTTGTTGTTTACATTACTAACAACCTCCTCGTAAAACCGTTTACTCTCAGAGATGCCGGCGCTGTATACCGCATTGAAATCTTTAAAAAAGTCGGCAAACCGTACCACATCTTCATCAAATACCGCAATATTTCCTGAGGTCTGGTAAGCTACATGTACATCATGTCCCTGATCTACCAATCTAATAAATGTTCCTCCCATGGATATCACATCATCATCAGGGTGGGGACTAAAGATGATTGCTCTTTTATGCGAGGGATCGGCACGTTCCGGCCTATTAGTATCATCTGCCCCTGGTTTACCTCCTGGCCAACCGGTAATGGTGTGTTGCAGGTAGTTGAACATGCGAATATTGATGTTATACGCCGGACCATGTTCAGCTACTAAATCGCTCATGCCGTTGTCAGTGTAATCTCTGTCCGTTAGTTTTAGGATAGGCTTCTGCAATTTTTGACTAAGCCAGATTACCGCCCTTTTAGATAAGTCTTCATCCCAGGCGCAAGAGCCTACTAACCAGGGTGTTTTTATCCTGACCAGCTCGGCCGCCGCCGCGGTGTCCAGTACTATAGTGGTTTTAGGATGCTTCTGCAGATAAGTAGCAGGTACAGCATCGCTTACCTGCCCTGCAACGGTTTCTTGAATTATTGATGACTTTCCTTCCCCCCAGGCCATCAGAATAATTCTTTTAGCCTTAAAAATAGTACCAACTCCCATTGTGATGGCCCTTCTGGGAACGTTGTCCATTCCAAAAAAATCACTGGCAGCATCAGTTTTGGTGAGATAATCAAGGGTCACCATCCTGGTTGCCGAATTATAATGCGACCCCGGTTCGTTAAAACCAATATGACCCGTTCTTCCAATTCCCAGGATTTGAAGATCCATGCCACCATAAAAATCAATCTTTTGTTCGTAGCCGGCACACAAAGCCCCCACCAGATCCTGATCCAAGGTGCCGTCAGGAATATTTATATTCCCCTTGTCGATATCAATATGATTGAACAGGTTTTCATCCATGAAACGCACGTAGCTTTGCAATGCCTTTGGCTCCATTGGATAGTATTCATCAAGATTGAAGGTGATGACATTTTTAAAACTCAGCCCTTCTTCTTTATGAAGCCTAACCAATTCTTTATACACCCCTAAGGGAGAAGAGCCGGTGGCCAACCCAAGCACACATTTCTCACCCTTTGCTTCTTTCTCCTCTATTAATTTAGCTATTTCAACTGCAACAGCCAATGACGCTTCTGAAGCGGTTTCAAATATCTCCGTGTGTATTTTTTCAAAACGTGTTAATTCATCCGTGTCGCATTCCTTGTGTTTAAGGTTGCGAATCGATTTATCTTTATCAACTAAAGTCTTTCCCATATTCTTTTGATTTTCGGTCAGGTAAAGTAATGTCAATATATTTGCCCCTTGGTTCATCTAAATTTAGAACTAACCCGCAAGCACCCAAGATTGACACCTTTTCAGTAGGCAAATTAGTAGGTAGTATTTCAACTGCACTATCGTGAGAGTTGAGTTTACAAGTATTCATGGCCTCCCTGGTAGCATGGTGCACTTTTTGAACTTCAAATGTACTTTCAATTACTCAATTAGCAAAAAAATAGCCAAATGGTCATTTTGTATATATTAATTAGCCGATATTGTATCAAAATGCCGTTTAGCTAAAAAACGTAGTCTTTGGCTTTATTTCATTGATATTTGGCGACACTTATTTGTTTTATGAACCTATTAGTTATAAAAGTATTGAGATCTATTCTGCTCCTATCAGCTGTTGCTTTTCTTGCTCAATGCAACAACACCAACCAATCAGTAAATTTTCAAAGCGAGTGGCCTAACTCCACCAGGGTATGGATAGGGCCCGAATACTGGGCCAACCCCATGCAGGACTGGCAATTGAGTAATGGGCGGGTGGAGTGTATCACCAGCGGAGGAGACCGGAATCTATTTCTGCTAACCCATGAGCTCGATTCCACTGAAGGTGATCTGTATATGAAGATAACCGTAGGGTCACTGGAAACTAACCTTTCCAGTGGTTGGGTCGGTTTCAAACTTGGTGTAAAAGGTGAGTTTGGAGATTACCGGGACAACGCTGTCCGTGGTGAAGGGATGCCGGTCGGGATCACTGGAGAAGGAAAATTGTTCAT
>CAZAWQ010000510.1:0-1848 GCA_964488585.1 uncultured Roseivirgaceae bacterium
CTGAATCCTTCCTGTAACGGATGCATCTCCCCGTTTTTCGCCAACCCCTCGATGGTAGTAATATTTGATCCATGAGCCTGCACCGCTAAAAGCGTGCAGGACTTTACAGCCTTACCGTCCATGATCACGGTACATGCGCCACAACTGCTGGTATCACATCCTATGTGCGTTCCTGTCAACCGCAGTTCTTCTCTTATATAGTTGACTAATAAGGTGCGGCTTTCAACCTCATCTTTATAGGTTTTGCCGTTAATAGTTATGCTTAATGGGACTACCATAAATGTTTGATGTTTATTTATTTTGGTAAATATTCTGGGTTCGTTTTTGTACCTGCTTCCGAAGAATTGAAAGGAATATAATATAGCGTTTATCTTGCAATTAAGCAATCACTTTGGAGTTGTAAGTTTTTAGTTTTAAGTGTTTAGTTGAGATGGTGAGAGTTGAATTTGATTCGTAAAACATGGCCCAATACATTCAACCCTAGTTTCAATTCCCAGTTTTTTCAACTAAGAACTAAAAATTCAAAACTAAAAACTACTTATCCATAACTTCTAAAAGTTGCTGCATCCCATCTAAGACATAGTCCGGTTCAAAACCAAGCTCTTCCATTACCCCGCCAAACCGATTCAACCAGGCTACTTTAAGTCCATAGGATTTGGCGCCTGCAACGTCCCAGGTGTTTGAAGAAACAAATAGTACCTGTTCCGGTTCCAGCTGAAATTTCGTGCAAGCCAATCGGTACACTTCTGGTCGAGGTTTGAACAAAGAGATCTCATCCACACTTAACACATGTGTGAGCAACCCACCCAGGTTGTTGCGATTAACTGCACCTTGCAGCATTTGTTGGTTGGCATTGGACAACACGCCAACTACCACCTTTTTAGAAAGTGAATTTAAAATTGAAGGCACTTCCGGATATGCTTCCAGTTGCAGGTACTCTTTGTAGAGCTTATCATGGACCTCATTGGAATAATTCAGACTCAATGAATTACAACTATTCGCCAGGGCATCCATGGTTACTTCACTAAAGTGCTTATACCTTCCCATCAGTGTTCGCAACCAGGTGTACTCCAGCTGCTTTTTTCTCCATAGAGCACTTAGTTCAGATGATTTGTCCCCAAAATATTGGTGCAGTATCTGATCAAGGGAGTTAATATTGAAAAGTGTACCGTAGGCATCAAAAACAATGGCTTGTACCTTATGTTTATTCATTTTTCTGGATCTTAGGCAAAACTTACAGAGAAAATTCTTGGCAGATGATTGTTCAGTGATTTCCATGAAGCTCCACCATTTTCTGAAACAAACAAACTCCCACCTGAGGTTCCAAAAATAATTTCATCACCTAGAACGTGCATGGCATGCCTTAACACTATATCAAAACAATTTTCTTGAGGTAAGCCGTTCCTTTGCTCCACCCATGATTGACCTCCATCATTGGTACGCATGACAAAAAGTGACTTGTCTATTGCAATCCGTTGCGAATCGCTGGCGGCAGGTACTACCCAGGCTTTTAACGGATCATTGTGATCTATCCCGATGGTAAATCCGTATCGTCCTTTTCCCTCTTGATCCGTAACATCTGTCCATTGAGCACCTGCATCAGTTGATCGAAAGATCCCGCAATGATTCTGTTGCCACATTATCGTGGGGTCAATTTTACAGGCTAACAACAAATGGGGATCTTGACCAACTTCCACATAGGGATTGGGAAGATAGTCTGCTTTGAGACCTGTGATAACGGGAGTACCTGGAAAGTGAGGAATAAAGGACTCAGAGCAGACTATCTTCCCAATCCCTATGTGGAAGTTGGTCAAGATCCCCATTTGTTGTTAGCCTGTAAAATTGACC
>CAZAWQ010000511.1:0-2769 GCA_964488585.1 uncultured Roseivirgaceae bacterium
GAATTCCAAACTCATCTACAACGTTCGGATCAATTTCACAATAATTATCTTCCCGGGCAATACACTCCCCTCTCCCGGATATTCCCATCACTGATCCATAAAACTTCTTCACATCTTCACGCAGTTTATCACCGTATCCACCGACCGTTTCCACTAAATATTTATTAAGATCGGATGCGCCAAATCCAAAACCATAAGAAGGCATTCCCATTCCACCCCAGACTTCAATATGATATCCCCTGGGAAAATCCAATTTACTATTATCAAGCCACCATGGAGTATAGACGTGCAATCCCCCTACACCATCTTCATTGTATATTTTTCTATTCATTAAATCGGGTACAAAAGCTGCCCTGCTGCTTCCGGTTGAATCGTGTAAATATTTTCCTACCAATCCGCTGCTGTTACCCAACCCATCAGGATGGGTTTTACTTTTGGAGTTCAGTAGGATTCGTGCTGATCCGCAGGCAGAAGCTGCCAATACCACCACCTTTGCATTAAGTTGGTATTCTTTTCTATCCTCTTTATTGATGTAATGTATTCCGGTAGCTTTTCCTTCAATATCAGTAGTCACCTCACGGACCATGGCATTCAAAAAGAGATCAATTTTCCCACCGGCTTTTTGTGCCGGAAATATCAGACAGGTTCCTGCTGAAAAATCGGCATAAATACTACAACCACGATTGCACTGCCCGCAATAAAAACAGACGCCTCTATCATTGTTGATCTGTTTAGTGAGAATAGACAAACGGGACGGGATCACTGGAATATTGGCTTTACGGGCACCATTAATGTAATACAACTCGTGGAGTCTTGGTTTTGGTGGAGGAAGAAAAAAACCATCCGGTTCATTGGGGATATTTTCTTTACTGCCAAAGACTCCTATCAGTTTGTCAACTTTATCGTAATAAGGTTTTACATCTTCGTAACTGATCGGCCAATTATCACCCAGTCCATCGATGCTTTTTCTTTTAAAATCCAAAGGCCCGAACCGAAGTGAGACGCGACCCCAGTGATTGGTTCTCCCTCCCAGCATCCTCGACCGAAACCAATCAAATTTAGTCCCATTCTTTCTGGTATATGGTTCTCCTTCAATTTCCCAGCCACCATAAGCGCTATCGAAGTCACCAAATGGGCGCACTGATCCTGCTCCTCTTCGGGGTGATTCCCAGGGCCATTTGAGTTGTGTTTTCTGTTCAGGATCCGCAGGATCAAAAAATGGACCTGCTTCCACAATGGCAATACTAAGATCAGCTTCTGCCAATATTTTGGACGCCATCCCACCACCTGCCCCTGAACCCACTATTACTACATCGTATTCCTTTGAAGATTTTTTTATTTGCATACCATACAAGTATCAGCGTTAATCAAGGCAAGATTATTAATTATATAACAAAATACAATTATTGCTTTTATTATAGAGTAAAATCCTCCAAAGTCTCTACTTTGTTTAGTTGTAGGTAGATTCAAATCAATGCGCAACCTCGGCCATTTATATAATATCCCTCACGCACGAAACATGAGCGAGAGCAATTAAGAACCAACATAAAAAATATTAAAAAAAGCCGGAACTATGAGCATCCGGCTTTTAATTAGGATTTGCAAACATTAATTCTTAGGAATGGCCTGCCCTCAATGTATGGCGCTCCAGCGGCAATCAGGGATTTTTCCAAAGCGGGAATATCTTCATTGGTAATCATTTCTAGTCTGGCTTTAATATCGGCAAATTGAGAATTGGCAATTGCCATGCTTTCTCTATGCATTTTTGTAGGCCCGTAAGTAGTGTTCATACCTCTTATTCCAACAGACATCCTGGATCGTACATTAGATGCCGATCTTTCTCCGATTTCCTGCTTAGCACGGTGGCGGTTCATTTGCTGGTCTAAATCCAGCAAACTTTGTTTTACCTTGTACAATGCAGTAACCAGTGCGCTTGATTCCGTGCTTAGTCTGGAAAGTGCAGTTTCCATTGCATTAACTTTGTCAAGGTTATTATTAAGCATAAAAGAAGCGGCAGAAATGGCTCCCTGTAATTTTTCAAGTTCCTCCCTGGATGCGGTTAACTCCGAATACGAAGCCCCCTCAAGCGCTCCTTTGCGCAATGGCTTCACCACAAAACTTATCGGTTCTGAAAGCATAGTAACAGTGCCATCAACCTGCTTGGATAATTGTACAGAATAAGTTCCAGGAGTGGCCAACATTCCCCTGGAGCCTTGTCCAAACCCGAAGCCAGACTGTGGTGGTGGTTGCAATCGTATCACATTTTTCGATGTATACCTTAAATCCCAGCTAACCCTATGCATCCCTTTTGAGGTGGCGCCATCTATATTTTGTACCACACTGCCGTTACTATCTTTCACAGTTAGGGTGATTTTAGGTTTTTCCTGTCTTCTTTCAGCTTCAATTGCATCCCAGCCAGGAAAGGGTATTCCTTTTCCATCCTTTGTCAATTTCTTTTCCCTTTCAGTGCGATCATTTTTAAGTGTCTTCAACCCATCAGCGAGATGATAGGTAAATACTGCTCCAAATGGTGCGTTGGGAGCCTGGTAATACCCTGCACCCTGATTACTCACAATGCTTCTGGGCACATACCACCAGGCGTCGCGGACAGCAAAGAGTGTGGCTTCCGCTTTCAAATTTTCCTGGGTGATCTCCCTTAATACACTATAATCATCCAAGACATAGAAACTTCTGCCAAAAGAAGCCCCAATCAGGTCGTTTTCCCTTTTTTGGATGGCCAAACCCCTAAAAGATATGGTTGGCACACCA
>CAZAWQ010000512.1:0-12305 GCA_964488585.1 uncultured Roseivirgaceae bacterium
AACAATATCTATGTTATCAGTACCGATCCCGGTAGACAGCACTGTGAATCGCCGGTTCTTGTAACTACCGGTAATAGTAACAAACTCCCGGTTACTGGCTTGAAATTCAACAGAATCGAAAAAATTAGCTACCTGAGTAACCCGACCAGGATCACCCACCAAAATTACGTTGTCGGCAATATGCTCCCCTTTCAGGTGCAAATGGTAAACACTGCCGTCCCGGTTAAGTACCAGTTCAGATTCAGGGATAATATTTTCGGGCATACAATCAGTCAGTTACAGGGCCAAAGACAAAAACAAAGAAATAAATTATCGCCCACTAATCCTTCCTTCCTATAGAATAATTAAGTAGTTTATTTGACTTAAATCAAGTCAAAATATGAGTATACATATTGAAGCAAAACCAGGTGAAATTGCTGAAACGGTGTTATTACCGGGAGATCCACTGCGGGCAAAATTCGTAGCTGAAAATCTATTTGAAGAATTACATTGCTACAATCAGGTACGGGGAATGTATGGATATACCGGTACTTACCAGGGAAAACCCATATCAATTCAAGGAACCGGCATGGGAATCCCGTCCATAAGCATTTATGTACACGAGTTGATTCAGGAATATGGGGTAAAAAACCTAATCAGGGTGGGTACCTGCGGATGTATACAAAAAAACCTCGATCTGGGGCAAGTATTGCTGGCTATAGGCGCCTGTACCGATTCTGCAACCAATAATTTGACCTTCAAAGGATTGCAATATGCACCTACTGCGGACTATGGGCTTTTGACCAAAGCCAAGCAGGTGGCTGATTCATCGGGCATTAACTGTATGGTGGGAAATGTATTTAGCACAGATCTCTTTTATCAGGATGACCCGGATCGATACCAGGCCTGGATGGATCATGGTGTTTTAGCAGTTGATATGGAAACATCTGCCCTTTATACACTAGCGGCCCGTGCCCAAATCAATGCACTGTCTATTCTTACCGCAAGTGACAACATCATTACCGGCGCCCGGTCTACCGCCGAAGAACGACAGCAAAAATTCATGGACATGATAAAAATCGCCCTGAACGCCGCTCAGGCGATAGAGGATTAAGCCAGTGATAGGGCATTCAAAGGCATTGATTAAACAATTAGTAAATAGGCAATAATAGCGGTGACATAGACAAAACCGGATAAGAGCACCATCCAGGCAATTAAATTATTATTTAAGAGCTTCAACCACAAGATCATGCCGGTGAGGGCAAAGAGTATCAGGCTAATTCCTACCAGGTCCAACATAATAGCATATAAATCATATACCAAGGGCCCTCCAAAGCCACTAATACGATGAAGGCCTACCAAGGTCCCAGCAGTACTTTTCTCGGAAGTTGTGATTTCTACTAAGTTTCTTTGCTTAAAAGTAGTGGTGTTGAAGTTTTTACCTGCCCTGGCATATTCACGCATAATGTCTCCCTCCGGTGAAATACGCTCATTAACCAACCTGCCACTTATATGGTGATCATCCATAAACTGGGCCCAATTGTCCGTTGAAACCTCAGATGGTGCTGCTTTGATTTCAACTACATCATTCTCTCTATGGTAGGTATTAAATAAATCCCCATGTATCATCAGATAACTAGTGACCAGATACATTAATAAAAAGGTAACCGTAGATAATGAAGCATATAAATGCACTTTTCTGATTATGTAGTAAGTTTTGTCTTTCATATCAGCATCATGATTACCATTGAGGCAACAAAAATGCCACCAAATACCAGTCCCTCCCATCTTTGGTAGCGGTATTTAATCCATAGCCACAAGCCCACTATTAACGATATGAACATGATAAATAAAGTTAGCCATTGGTAAACGGCCCAGGTTCTAAGGAAAAATGGAGCGTTTGGAATATTGCCGTTAAAGAAATGTAACCCGTGCAAAACTGCCACAAAACCTTTAGGGGCCTCAGCGATGGCTACATCACCGTTGGTGAGATCCAGATCAACATAGTAATTCCTGCCTAAATGTGTTATTGAAAACGAGAATGAAACGCTGTCTTTTTCAAACTCCCAGTAGGGTACCCAACCCATAATCTTCAACTGATCCCTTACGGACTCAGCTAGATCCTTATCATCCAGGTCAGAATCCACTTTTACCGTGGAGTTCCAACTACTAGTCACATCTGATTTTTCAACTTTAATATCGTGATTTAAGATTATGGAGCTTAATCCAAATGCAATCAGGTAATAAATGGTAAATAAGCCACAATAGAGGTGTATTTTAATAAGCATTGACTTCTTTATTGAAATCATTGTATTTCTTTAATATTCATTTAAATAGTACAAGGTGTAAAAATTACCCAAATTTTGTTTTCCACCATATAAATATTTAATAATATTGCACCCTTAATCATCTTGGATAAATATAATTTTTGTGTTATGAAGAACTTAGGATATTTTTTAGTTTTTGTGGTTACTGCTTTTGCTTGCAGTAGTGATGACGACGGGGGACCTCCCCCGCCTCAACCAATTCCCTTTTCAGCCTATATTAACTCCGGAGGTCCAGCCATAAGTGTTGGCGGTAACGACTGGGTAGCTGATGACAACATGCAGAATAGTGATGCACCTGAAACTTTTAGCAGTATTGATCCGGACTTGGAAATTGAAGGAACCGACAATGATGACCTTTACAGGACCGAAGTTTTCAATCCTGATAATGGATTCACCTACACTATTGCCGTACCAGGTACTGCTACTTTAGAAGTAAAATTGCATTTTGCTGAAATCTTTCACGGGGTAGAGAATGGCCTTGGAATAGGAGCTCGTGTATTTAATGTTGATATTGAAGGAGGACAAGCTTCTCTTACCAACTATGACATAATCCAACAAGCTGGTGCACCAGCTACCGCTATAGTTGAAACTTTCAGTAACATCAGTGTAACAGACGGTAATCTTACCATTATATTTTCCATGGATGTGGAAGCACCGAAAGTCAATGCTGTTGAAGTTAGTGGAACTTATCTGCCATAAAATAAGTACTGTAAAAAACAAAGAACACAAAATTACCTGCCCGCCCGATTGCGGCGGGTTTTTTTGTGCCCTATCTTAATTTATCGACGTAGATTCCTACCTGAATTTAAGCTGGCCAAGTACTTGCTTTCCATAATAATATTTCGAATATTCCGCCTAATAAAATCTACAACAAATGCGTATAATCTTTTCATTAGTTACAATTACAATTCTGGGCTCATGTGCCCAAGAAGCACAGGAAAGTCAACCTGAACTGACAACCCGACCGAACATAATATTCATCATGACTGATGATCATGCCAAGAATGCCATGAGCATTTATAGTAGTGATTTGATCCAAACTCCCAACCTGGATAGAATAGGTAAAGAAGGAATGGTCTTTAATCGTTCCTATGTAACTAACTCAATCTGCGGACCAAGCCGTGCAGTATTCCTAACGGGAAAATACAGCCACATCAATGGATTTAAAGATAATTCGGACCTCTTTGACGGTTCTCAAATGACTTATCCAAAAATTCTGCAGGACAACGGTTATTATACTGCTATTGTAGGAAAATGGCACCTTAAGAGTGTCCCGCAAGGATTTGACTATTGGAATGTATTAATTGGTCAAGGAAATTATTACAATCCCACCATGGTCAATATGGGAGACACTCTCGATCATACCGGCTATACCACCAGCATTATCACCGATCTAGCGCTCGACGTTCTTGGGGAAAAAATACCAGAAGACCAGCCATTCTGCTTAATGGTACAACATAAAGCACCCCACCGGAATTGGATGCCTGATTCCGTACATTTGGCACTGGGTGAACAAACGTATCCCCTGCCAGAGAATTTTTATGATACTTATGAAAACCGACTGGCAGCGGCCCAACAAGACCAGTCAATTTCGAGGATGTTTATGTCTTCAGATATGAAATTAGACCCAGCGAGGGTACCCGTTGAAACTCAATCAGGGGGAGCACAGAACAACACCCACATTGCAGCAGGATGGCAAAGATTGTATGATCGATTGACTGACCAGCAGAAGGAAATATGGGATGCCTACTATCAACCCATAAGCGATGAGTTTTTTGCCATCAACCTAACCGGAAATGAACTGATTGAGTGGAAATATCAGTGATATATTAATGATTACCTGAAATGCATAATGAGCGTGGATGACAATGTTGGAAGGTTACTCAATCATCTGGAGGAACAAGGAATTCTGGACAACACGTTGATCGTTTATACTTCGGATCAGGGATTCTATCTGGGTGAACATGGCTGGTACGACAAACGATTTATGTACGAGGAAAGCTTCGGCATGCCGTTGGTCATGAGATACCCACCACTGATAAACCCCGGATCGGTGAACAATAACCTGGTGCTTAATCTCGACTTTGCCCCTACGGTGATGGAACTCTTAGGAATTGAAACTGACGAGCCTTGGCAAGGCAAATCAATGCTAGCATTGATGAAAGGTGAGCAACTGGAATTACATCCTGATGGAATCTATTATCACTACTACGAATATCCCCATGGCTGGCATAAGGTCAAGCGTCATTATGGCGTTAGCACTTCGCGATACAAATTAATCCATTTCTATAATGATATCGATCAATGGGAGTTGTATGATCTTCAGGAAGATCCACAGGAGATGAACAACATCTATGAGACTGCCGATCCAGGATTGGTAGCAGACCTCATGCAAAAATTGGTTGGGTTACAAGCAGAATATGGCGATGAAGTAGCGCAGGGGCTTAATTAGGGATTGAGGGACTGAAGGACTGAAGGATTGATAGATTCAAGGATTGAAGGGTGAAGGATCGCTGCGCCCACCGGATCACTCTGAATTGTGGTAAGCACACCCGCACTCCCATCGAGGCCCAAAGGGTTGTGACAGGCGAAGCACACTCAAACTCAATTTATGGATTATCCTGTGGATACACAAACAACACCGAATCTGATAGCACTGCAGACCCGAAAAATCCAATGGCACCTCCCTCGATCTTGCTTTCCAGAAAAACCGGTTCTACGAAGGGGTTTATAATGGAAATAAGTTGGTCATCCAGTTCCTTGTAGAAAAGAGCGGCTTTTTCATCCAGTGATTGCATAGTGATCCAGGTGGAATCTCCTTCGCTGTATTCGAACGACACCTCAACCAAGAGGTCCAAATCACCACCGTCATTCCCTTTATCACTGAATATAGTACGACCAAAATCCGTAACCCAGAATTTCTCCTCATCAACAGTGCAGACACTTTGAATAACATCCAAAATATGGGCATGGGATACGGAATTATCTATCTGTCGATTCATCACAAAGCGATAGTAGTTACCTGGGCCTTCAGGGTCTTTTAAGATGATATTTACTCCATCATGTCCGCCGTAGATGTCATAAAATTCCGGGTTATATCCGATGTGCTCAATCGATGGCTTGCTCTGTTTGATGGTGGTGGTTGCACTAAAAGTTTTACCTAGGTAGTGGATCTCAATATCATAGGTTTCACCATATATAATTACATTTTCACCAGAATAAAAAGGCTCCCAGCGGCAGCGAAAACTATTAAATAGGGAATCCGGCAGTAACATTTCAGAAAATCCACCGTTAAAAAGCATCACTTTAGCTCCTCTGGCAAAAACTTGCTGGGGTGTTACTTTTGGCTGATCAAAGGGTAAAGCTTCACTAAGGTAAATGCGCGGTTGCTGTCCTACCACCAGCAACCCTTCGACAAATACAGTACCCTGGAAATCACTGCTGGTCTTTAGTTCAATCACTTGTTCGCAGCCCATGAGTACCATTGCACATACTACCAGTTTAAAGCATCTAATCATTGCTTAGAATCTAAAATTATAAGAAACACTAGGTATAATAGGCAATAAGGTCACCTGAATAGCTTCTGGTTTATTGGTCACTGGATCGACTTGTAGATAGACAAAATAAGGGTTTTGCCTGCTGTAAAGGTTGTAAACTCCAAACACCCATTCAGAAATAAATGGCCGTCCCCACAATGTCCCCTCCTTTGTGCGAATTGCAGAAAAATCCAGTCGATGGTATACACCTAATCGTTGGTTATTGCGATTTTCGTATATGAAATAATTGCCTTCGAATAACGATGGACCCAACACTGAAGGGAATCTTCCTTCCGGAAGTGTATAAGCAATCCCTGTGTTATAAATAAAGGCCCCCGACAACTTCCAACGTTCATTTAATCGGTAGGTGCCAACCACGTTAAGCGCATGCCTACGGTCATACCGGAATGGGAACTTTTCACCAAAATTCAGGTCATCGAATTGCCGCCAACTCCATGAAAGTGTATAAGAGATCCAGCCGGTAAGAGGGCCTTTATTTTTACGAAGAAACAATTCTGCCCCATAACTCCATCCCTTTCCATAAACCAATGCGGTATCTACCGCAAAATTCTCCACTAGCTGATTGCCCTCCGGAAACAACACCAGGTTGTCCATGTCTTTGTAGTAGCCTTCAATACTGAAATCAAGATTAGGCTTGAAATTTCGAAAATACCCCAAAGCATATTGTGTTGCTCTTTCTGGTTTGGTTCGCTCGGTTGACGGGATCCAGATATCTGTGGGGACTGATGCGGTAGAGCTGGGTATTTGGTGTAAAAACTGATTCATCTGAGTATATGAGGCTTTTACTGATGATCGCTCTCCGGTTGAAACCTTAAGGGAGGCCCGGGGTTCCACATAGTTATAATTAACCTCAGATGAGATCAGGCCTGGAAATCGAACTCCCAGACTTGCTGAAACCTTTTGACTAAATTTTATTTCGTCGTTTACAAAAAACGCGTATTCATCAAGGTCTTTACTAGGAATTCCTTGTCTGTTAATATTTTGATTTAAACCTGATTCCGCCTCGGATTTACCGCCGGATAAAAAGTGGTGCCTGATATAATGGGCGCCAAAGCGAATTGAATGACTTGGGTTGAGAAAATATTGAAATTCAGTTTTGCCATTAACATCCTCCAAACGGGTAATGGTTTGGGAGAAAAAATTGTCCTGAATGGCGCTAACGTCCTGATCATATTTATTATAAATAACCGAAGTATTGACAAATAGTTTGGGGCCAAATATATGATTCCAACGGAAGGTCCCGGTAGTGTTACCAAAGGTTACCTGGTAGTTAATTCCATCTCCGGATTTTAAAATTGCCTTGTCCTGGCCTTGATAAAAACTTAGGTATAATCTATCTTTCTTGTTCAGTTTCCAATTTAGCTTGGCATTAACGTCATAGAAGTTATAATTTGATTCATTGCCTTTAGGAAGGAATGGTGTGATTAGGGCGTCAAGGTAGGTTCGTCTTCCCGATACTATAAAAGAGGCCACGTCTTTTTTTAAAGGACCTTCCAAGGTGAGGTTGGCGCTCACAATCCCGATCCCACCAGCAACATGGAATTCCTGGTTATTCCCCTCCTTCATGGTTAAATCCAGGATACTACTCAATCGCCCGCCATACTGTGCTGGAAACCCGCCTTTAATCAAGGTGGCATTTTTTAACATTCTTGGGTTAAAAGTACTCACAACACCCAACAAGTGATTGGGATTATACACCACAGCTTCGTCCAATTGTACTAGATTTTGATCGGCATTTCCACCCCGCACGTAAAACCCGGAAGTCCCTTCGTTACCAAATTGCACCCCAGGCATCAATTGAATTAGTTTCAGTACATCAGCTTCCCCAAGCAGGGCAGGTATTTCAGAAATATTTTTTAATGGCACTGCTACCACACTCATTTGTACTCCATCAATATGTCCGCTTTGAGTATTTCCAAGTATCACTAATTCGTCAAGGTCAATCTGGCCAGGATGGAGTTTAGTACTAAGTTCAATGTTACTACGAAGTCGCAGACTTTTAACTTGTGGTTCAAATCCCAGATGAGAGATCACTACTATCACGCTGTCATTTTCCGGAAGGGTTAGTGAAAAGAAACCATAATTATTGGTAATGGCACCCGCACTTTGAGCGATATTATAGATACTGGCTCCTATTAAAACTTCTCCTGATTCCACATCTGAAATTATTCCGCTGATGGTAAACTTTTCCTGTCCGTAGGTACTACTGAAGGCAAGCATTATAACGATTGATAAAAAAATAGTTCTCATTTTATCAGCTATGGATTTAAAGACACAACGATGGGAGAACTAATAAGGGTTGGTTCAGTTTACAGCTCCTGCGCTAAATTCTGTCAGAAAAATTGGCTTCTATTCACCAAACCCCTATATTCCTGGTCAGACTAACTAATTGGACAGTATGGATGAAAATCAGCCTGTAGAAAAGATTAAACTGGGTGCTAGACGAAGCATACAAACCTTGTTTCGAGCCACCATGAGACAACAGATCAATCACATCGCAATCGCGGACAATAAGGCGGGTATGATCATCGGTATTGACACCTTGATTATAGGTATAATCATGACTCTGTTGGGATCAGGCTTCACTATAAATGGGTCGGAGTTTTTAGAAAGAGACATTTTGACCATTCCCTTCGGGATATTACTGATAATGTGTCTCATATCGGCTATTTTCTCTATATCTGCTGCCAAACCTAAGATTATTAAAACTGTTTCAGATAAACCGGCAATAAGACAAAGTCGACTGTTCTTTGGATACATTAACGAACAATCTCAGGAAGAGTATCTAAATGAGATGCGGCAGATTCTCGGTTCCGGTCAGGAGATACATGATAACCTTATTATTGACATACACAACCAGGGCAAAATACTGAGCAAGAAATACCGCAGACTACATTGGGCATTTACATTTTTTATGTGGGGATTAATAACTAGTGTGGGCTCTTTCTTTATTCTTTGGTTTTATACCTGATTTCATAGCAATCGATGGATAGTTGGAGACCTTCCAACAAATTTGCGTTTATAGGCTTATTGTATTATTATTAAAAAAAATTGTCGTTTTCCAAAAATAATACGTCTGCCATGGATCCATGCTTCTACTCTCCTCAAATCAAGATTGTCCGACAATTGATTTTAACCTTTCTATTGGGATTTGCAGGTATCATTCAAGTCTCAGCTCAGACCGATAGTCTGATATTGAGTAACGGCGATGTAATTGTAGGAGAAATCAAGAGCATGGACAAAGCAATTATTCAGATCGAAACCGACTATAGTGACTCAGACTTTAAGATCGAATGGAATAAGGTATCTGAATTCTACAGTAAAAGAATATTTCTAATTACCCTTTCAGACGGTACCAGGGCCAATCGCACCCTCAGCACCAACCTTTATGATAAGGAACACTTGATTATTGGAGATTCAACCGGCGGAGCCAGAGTAAATGCCATCGATGTGGTATACATAAATCCACTGGACCAAACCTTTTGGAGCAGGATGAGTGCATCTGTATCTGTGGGATGGGATTTCTCCAAGGCAAATAACCTGAGCTCGCTATCATCAAGAATCAGCCTGGGTTACCTGGCTGATTTCTGGAGTCTTAACGGTTCTCTGGACATTCTTCGTTCAACCCAGGATGAAGTGGATGATATTCAAAGGACCGATGCCATTCTAACATTTCTATATTTTCTAAAACACGACTGGTATACATTAATTAAACTTGATTTTCTTTCCAATACAGAGCAAAAGCTGGATTTGCGTACAGCTTTCAGTATTGGTGTTGGTAAGTATCTGATCCACAACAATCAGGTCCAGTTTGGGTTAAGTGCTGGTGGAGTGTTGAACAATGAAACCTTTACCGATGAAGGTATAGAAAGCAAAAGTTCGCAGGAATTATTTTTTGGTAGCCAGTTAGATATCTTTGACATAGGAGATTTGGATCTATTCACCAATGTTGTTGTATACCCAAGTTTGTCAGAAAGCGGCAGGGTTCGGGCAGACTTTAAATTTGATATGAAATACGACATTCTTAAGGATTTTTACATCAATTTAGGATTCACCCTGAACTTCGATAACCAGCCGGTTGAAGGAGCCGCAGAGAGTGATTACGTGCTTCAAACCTCCATTGGGTGGGATTTGTAGCAATACGCACGAAGAAAGACTTTTTCACCAACTCCTGGCTGCAAAAATCACTTTAGGGGAAATAGAAATAACATCTGTTAAACAGAACTATTGCAGTCATGATGGCTGTTCCAAAAAGAGCGTATTTAATTTTGACCTTAAAATAGTATATAATGCAGAATTAACTGGATATATTCGTCCCTATAATACGCTCTGATTTACAAAGCACTAAGCAGTATAAAATCAAGTGGAAGTTGTTATACCTATTATTTTCAATGTAAAGAATACACTAAAGCAAATACAGCATGTCAATGTATAATAATATCGTTAAAGTAACCTCGCTGCTAATTATAAGCGCACTATTTTCATATCAAAACTTAAAAGCACAAGGTGATGAAGGACTTTATCTAAATCTCTACGGAAACTACGTTTTCGACAATAGTTTTGATGCCCGCTTCGATACGGGTAATAGTTATTACGATGGTAAAATAAAAGGCGGTTTTCTTTGGGGAGTTGCCGCAGAAAACCGTATGACGCCAGAAACCGGAATTGAATTATCGTATTTGCGCCACGACACCAATGCGCCAACCACCTATGTTATTTGGCCGGACCCAGAGATAAAATCTACAGATTTTGATTTGGGGATTAACTACATCATGCTTGGAGGAAATCGACATGTGATGCTGGGAAGTGGAAATATAGAAGCCCAGGGAGGCATAATGGCCGGAGTGATGTTTGCCACTGCCACCGATCCGGAAACCAGAATTAGCAATAACGTTACCAAATTTGCCTGGGGTCTCAAGGGTGGGCTGACCTTTTGGGCCAGCGAAAGGGCTGGGATCATAGTACACGCCCAGTTGCTTTCAGCAGTACAGTCCGTTGGAGGCGGACTGTACTTTGGGACTGGCGGCGGGGGTGCTGGTGTTAGCACTTACTCAACGCTTTACCAGTTCGGATTCGGGGGTGGATTGGCTATTAAATTGAACTGACAATTTCCATTTTACCATTATATTTATACCAGGTGGCGGAAAAGGAAATCAAGCAATTAAAAATTATACAAAACATTTATTCAAAATAACATCAATCATGAAAATATCTATTTCAATTTTTACAGCTGTTTTAATTACAGCTTTCTTTTCGAGTTCAGCATTTGCCCAGAAGGCAAAAAGTGATTACGACAAAAACACAGATTTTACTAAATACAAATCATACGCTTTTGCAGGATGGCAACAGGACAGTGACAAACAGTTAAATGATTTTGACAAAAAGCGAATACAAGAATCTTTGAAAGCAGAGCTTGATGCGCGAGGAATGAATCTGGTAGAAAGTGGAGCCGATGCTGCCATATCTGTTTTTATAGTTATTGATGCAAAAACCAGCACTACCGCCTACACCAATTATAACGGTGGAATGGGTTACGGCATGGGCCGCGGCTGGGGAATGGGTTACGGTGGAATGGGCATGGGAAGCTCCACCACCACCTATAGTGAGAATGACTATTTAGAAGGAACCTTTGTAGTTGATATATACGATGAAAGCAGCAAAGATTTAGTATGGCAAGGAGTGATTACCGGAACCGTAAAAGAAAAACCAGAGAAAAGAGAGAAGAGTATTCCAAAGAGTATGGCTAAACTGATGAAGAAGTATCCGGTAGCACCTGTGAAGTAGGCGTATTATTCACCGGGTTAATTTTTTCGCGATGCCACTCGTTTTAATTCCGATGGGTTGACCCCCACTTTGTTCTTAAAAAAGCGACTGAAATAAAATATTGACTTGAATCCCAGATCATATCCAATCTCTTTGATGCTTTTCTCAGTAGTAAGGATCAGTTCCCTGGCACGTATGATCTTTAGTTCCAGGTGGTACTGATGGGGCGAAACACCGGTATATTTTTTAAACATTTTTCGGAAATAGGAATAGCCTATCTGATGCTCTTCAGCCATTCTTGGTAGATCGATCTCATGCTCGATGTGCTCATGAATGTAAAAGCGTACTTTTTGAATGACTTGTTCTATGTACTTACCCGAAAAATCCTGCTGCTTTTTATATGCCACAATGTTCCCTAGTAATTTGATCACCAGACCCGAAGTGATCTGTTGAAACCCAGGAGCTTCCTCTTGTACCAGATCGTACATTTTAAAATAGGTGTCTATTAATTCTTCCCGGTAACCACAGTGGATAACTGGCTGTCGTGAAGAATATATGGACTGATGTAGCAGATGCCGGGCCATTTCACCATCAAATCCAATATAATTTTCCTGCCAACCGGTTTTCTTTTCTGCCACTTTGTACAAATCTAGTGGTAAAATGGAAACTGTCAATTCAA
>CAZAWQ010000513.1:0-2812 GCA_964488585.1 uncultured Roseivirgaceae bacterium
AAGCCATATACGATAAACAAAGAAGCCAAGCAACAGCTAATGTCAGCACTAAGGCAATTATGGTACATAATGAATTAAAAGTGGGTTCATACTTAAAATAACAATAAATAACATCAGTAAACGCAGGCAATACCAGTTCTGAATTTGTCAAAAACTGGGCAATATGTCTTCTGGATGATAGTTAAATTAACTCAACTCATTAAGGTTAATTTAACTTTGATTTATTTAACCAGTTATTTTAACTCGTATTGCATGAGTAGTGGCTGACGTTGTTAAAGACTACGATTTGACTTAGAAAATTGGAACCAAAGGGGATAAAAACGAAGAAATACAATTAAGGATAAGTTAATTAAAACCCAGGTTAGTTTTAAACAACTATTCCTGTGACAAAAGATTACTTGGATTTTTCTGTAAGCGCCATATCATATGGGCGATACCCACTCCGGAGATTACTTCTACAAAACTATCCACTCCAAAACCAAAAAGGGCTAAGGTTTCATCTTCAGCTCCAAACAATGTAGCCACAACACCTTCTACAATATTGTAACCAATTGTTATAAAGCTGAGTACCCAAGCTCTTCGATATAATTTTTCTGACATACAATGATTCCTACCCGTAAACAGCGATATATCCCCCTTTCCTTCGCAATCCAGCTCAATACGCTCAATTAGGCACTTTACTTTCCAAACGTCTAATATAAAAATCCGGATCTTTCTTAAACGATTCATGACAATGTGGACAACGGCAAAAGTGTACCTCCTGCCCTGCAATCTCCAATTTAACAGCTAGCTTCAATGGTTTTTCACCCAGGCAGCTCGGGCATATAATCAAATCTTTTATTTCATCAAGGTATTTCTGAGGATCAGCGCTGGTGATAAACACATCCGCACAACCCTGACAACAGAAATAGAGCTTTTCACCATTATGATTGTAGGTCGGAGCATTCTCAGGTGTATATCCAAGGCGTACCAGAGAACAGTTACATGTAGGGCAAATTAAAGTTTTCATAATTGAAATTGTTTAGTGCAAATTAAATCGGTATAGTTCCTAAAACCCAGATCAGATTTTAGCAAACCTGGGGAATATTTGAAATTCTATACCATTGATCCGATATCTGATCCCATTGAAGGATAGGAATAGACCATATTTCGTATGTCAGCGGTTTTCATTTTGGCCTTAATAGCTGTGGCAAAAAGATTGATGGTCTCTTCTGCATGTGGGCCGATTATGTGAGCCCCCAGGATTTGTCCATCTTCACCTACCAAAACCTTGTAGCCATAAGTATCTTCCTTAATCCTTTTAGCATTATACCAGTTGGCCGCATTAGCCGACTTCACTATGTATTTAATACCCTTTGCTTTGACCTGTTCTTCGGTTAAACCGACAGAAGCCATGGCGGGCAATGTGAAAACGGCAGTTGGCATTTCCGTATAATCGGGTTTTTTTGAATTACCTCGGATAATGTTTGCTGCAACCGTGTGACCTTCTAATACGGCCACCGGGGTTAAGGGCAATCCCTCAGAAGCTGCTGAATCTCCGGCGGCATATATCTTGGGGTTGCTTACACTTTGCAGGAATTCGTTCACCTCAATTCCGTTTTTATTTTCATACTTAACTTCTGCGGCTTTCAAATTGAGGCCATCGAGTTCAGGTACCCTGCCGGCTGCGTTGATCACTAGATCTGAATGGACACTTATCTCACTATCTGAAGTTTTAGCAAGAACTCTATATTTTTCATCTACTTTTTCTACCGCAGTTACTTCGGTACTTAATAATATACTAATACCCAACTCTTTCGTGGCTTTGACTAAATGGGTAACCATATCCTGCTCAAAGTTTTCCAAAGGATAAGGACCACGGTGAATGATATTAACCTTCGAGCCTGCCCTGGCCGCCAAATGGGCAAACTCAAAAGCGATGTACCCACCACCAATGAAAGTGATCTCCTCTGGTAAGGTTTCCAACTCCAAGAACTCGGTACTATCAATGGGAATATCGCCGCCGGGAATAGATAAAGTTACGGCCCTGGCCCCAGTGGTAATGGCAATTTTTGTTGCCTTAATTTCCTCATTGTTAATTCTTACTGTATCCGCAGATACAAAATGTGCTGATCCGTGATACATATCAACCCCCGAACTGCTGTAGCCTTTCTCTATGCCCCCTGAAACCTTGGAAGTGAAATCAGTCTTGAACTTCATCAGGTCTGGCCAATGAATGCGCCAGTTTCCAATTAACCCATTTCCTTCCATTTTATTGGCTCTGTCGATTATCTCAGCAGCCCCTATTAATATTTTCTTGGGGTCGCAACCTCTCAGGGCACAAGTTCCACCATAGGGCCTGAAATCGGTGATGGCCGTCTTTAATCCTTTCTTGGCGCACTTGTTAGCAATGGTCATACCAGCCATGCCGGAACCAATAACCAATACATCGTATGAATGGGTTGACTTCATATGTTAAAATAATTGCCGTTATCTAGGTGTGTAGTAAATAATGCAAACGCCTAATAGCGCGACTAATGCTCCAATTATGTCAAATTTATCTGGAACATAGTTATCCATTTTGTAAGCAAACAATAGAGACATTACAATAAATACACCTCCATAAGTTGCATAAACTCTGGCAAAGTTTTGTATCTGAAAGGTCGCCACAACCCCGTACATTGCAAGAATGATTCCGCCCAATAATCCATACCAGGCGGGTTTGTCGTCTTTTAGCCAAAGCCAGATAAGATAACCTCCGCCTATTTCACAAAATCCGGCAAGGATAAATATTGTGATAGATTTTAAAATTGCCATTAGTTTTTTTGAATTT
>CAZAWQ010000514.1:0-12165 GCA_964488585.1 uncultured Roseivirgaceae bacterium
GATATTGATCACCGGGGAAGAATCTGGGTTTGTGAAGGATATAATTACCGGCTTCCCTTCAATCCTGATAAAGAAGGTAAGCCGGGAGGGGACCGCATCTTGATTCTGGAAGACACCGATTTTGATGGCATTGCAGATAAGCAAACGGTATTCTACCAGGGGAATGATGTCAATGCAGCCCTGGGAATTACCGTACTTGGAAATAAGGTGATCATTTCGAAAAGCCCTAGTATTCTGATTTTCACAGATGAGGATGGAGATGATAAACCAGATCACAAGCAAGAGCTTTTCAGTGGAATGGACGGCTTAGAACATGATCATGCAATCCACGCAGTCATTTTTGGACCGGATGGAAAACTGTACTTCAATGCTGGAAATGGAATAAAACAAATTCAGTACCCTGATGGTACACCAGTAATTGATAAAGCGGGAAATCCCGTAAATGATTCCGGTAACCCATACCGACAAGGAATGGTCTTCAGAAGTAATCTGGATGGCAGCGAGTTTGAAACCCTTGGATGGAACTTCCGAAACCCCTACGAATTGACTGTGGACTCATATGGGAATATCTGGCAATCGGACAATGATGACGACGGAAACCGCGGCACCCGGATTAATCTGGTCATGGAATACGGCAATTATGGTTTTACCGACGAAATGACCGGAGCAGGTTGGCGGGTCAAACGGACTGGAATGGCAGATGAGATTCCGCTGCGACATTGGCATCTTAATGATCCAGGTGTGGTTCCAAACTTACTACAACTCTATGCCGGGTCTCCAACCGGTATTCTGTTTTATGAAGGTGATCTGCTCCCCGAAAAATATCAGAATGGGATGATACATGCCGAGGCAGGCGGTAATGTGATAAGATCTTATTCAGTGAAAAAGAGCCACACTGGTTACTCTTCAAACATCGAACACCTGATGGAAGCCGTCGATGATCCATGGTTTCGTCCTTCGGATGTATGCATTGCGCCAGATGGGTCGTTATTTGTGTCAGACTGGTATGATCCAGGAGTAGGTGGTCATCTAATTGGAGACCAACAAAAAGGTCGTATTTTCAGAATAGCTCCTGTTGGAACTTCTTATAATCCACCAAACCAGGATTATGAGACCATTCCAGGGTTAATCGAGGCCATGAAAAGCCCTAATCATGCCATCCGGTATTTGGCATGGACTGGTTTACATGCAGCAGGCGATAAAGCACATCAGGCGTTGATGGGCTTATACCAGGGCGAAAACCCGGTTTTCAGTGCACGTGCATTGTGGCTATTAGCTGAAATAGACCCAGAACAAGCCTTCGAACTTGGGAAAAATAGCACCAATGAAGATTTGCAAATTGTCGCTATTAGGATTGCCCGTCAGCAGTTTGGCAGTAATCTTCTTAAACACCTTCAAAACTTTGACTCTAGTCCCTCCCCTTTGGTTCAAAGAGAACTGGCTTTAGCTTTACGATTCGAAAAAGGGGATGAGGCTGCGGAATTCTGGACAAACCTGGCTCTAAACTATCAGGGAGATAGATGGTTTTTAGAAGCATTGGGAATTGGTTCTGGCCTAAATGAAGAAGCTTGCTTTAAAGCTTGGCTTGCCCGTGTGGGGGATAATTGGAATAAGGGCAGCAACAAGGATATAGTTTGGCGACTTCGTACTAAGGATGCTTTGGCTTTACTGCCGGAGTTGATCCTGGAAGCCGAAACTGTTGAGGATACATACAGGTACTTTCGGGCATTTGACTTTCATCAATCAACTATGAAAAATCAGGTGATTGAAGACTTGCTTTCTAAAGCTACTGCCAACCGAAACCAGTTTCTAGAACTGGCTTTTCAGCATTTGGATCCTGAATATGTTTTGAGCTCACCTTCTTTAAAGTCACAATTATTAGCAGTCACCGAAAGCTATAGGGGAACTGAGAATTTTCTACTCACTATTCAACGCTATCAATTAATTGAATACAATCAAGAACTGTTATCAATGGTACTTGAGCAACCAGACCAAAGTGATGGAGTCAATGCTGCCCGAATGCTTTTACAATATCAACCGGAGATGATTGGTGATTTATTAGATGGGGATGATGTGATACAAATCAGTGCTGCGTTGACAACACTGGGCAAGATCGGAAACCAGAAGTCTTTAAAATATTTGGAGGACTACATGTTGGATGCTAGTCATCCATTAACACTCCGGCAAAAAGCCGCTTCAAGTTATGCACGTGGATGGGATGGAGAAAACCGTATGCTGGAGTTACTTGCTGAAAATAAGATTCCTGAGGAGCTTTTGCTTGCAGCCGCCGAAGCTATGTCTGCTTCTCACAGGGCTGGAATTCGGATAGAGGCTGCTAAATATTTTGACCTACCCCAAGATCAGGCAAGTGCTCCCTCACCAAGCATTGCTGAACTGATTGCCCGACAAGGAGATCCGAAAGCTGGGAAGCTGACATTTGAAAAGTTCTGTCAGTCTTGCCATATAGTGGATGGCAAAGGAACGGATTTCGGACCGGGTCTATCGGATATTGGCTCGAAGCTTTCACAGGAAGCGCTCTACGCCTCAATTCTGAAGCCGGAAGCAGGCATTAGTTTTGGATATGAAGGATATCTTATCACTTTAAACGATCAATCCAAACTAACTGGTTTGATAATAAGCCGAACTGCTTCAGAAATTACTGTAAAACAAATAGGAGGCATCATCACTGTGTATACCACAGATCAAATACAATCAATTGACAATCTGGACACCTCTCTAATGACACCTAATTTACACAGTGTGATGGATCAAAAGGAGTTGGTTGACCTGGTATCTTATTTAGAACTTTTGGGAAGTTAGGCTTCAAAAAACTAGTGTACTCTGTATATCAGATGAGTATTGCCCCTTCTTCCGTCTTTGGTTTGCGCCACTACCTCAATTTTAAATTTGCTGATATCATCCGATTGCCGATAAGTCAGTTCCAGATGACCATCAAAGTTTGTCTGCAGTGTTGGCTTCCATAGTAATTGAGGTTTAAATATCGGCTCTTCTGGGTGGGCGTCCATGTCCTCTGTACTGTTAGAGATCAGTAGTTGTAATCCGCTTACTTGAAACTCCTGGGTTAACGGGGCCTGTGGCACTTTCAGACTACCCTCTTTTGAAGAGATTATAACTACTCCACTAAATCCAGCAAAACCGAAATTATCTGACAAGCGCTGGTTATCATAGTACAGGTTAATCTTATCGATCTCTTGAAAGTCCACTTTAGCTAAAAAAGTTGCATCTTTAGTCATTTGCCCATCCACAATAAATAAGGGGTTGCCAAAATAGAACCTTTTACTTTCCGGGTTAATCATTTTGAATTCGAAACCTCCTTCTTTGTCTTTGTCATATTTCAATGGGGTGCTGATTTCCTTGCAAAACCTGGGAAGATCCTCAAAAGGATAATTAGCTGCTTTAAACTCACGATCCGGAATAGCTACTTCAAAAGCCTTAGGAGTCTGGTAGTTATTAACACCCTCTACTTTATTATAAAGTTGATAAATAAGTTTTCTATTGCGGCTTGCCTGAAGGTACTTTATTATTGAAGCGGAATAAACCAATTCCGCTGAACTGTGGAACCTACCGGCATGGTTTAATTTCATTCGGGCGCCATCTGAAAATTCTCCAATATACTGAAGGGATTGTTCCCCATAGAAACCCGGAATTAGTAACTGGAAATTCCCATCTGATTCTGAGGTAGTGTAAAATATCCTATTCAATGATGGCATAAAAAAAGTTATTAATTGCTGCTCTTTTTGATTTTCAAGCTGACCAGAAATCGGGATATACTCACTTAAATATTCCGATGGCTCATATGATAGTTGAACTTGATGCAAGGACAGGTGTGAATGAGATTGCTGAGAGCCAATTATGCCTATGTCAGTTACTGAAAGTGATAAATTTGCAGGCACTTTGTTACCTTGAAGGTCTCTTATATCGATGACCAGTGCAACTTGTTCCCGGGTGTGATATTGGTCTTTCCCGAGCTTCAACACTATACTCAACTCGGATTTCAGGTCATCCATCGTGGGAAAATGAATGGCGTTTTCTTCACTAACAATAGTTTCGAGCTGACTGTCATTGTACACTGAAAAGGGTATCTCGGAAACCACTTTTAACAGTTTACTCTTTTCAACCAAGGAAACTACCACTAAATTGTAGACCCCGGCCTCTGCTTCAAAAGGAATTCTGTAGAAACCATGTACATAATTCTTTTTATCTTTCTTTACATAGTATTTATGCACCAGTACTCCTGTCCCATTATAGACCTGCATTTCCAGCATCGGACTACGGTTTCGAAATACTTCTGGAAAATATAGTTTGTAAAAGATGGTTTCACCAGCTACATAGTAGGGTTTGTCCATGTGAACCAAGGTACTCTGGTTAATCTGAGCTTTTAAGGGCGGGCAGGCGAACAAAGAAAAAGCCACCAGTAGATTGAGATGTACAATATATTTCAGCCACTTTATCATTTCAATATATCACTGTTCCCAATGTTTCGGAATTTCCGTGGTGCTAAATGGAATTGTTTCACAATCCAAACAAACTTGTTCCCCTGAAATCAGAGAGCTGGAGCAAAAATCTTCAGGCCTACCAGCCTCATCAGGTGTAACAAACCGGGTTATCTTCTGTTCCTCTGAAGCATAGAAATACCCAAATACTTCTTCAAGGGGGTCATCTATACTTGACATATTGCCTACGATTTTCCCTGGAGTTGCCTCAAACAACCCCCCCGATAGGGCGACCGATTGACTTACCTGGTCCCAATATTCATAAGCACCTTTGCTTAGAGAATGTTGGTTAATTTCAAGCAGATATCCCAAGGCAAATTTAAACCCCAATTCGTCCTCCAGAAGGAAATAATTTTCCAAACGATCTGAGTTTGCCTCATTTCCATTAAAGACTACCACCTTATCAAAGTTAAGACCACGGGTTACAAAACAAGTCTGTGGCCCGGGGCCCGGACCAGGAACAAACGTTTCATCTACCCGATAAATTGATCCAAAAGTCCATCGAAGGAAAGCCCGTTCCGATGATTCATTTGCTTCTAATGACGTATGAAGAAAAAATTGCAGGTATCGCTTCGATTGTCTTTGATTATTGAGATCCAATTCTTCTCTCTCTACCATTATAATTGAAACAGAATCAGCATTGGGAACTGTGTGGAGCCACTCCATGGTAGATTGGTATTGAGATCCTTCCGAAGTAGCAACTGTTATCATGTAATTTTCTCCGGTATCAACTGACATATCAGGGTTATCATCACTAATATCCAATTGGTAGATGCCTTCCTCAACTTCCGGCACAAATAGTTGATTGCCTGTCTCATTTAAGACAAATACAGTAGCACCTGGGACAGGTTCAGGAAGGCTTCGACCGGTAAAATCAGCGGTACGAGACACTCGAATACGGATAGATGAGGGGCAACCTTTAATTAATTGTCCTTGAATTACCATTTTCCCAGCGCCTCCCCCTGCCCCCCCCAAGTCAATTTCATCGATGCACCCCCAAACCACTACAACCAGCATCAGGCACCAGTTTCTATGCATTAAACCGGTCTTCCTAGATAAAATATTGTGTAGAATCATCAATGCTATTGAAGTTCAATGTTGAATGATATGGATGGAAATACACTACCTAAAACAGTAAACCTGTTGGCTGTGGGAAAACCAAACGGCTTTTGAACAAAAAACACTGAATAAGGATTCTTTCTTCCGTACAAATTGTAAATTGAAAAACTCCAACTTGTTTTTATCCTTTTAGACTTGTTATAGCCCTGACCCACTGTATAGGAAATATCAAGTCGGTGAAAATCCGGAATACGTAGTTGGTTTCTTTCTGAATATACAGGAATAATCAATCCGTTTTCGTTTAAATAACTACCTATTGGCGCAGTTGTAGGTCTTCCAGTGGCATAATTAAAATTAATTGAAAGGGAATGCCTTTCATTAAATTCAAATATTCCAATCAGGGATATATCATGTGTTTTATCCAAATTACTTAAGTACCAGTCTCCATTGTTGATTTCTTCTACTTGCCTGTCTGTACGGGACAGTGTATAACTTATCCAACCATTAAATGCCCCCCTTTTTTTCTTAATACTTAACTCCAATCCATACGATCTGCCTTTTCCCGATGCCAATTCGGTTTCGATATGATCATTCACGTTAAGGTCAGCAAAGTCTCTATATTCGATAATATCATCCATTGAACGATAGTAACCTTCGATCGATGCCTCCCAAAGGTTTTTTTTGTAATTCTTAAAAAACCCAATTGAGAAATTATGAGCGCGTGTAGGTTCAATATGATTGTTGCTGAGCTGCCATACACTAGAGGGAGTTGGTGCAGTGAAATTAGAAATTTGATTAATATATTGTACGGTACGGCTATAGCCACCTTTTATAGATTCTGTTTGATTTAGGCGATATCGAAAAGAAAATCTGGGCTCCAGACTGTAGTATGTTTCAATCACCTTTCCGTTGTCATATACTATGGTGTCTACAATGTTTTCGATTAAGATAGGTGAACCTTCACTGTATTGGTAAACCGTCTTGGGGCCGAAGTTCTGATACAGCACCGCACGAACTCCGGCAGTAAATGACAAATTACTGGACCCTGCCCACTCTGATTGCAAGAAAAGAACAGATTCCAGGCCTTGTTGGTTTTCCAGATCTTTTGGATTCACCGTGGAAAACTCGGAAGTAGGTACTATTGATCCAGGGTCTACTTTATAATATATACCTGAAACTCCCCCGTCCAGTTTTAGTCTATCGGATGGATTATAGGTTAGGTGTTCTTTGACTTTATAATAGGTGACGGAGTTATCTAAACGGGAGGCCACACCAGGGTTCAATTCCGACCTGGAACTCCGGTATTCACTGGCAACAATTGACAGGTTTGAAAATAGTCTTTCATTAATTTGACTTTTTATGGAAAGCTGCCCCATAAGGGTTTGGTACTCAAATTCAAATTCCTTACTGAATCTGAATTCATCATCTGAAGAGTAAAAGGACAGCTCCAGGAGGTTATTTTCATTCAATTTGTGTGCATACCTAATTTGGGCATCATAGAAAAATGAAGAGCTTTGTCTCACATCCGGCGAATTACCTAATTTTAGTATTAGGTCAGCATAGTTGTATCTTATCCCAAAATTGAGTGAGCTCCTGTCCCTTCTAATCGGTGTTTCAATATTTAACCTCCCTGTAATGGGGCTAATTCCTCCTTTTAATCTAAATCTCTGGAAATCGCCATTGCGTAATCTAACGTCTAGTGCGGATGCTAACCTACCACCATAGTAAGCAGGCATAGTTCCTTTATACAACAATACACTTTGCACCATGTCTGGGTTAAAAGTACTCAGGAAGCCCAAAGCATGTGATGAGTTTAATAATAGCCCTTCGTCCTGCATCACCAGATTTTGATCTACTTCTCCGCCTCTCACATTAAAACCGGAGGAACCCTCAGCTACTTTACTCACTCCCGGTTGTAATAACAGGACTTTCTCAATATCAACTTCTCCCATAAATACAGGGATTTTATCAATTCCTTTCAAATCCACTCGGGCAACCCCTACTTGAACGCTCTCAATGTTGACATCTTCAGCCACAGCCTCGATGGTTACTTCTTCAAGATTAAGTACATTTTTGCCAAGTCCAATCTCAATAAAATCAGCACTGTACACACGAAGATGGATGAGAAGTTGATCGTATCCGATGTATTGTATTAATAAGCTTTGTTTCCCTGTAGGAACTTGAAGGTGGAATTCATCAGATGAGTTGGTAATGGTCATACTACTGGAATCTCCTAGTACCACAGAGGCTCCAACGATCTCTTCCCCGGTAAGGTCATCTACTACTTTACCTTTTAAATTAACCATTCCAAATGGCTCAAGTAACCCCTTATTTCCTACGATGGTTTCTTTATCTGCTGGTGCTCCAGAAACGATTTCCTCGAAACGGGTATAATATTCAGCGCTGTACGATTGATTCAATCTTGATCTGGAGCCAACGATCAGTGCAAAGTTTCGATAAATAAGGTAGTCCAGTTGTGTGTCCTTGAATAATTCCGTCAATGCTTGATCGAACAACACCTTGTTCAAACTTATTGATTTAGTTTGGCTCAATAGGCTGTCGTTGATAATAAAGAGCTGAAGCTGCTGATCTTTAGCTAACTGTTGGACTATCTCTATTATGGGGCGATTTTCAAAATACCCAGTGACTCTACTTAGTTCTATAGACTGAGCCCACAAGCTTAAAGTGGTCGATAAAAAAATAATTAATAAGAAGTAAAATTTCATTCCCAAATGGTCGCCACTTTAGTAAGCACGGCAATTGCAGTACCACCCCAAAATACACAAGGCTTGAAAGTACCCAAATTACTTTTGAACTCAAAACAGGAAACTGACTTAGTCATGGAAATGACACAGTATCATTTGATCAACTGGAGCCTGCTGGCAAATGATTTAGTCATCTCCATAATAGATACAAGGAAGGTGTGGAAATACTGCTTATCTTGGATAAAGAAAACAGAAATGCATCTAAAAAGTTTGATAACTCAATTCACCTGGTGGAGTCGCAGAAGCATTTCATTGCTGCAAATCTTAATCCCAATTCACTTTGGTCTTATTATACACGCTCAGCACATTTATCCTACAGTTCCTGAAACTATTAATTCCGAGAATACTTACATATTTTATCTGCATGGAGCGATTGTACAACAACAGGGGGCCAATGCCATAAGTGATCGTTTTGGCGCTTACGAATATGCCAACATAGTTCAGGCATTTGCGGATAAGCGATACCAGGTCATCAGCGAAGTACGTCCCAAGGATGCCAAAATAGCAGAATACGCAGTTAAAATTTCTACTGAAATCAAGAACCTAATTTCTTCGGGCGTTCATGCTAACAGAATAACTGTAGTCGGTGCCTCAATGGGTGGTTATATAGCGGTGGAAGCAGCTTATCAACTAAAAAACGCTGACCTCAACTACGCTGTGCTTGGGCTATGCAGCGACTATGCTTTTAATTACTTTTCCAATCATAACAGTGAACTCTGCGGAAACTTCTTTTCAATCTACGAAAAGAGCGATGATCCAAAATCTTGCAGAAAGCTACTTGACAGTTTAAACTGTGGGAAAAGCTTTAAGGAATTAGCCCTGGATATGGGCAACGGACACGGTTTCCTTTATAAACCCTACCCGGAATGGATGAATCCACTTTCGGAATGGATTAACACCAAAAAGTAAAAGGGCATATCAAACGATATTAGACCACTATTATCGGAAATGTTCAATCTATTCATAAATGATTTACATTTTTATTGTCTGATTGTCAGATATTTACAACCTTAACTTGAAATTGCTTGAACTAGATGGGTTACTACTATATAGGAAGTAGTATCTAAATATGTGGATCAGATATAATTATAAGTATATTTAATATAATTTATCTAATTTTTTAAACTTATGAAAACAGGATTTAACATATACAGAACGGTAGCACTAGCTCTATTTTTTATCTACTTTTTGGCTTCTTGTGCCTCCAGGCCGTCGTGCAAAACCGCCATGGGTAAGAAAAAATTAAAGTACTTTAACTCAATACAATACAAATAGAGTTTTTGGTTAGACTAGCTAGATAATTCTTATCCACCCGGGCTGATTACGCAATTTTTCGTAATTCGTAATTCGTAATTCGTAATAAGATCGTCTACATCTGCATTTTTAAGGTATAATCCACCGAGTGCTTACCTGAACCATACACCAGGAAAAACAGGCAGGCAAAAAACACCACCGTCGCAGCCATTAGATTAGTAATGTTCATTACTCCAATAAAATTTATTAGAATAGCACCTATCAGTGCTGGAATTTGTACCAATACTGCCAGCCTGGTAATCAAACCGATCACAATGAATACTCCGCCGGCCAAGTGAGCCATTGTAACATAATGGACAATAATTACTGTCCCCAGCCACTCATCCAGAGGGTTTAGAATGTTATATAGATAACTGGTATGAACGCTGAAATTAACACCTTTATAAAAAATGAACCCCCCCAGGACGAGACGGACAACATCTAAGGGTAAGGAAGTGTGGGAATTCGCCCACTTATTTAATTTTCGGATCGCTACCATTTCCGTAAAGGTTAGTAAACAAAATAAGTTAGGAATTTTATAGCTGAATTGCAATTAGTTAGCTTCCCTATGAGCAACCTTTTAAGTCTAGCCAAATCGATGTTGGTATTTCCTTCAAAGGTTAATATTGATTACATTTAAATTACCTCTAGAAAAACAGACAGTCATGAAACATTCCCTGCTTTTTATTGCTGCGTTAATGCTGGCGCAATCGGTTATGTCCCAAACCCGGACCATAACCCAGATCAATGGAGACCTTTATCGGTATCAGAATAACAGCCACTTTTCGGTTTTTTTGGTGACCCCTGAAGGAATAGTGGTTACTGATCCTATAAGTAATGAAGCAGCGGCCTGGTTAAATGCAGAGCTTTCAGAGCGTTTTGACGTTCCGGTTACTCATTTAATTTATAGTCATGATCATGCAGATCACATATCCGGGGGTGAAGCATTCGGAAATAATGTTACGGTAATCGGACATAAACTTACTAAAGAAGCCATCATACGGGAAAACAGACAGGTACCGGTTCCTGAAATAACCTTTGAGGACCGTTATACCTTAAAATTAGCAAACAGTAGTGTTGAACTTTATTATCCGGGTAAATCACATGGAGACAATTGCATTATCATGCTGTTCCCACAACAAAGTACGGTCTTTGTGGTTGACTTTATTACCGTTGACAGACTACCCTATCGCAATCTTGGAGGAGGTTTCATGCCAGATTGGATTAACGCAATTAAATTTGTTGAGCAGCTTGACTTCGACATTCTTGCACCTGGCCATGGGGTGATTGGCACTAAGACCGATGCTGCAAATCACCGGAAATATTTCGAAGCTTTACAGGATGCAGTTTCTGAAGGTATATCTGAGGGGAAAAGTCTTGAAGAAATGCAAGAAAATATTCATTTAGATAAATACCAGCACTTTGGCAATTATGACGAATGGTTGTCTATGAATATCGAGGGAATGTACAAAATGATTATCTCCGATTAATTCAGTTCCTGGGATGAATCAGAATCGGATTTCATGGTAATCACTCGCTGAGGAACTGGTATTTCAATACCTGCTTGTTTAAAGGCATCAAAAATCTGCAGCGCCACTTCGCTTTTAACAGTCAAACTCTCCTGGAAGTAAACCCAAAATAAAACACTAAATTTCAATGAACTATCCCCAAATCCGTCGAACAGAGTAATTGGTTCTGGATAGTCCAAAATATTTGGATGTTTATGGACCACATCCATCATGATTTCCAATACCTTATGAGGATCACTTCCATAGGCCGCAGTTACCGGTATGGTAAGTCGCCTGCGATTATCCGATAAGGTCCAATTGATGACCTCCTTGGTCACTAAATTAGAGTTGGGCACAATTACCTCCGAGCCATCGAAGGTCTTCACTTTTGATGATCTTAAACCCATTGAGCTGACATTCCCCATAAGCGGACCCACTTCTATGGTATCCCCCACAGTAATGGGCCGTTCAAATGTCAAAATCAATCCGGAAACGAAATTAGAGATAATATTTTGTAGACCAAAGCCTATGCCTACACCGAGCGCTCCAATGACCAGGCTAATTTGATTTAAGTCAAAACCCGCGTATGATATCGCCAAAAGAAAACCCAAACCAATAAAAACATAGTAGATAGTGGTGGAAATGGCATGCGGAATGCCTTTGGAAACATTAAGACGATCAAACAATTCACGTTCTAATAACAACTGCAACACTCTTGCCAACCACCAGGATAGCATAATGATCAGGAAAAATCCCAAAATACCCCCAACGGTAATCGTGACACTGCCGAAAGTTATTCCGAAAGTCCAAACCTCTTCAGACCATTCTAGGATACTATCCAGATATCCGAAAATCATTAGGGTGCTCCGTATCCAAAGGATAAATCCCAGGTACTGAAAAAGCAGATTCATTCTCTTTTGCATCAGTTCAAAATTATCCCGGATCAGGTTGAACAGATGGGCGTAAGGAGTTCTTAGCACATAGGCTAACATGCTACTCAATACCATTACCGCACCAAAATATATA
>CAZAWQ010000515.1:0-1787 GCA_964488585.1 uncultured Roseivirgaceae bacterium
TTTACCCGACAGGTATTAGACTATTAGAGATAGTCGTAAAAACTATCCTATGGTATATTAATCGTAATGACAATCTGTGATTATAACAATTTCTAATGCTGAACAGGAGAATATAGTTTTGGTCTTTCGACTATTGCATTACAGTCGTTTAAGAGAATATTTTTTATACGTTTAGTGTAAGGGTAAATACAAAGGTTTATTTATATTTTTTTGAGAATGCGTAGTTACCGTTTTAAACATTCGCTCAAAACATTATATCTTTAATTATTTTAAATTTCATGGTGTTATGCAAATACTTGCTATCCTATTATTCTTTCTGACATTCACAGCCCACGCTTGGCATGCCCGTGGTCACATGATAGTTGCCGCCATCGCCTACCAGGAGTTGACTGAGGAACAGCAGCAATCGGTCAGCGAGGTTTTAACTCAACACCCAGAGTATGAACGCCAATGGAAAACAGATTACCAAAATCTAAATGAAAACATCGAAGTCGGACTTTTCCTATTCATGAGAGCCGCCATATGGTCAGATGACATCAGTAGTAACAAACACCCAGACCATCAGTACAATGCAGCCAAATGGCACTACATGAATTATAAGCTAAAGTTTCCATATGATGGGGAACTAATATTATCAGATCAAGAGAATGTACTAGATGCTATCGATCTTAATCTGAAGAAATTCAAAGACCCAGATACGGCCATGGACCAAAAAGCAATCGCTTTGTGTTGGTTGATCCATTTGGTGGGTGATATTCATCAGCCGCTGCACAGTACCAGCCTATTCAGTGAACGATTTCCAGATGGTGACCGAGGTGGCAATTTATATTGGATAAAACCCAAGGGGGCAGTAAAGTTACATTTTTATTGGGATGGTTTGATGGGTAGATCCACCCGCATGCGTAATGTGATGAACGAAGCAACATTAATTAAGAAGGCCTATAAGAAGGATAATTTAGCAACCAAACTGAACCCTGTTTTTTGGAGTCATGAGAGTTTCAAACTGGCCAGAGAGAAGGTGTATCTGGATGGTGAACTTCAAGGAAGTATTGAAAAAGAGAATGCTCCGCCAGTGCCAGAGAATTATGGGAAGGAATCAAAAAAGGTTGGTGAACAGCAAGTGGCTTTGGCGGGGTATCGATTGGCTGGAATAATAAGTCATGTTTATAGCAGTAAATCTTTAACGATTTTCCCTTGTCCAGATGTGGAGGCCAACCAAGATATAATGCGATCTGTCAACAACATTAAGGAACGACTGAGTAATTCACGTATTACCTGGGAAGAGGAAAAAGACGATGGATGTGGGTACCTGTTGAAGTATGGGGAAAGGGAAAGGTTTATTGAGGGAGTGATGACAGATGTTGATTTGTGGGAGGAAATAAAAGAATTCTTTGAACTGTAGAGTTGTGTTGAATGTCGGCTTTCGGACTCATAGCGGACGTATGATCAAATGTCACTGTCCGGCTGAAAAAGATACGCCAAGCGCATCGTTTGAGGATCTGTTGTAACCGCCATACGTGAAATGAACAGGGCGTACAGTGGTGCAAAATGACTTCTTAATACAACTTCAGAAGAAATGAGCAGCGTGTTTGGGTACCTCGATTATTTATAAAGTAACTTGGTTAAGTACGTCACTCTTCAATGAAGCGAACATACTCTTTTGCTACCGCATGCCTTTCGAGAAGTGAAGTTAAAGCAAGCTTGAAGTTATTTAGCTCAAGCATTTCAATAAGTTCCATTTCTTTTGACGGACCAAGATTTCCCTTTTTTAAATACAAAACAATTGC
>CAZAWQ010000516.1:0-8556 GCA_964488585.1 uncultured Roseivirgaceae bacterium
TCCTACCAGAGGTTTCCAATTTTTATACCAACGTCTAATAGGTTGACCACCTAATGCATCTTTTACCACAATTACATTTTCTTCACCAAATTCACTTTCAATTGTTGGAGTAAAAGACTCTTCCGGTCTTAAACCTGCCATATTAGATTGACCCGATAGTATAAACAAATGTTGTTTTGATACACATGATGATATTATAAACGCTACTAAACTCACAAATAAAATTGACTTTACTTTCATTGCTTTTATTATTGGCATGCATTCATTTTGAAATGATTTACTGACTTCGATGAACGGCCGCTTACGGGCCAATAGCGGCCGTTCAGAAAATGTTGTCTGTAGAAGACTTTTTCTTCATTTATAAGACATTCTCCCATCGTATTTATTATTAACAAACACCAGGTAATGATCCATGTTCAAAATGTCTTTACTTCCTTTAATTTCAGAAATGAGGTATTGCGTTTGGTTACCGAATGATTGTGGATTCTTCCAGTCTACTGTTACAAACTCCGGTTGGTTCTCTTTCACGATTCGAATGTCTGTTCCTGTTTCAATCGATTCCGTCCAGTCTATCGTGTCGTTATAATAATCCCTGCAGCCTATTAATATCATAGGCATTGAGACTATTAGCATACTTATTAAATTTTTTTTCAAGTTATCTGATTTTACTAACACCCAAATAGTTTACTATATGAGATTTCATGTTCGATGATTGATTAAATACTTCCTTTAGTATGCTCCGCGATATTAGTAAACGTAATGGTCGCTACTTGGCAGGATTGTATATGGACTACAAAATATGAAAATATGATTAAGTAAGCGAGTATGGGCTTGATAATCAGTCTAAAACGGCAGTTTTCGGCCAAAAGCGGGCATTGATATGAACTTTCTTAATTTCTTCTAAGTAGTGGGTAGACCTTGCTTTAAGGGCTTCCTCTTTCAGATACTGATCTAAAAATAGCTTAATATTCCCATACCCTTAGATTTTCGTTTTCACTTTTAAAAGCAATAATTAAAGAAAAATCGGTTTCATACTTAAACAAGTACCAATGCCGTAATGAAAAGATGCACCTTGCTCCTCTTTGGTAATTGTAGTCAATTTAACTGATTACTCAGCTCGATGTACTCACAAAGAATGGCTACATTTTGATTAAATACGGAACTGCTAATTCGATCCATCGTCAAATACTGACCATTCCAACGTACACCCTTGGGTATGGTTTTTTTAAATCGATCATCCCGCGTAATCCAGGCACCGGATGTTTCTTGACTCTCGATTATTTTTAGTACAGAACTGGATAAGGTTTTCAAGCGTTTAGCCAATTCTTGCTTTGATAGTTCAGGGTGCTCATGCCTAATCAATTCATTGTAGCCCAATTTCAACGCTTTCAAATAGCGTTGCTCACCCGATTCAAGCTGCGATTCCAAATTCGTTTCATAAGCGTAACCGGTGCGTCGCTCCGGGTGAAGATCCGCTAGATCATCTACCCGCATCCTTGGCCGGTCATAATAAAGGGCTTTATTGGTGCCCAATTCCACAAAACGGGCCCATTTCCCATTTTCCATCCTGACGTCATGGAGCCATCTCAACGCATCGGGAATCGGCTCCAACAAGGTTTCATCTCCGAATACGATATAGAGATCAATTAAAGTATTTATGTTCTTGATAGTGACTGATGGACAAACAGAAGGTGGCTCGAAGGTGCGCGCCCATGCAGGTTGGAGAAACTCGTTGTACTGTTGAGCCCAACCGGGCTGAGGAGGGGGCAGTTGTGAAATTTTCATAAACCGTGCTGCTTTGCGCAGGCTTGTGGCAATCGCTTTATCATAATCGTAAAGTTGATACGCCTCAGTCATGACTCGAATACAATCGTTGATACCACCATCATTGAAAGTAGCAAAATCATGATAATTGCCTTGTTCCGGGTACTTGTGGGGCCAGCCACCATTATCCAATTGCGTGTTAATCATCATCTCCAGCCCCTTCTTGATTGCCTCAGATAGATCGCTATCATCGATCTCCTGATCCAGTGCCATCAAAAAACTGAGGGCTGACTGACTTTGATTGTCATCGAAGCTCACCGTCTCATTACTAGGATCTGCGAAGTTAATCGTGTGATCCCATCCGCCATGTTTGTTCTGTCCGTGAATCAACGCGTAGGCCGCATCTTTTGCAGCCACCAGGGCTTGTTCATCGCCCGTCGCATTATAGGCGTTTAAAAATGACTGCCCAACCGCTGGAGTTCCCGGGGGTTGTACCTCAATGGTTTCTGACGCTGCAGGACGCTCACCCCAACGTTGAGTGAAATCCGGTGTTACAAAATAAACGTACCCCCCGTGCAAGTTGACTGTATAAAAAAAAGCGACTGCCTTTTGTAATGAAATTTTGGCTTGCTCGCCTAAATCAGGCTGTGCGAACAAACTAAGGGGAAAGATTGAGATTAACCACGGAGTGGCCTGAATGTACCATACTATATTGTTTCCTTTTAAATTTTCTATGTAATAGTTTATATGGACATCAATCAATGTTCTTACATATTTCGTAAAAGCAGAATAAATCGTAATCACGCGCATAGTGGATATGAGTTTTAGAGTTTCAATTAAAGTCATTTTCATTGTTTTTCATTGCCACTAGCTTGTTTAAATACGGACATTTGTTCGATTAGCATTGCCAATATGTAATTTAAGAGAAATAAAAGGAAAATATACTTGACCCTGACCGGCCTTTTTGAGTCGATAGCGGACTTTGCTGACTGGCAGCTTTCGGCCAAAAGCAGCCGTTCAGATTCGATCTAAAATCTCCTGATATCAAAAAGATTTAATTATTAATGAGGAATATGAAGCCACCAATTATTGATATGATGAGTGGGTTTTATCGGTAACGAAAGTATAGTGTAACTTGGAAACTCCGCCACTATTAATAAATTTGAATACAGTGCGGTTTGAGCTAAAGGACAGTGCTTTCTTATCCCACCCATCATAGCCAACCGTTAGTGTGCATACAAAGGAAAAATACTTGGAATGAACAATGCCGAACAACAGATAACAGATTTTTTAATGCCATTCGATGACGCAATAGTATCACTGACCCAAGAGTTACGAAGCTATTTGACAAATGAAACTAAACCTAAATATGAGTTGGTTGGTGATTCCACTATTTCAGTGAATATTGGTTATGGATTCACACAAAAAGCATGGGACTGTTTTTGTGCAATAATTGTTTATAGTAAGCATATTAACATTAGTTTTCCCTCAGGTGCTTTTCTATCTGATCCTCAAAGTTTGCTTCAGGGGACTGGTAAAAGAATCAGACACCTAAAGATTACGGATATAAATGACATGAAGGCCCCAGCATTTAGAAATATATTAACTGAAGCAAAAAATATGGCGTTAGCATTAGTGGATGAAGAACTACCAAGTGGTCACATTATGGAAACTATTATTAAACCTATTTCGGGAATTAAAAAAAGACCTGAGAAATAACGTACCCTAACATTTGCATATAGCTAAGGCGGGCAAAACAGTTAAATCAAGGTTCTCATCTTTTAAAAAAGCCCGTTCCGAGAGGACAATGAAGTGCCTCATACCGGACAATGCCAGTAAACATAATGGGCTGCAAGTTGGAGGGATTGAGCTGCCATGAACACAAAGTACAAAAAATACTAAGAAGGTGTATCTACTCTCTGATTATCCGAGATTGGTGAACGGCAGCTTTCGGCCAAATAGCGGCCGTTCAAGATTCAACCGTATTTGTCTACCGGGTTATAATGAAGTTTATGTCTTGTTGTGCTAATTTCCAGTTTGCGCTGAGCCAATTCGTTTATTCATAATTCCATTTTTTAAGCCAAATCGTCAAAGACGAATTGGCGTTGTTGATACGGAGAACTGCCACTGAAATACCCACTGAACCCCGTATGGCATTTAGCTTTTGTCAGGCACTGGGTTTTGTTTTAAGTTTTTTTATGTCAATAGTTTACTTTTAATTCATTTATCATTTTAATAGTTTCATTCCAAATCCTGGTGATTCTGAAACCTGTATTTTCCCATCTTTAATTTTGTAATCGCCATAGTCAATATCATCCGAAATACAGGTTACACCTTCAATGGTAACCACATTTCCACAAGCGGCGGCTATATGTGCATTATAATGTGTTTTAAGCATACTCCCAAATGAATGAGGACTTGCCCACATATTATACGCTTTCAATTGAGGCATTAAATTCCGCCACCGTGTAAATCCAAACGAACGAATATCAGGAAGGTAGGCATTCATAATCCCTTCTTTCCCCATTTTCATACACAAATCATGGTTAGGTTTCGCTTCCCCATCGGCATAAAGTGTGTCCTTAAAACCATTCATATCCATCCACTGCCGAAGTTTTTTACCATCCTCGTAATTCTCGCGAAATGGTTCTTCAACCCACAACAGAGGAATATCTCCAATTCCTTTCAGAAAATCTATTGTATCCTGAAGTGTATATTTATCGTTTGAGTCAACCAGAAGTTCAACATCAGGGAAGGTTTTATGTATCAGTTTCACGACTTCGATGTCCTTTTTCAAACCTGCATCATGCGGATACCATTTTCCACTTCTGCCAATTTTTACTTTAAGTTGTTGATAGCCATAGTCAATATCCCACTGGCAATTTTCCAGGATTTTATCCATTCCGGCCGGATTATCTTCTGGCTCCAGTTCGTCAAAATAAATCATACCACTATAAATGGGGGTATTTTTTGTACCCTTTGCACCAAGCAATTGATAAACGGGTTTATTGAGAATAACACCCATTAAATCGTGTAAGGCCAAATCCACAAACAGACTTAAATCCTGTCGCAAACCTTTTTCCGGGGAAATTAGTTCGGACACCAATTTACCCTGAAGTTGAAATAATTCCTCGTCACTAATTTTATTTGAGCCGAGTGCCCAGCCCATGGCTCCTTGGTCCGTAAAAAGTCTAAAAGCCTCACTTTTTTTGTACTGCCCATGATTATCTCTTCTTGCATTTTTACCAACATGCCGTGGCCAATGGTAATCGTACTTTAGCTTTTCAACCTTTGTAATTTTGTGCTTTTTTAGTTCAGGGTACTTTTCGCCATTTATTCCAGCAAATACATTCCAGGAAGATAAACAGGCGAAACCTGTTCCAAATGCTGTGCTTTGTATAAATTTTCTTCGTTCCATAATTTCAGGTTTATTTGATCGAAAGCAGTCATTCAACCACTAGTAAAAATACTTTAAATCGTAATACAGATTACAGTTAACTAATCTTATTCTTGATCTTAATAATCAACCCCATGGTAGGCTCTGTTATGAGATTCTACTAGTTGGCAAATGCACTTAATCTACATCCCAAAGAGTTATTGAATTTTAACTATAAATCTCAAAGCAAGAAGAGTAACTGGAGAGTATCTTCTTTTACACTTTAAAACGCAGTTATGTAATTTCAAAAAATTCGATAGGTCAATGGCCGTTACAGTAGATCCTATCAGCCAAAAAGCCATAGAATTCTATGATAAGTATGGTTTTATTATGATACCTGATACTGAAAGAATGTTTCTACCCAAGTCTGGTATATAAAAATTATTTCCATAATTCATCGTCTTGCGGCAATTCATTTACAGTTAGTGAGCGAATTAACAATTTAGCTTCAAAGTGGTATGTTGTAAACAACCGGAAAGGTGTGCTTTCCTGGGCCCAATACCGCTTTTCTAATGGTATAAAGTAGATATGTAAGATTCATTTCAATAGTGGCTTTAAAGCCTATCTTATTTTTTTCTTATTGCTGGTCTTAACCGCCTAATAATATGGAGTTTATCTATCAAACCAGATGTAATGAGGATAACCATTTCGCCAAAATTGGCTCAGTTTATATGCTTAGCGGTTTTATGGATTAATACCTCAGTTCTCAGTGGTCAGAATTGTGATGTGGATTTCCCTGGCTCGGCGGATTTGAATTTTAGTACTAGCTGTGGTGGTCCTTCAATAGACAATCTTACTCTTGGGCTTTCAAATTATATGGGAGCCAATGATTCATTTACCTTTGATGCGCCTGCAACAATTACCATTAATGGGAATTTTAATATCAATGCCCGAGGGGGCGGTAAAATCATAATTCCAGCCGGGGTAACCATAAATGTCACTGGCAATTTCCAACTGGACCCTAAAACGGGCGGGTGTGTATCCGGCAACAACTGTACCTTTGAGATAGAAGTTCTGGGTACTCTAATCATAGCTGGTAATCTTCAAAACAACCTAAAAACATTAGTATGGACCGGAACCGGTGAGGTAAAAGTGGGTGACACACTTGAAAACTCCTCCAATGGCTGCATGACCTGTGGAAGTACCTGTCCCAGTTTCTCTGCTGGAACCGCATGTGTTGACAATGGTGTTGGCTGTGCAGGAGGTGATTTTTGTTTAAATGGCTTTAAAGATCAGGAAGCAGTCTACACGGTGGCCTCCTCTCAAAATATCGACAAATACATCAATGGGCTTTCGCTGGCAACGGTCACTGATGCCGACGGTGTCATAACCTCAGCAGTACTGGCTAATGGCACTGCCCTGCCCCCAGGAACTTCCCTGAATGCCAGCACAGGGCAAATAAGGGTTTCTGATAATACCTTATTAGTAGCAGGCAGCTACCCTGTGGACATTTCCACAATTGATGCTACCGGGGGCACTACTACCCAAACCATCACTTTGATATTCAAGGCCGATCAAGAAGCAGTCTACACGGTGGCTCCCGCTCAAATTACGGACGTCTATATCAACGGACAATCGCTGGCCACCGTCTCCGATGCCGACGGGGCAATAATCTCAGCAGTTCTGGCTAATGGAACTTCCTTGCCGGCTGGGACTTCACTGGACGCTGTCACTGGTGAAATAACGGTTGCTGACAATACTCAGTTGGTTGCCGGCAACTACCCTTTTGATATTACTACCATCGATGCAACAGGAGGCACTACCACCCAAATCATGACTTTGGTATTCATTGCAGATCAAGAAGCAGTCTATTCAGTAGCCTCTGCTCAAAGTACGGACAGCTATACCAATGGACAGTTGCTGGCCACGGTCACTGATGCAGACGGGGCCATAACCTCGGTAATACTGGCCAATGGCACTTCACTGCCTGCAGGGACTTCCATGAACGCTGTTACTGGTGAAATAACGGTTTTCGACAATACTCAGCTGGTTGCAGGAAGCTACCCCGTAGACATTGCCACTATCGACATCGGAGGAGGAACCACTACACAGACAATTTCTCTAGTATTTAATGCACCATGTTCCTTGTCCGTGACCTTGAATGGGCCACCGGCGCTATGTAATAATACAACCGCTACCGTTCAAACAATAGTAAGTGGAGGTAGTGGAAATTATGGTTATTTATGGGATACCGGCGAGACTGGTTCCAGTGTTTCCAAACCAGCTGGTACCTATAGCACAATAGTTACTGATCTGACAACAGGATGCTCGTCAAGTGCCAATATAACTATTATACAACTTAACGGGCCCACCGCCATCACCGCTACTTCAAATAACGCGTCCTGTGGAAACCCAAATGGAGGTATATCAGTTAATGCAGTCACCGGTGGAATCGCTCCCTATATCTATTCATTGGATGGTACACAGTTCCAAGGTTCCCCTACATTTTCTTCATTGTTGTCAGGTTCCTACACAGTTACTGCCAGAGATATTAATGGTTGTAGTGTAACCACCAACATATTAATTGGTGATATACTGGGGCCCAATAATATGCAGCTGCAATCTCAAATGGCTACTTGCGGTGCAAGCAATGGGGCCTTGGTTGTCTCTCAGGTTACCGGAGGAACCATCCCCTATCAATATTCAATTGACGGGGTAAATTTTCAAAGCGCTCCAATTTTTAATAACCTGGCGGGTGGGGCTTATACTATTACCGTAGAAGATGCCAACGGCTGTCAATTTTCATTCAACGGGGCAGTAAATGATGATCCGGGGCCCACCAGTCTTAGCTCCTCTACCACTCCTTCAACATGCGGTAATAGCAACGCAAGTATAACATTAGACACAGTTATTGGAGGCACTCCACCTTATACTTATGCTTTAGATGGCAGCAGCTTTCAACAATCAACAATCTTTATCAATATCGCAGCGGGATCTCATATCTTGTCAGCCAGAGATGCCAATGGTTGTATACTAAATTCCTCGGTGGCAGTAAGTAATATCACAGGTCCTACAGATTTTAGTTTTAATATTAATGAAGCTACCTGTGGAGTCAGCAATGGAAATATTACCATTAATTCTGTTATTGGCGGTGTTGGGCCTAATCAATACGCATTGAATAATGGGAATTTTCAGTCAGGACTTTCATTTATTGGGCTTTCTGCGGGTAATTACCTGGTTAGAGTGAAGGATGCAAATGGTTGTGAGATCTCCAAAAATGCAGTAATCGCCAACAAAATCGGTCCTACTGCCATTTCCTACATAACATTACAAGCAAACTGCGGTCAAAATAATGGTGGTATTAGCATCGATACAGTACTAGGAGGTGATATACCCTATACTTACAGCATTGATGG
>CAZAWQ010000517.1:0-3225 GCA_964488585.1 uncultured Roseivirgaceae bacterium
AAAGTCCTTCTTGATTGACATTTCATAGTTCCTGGCCTATTAATAGTTGAATTTAGTGAAATTACAAGTTAAAAATTGGAGGCTATCTTTTGCAAACCCTTTATGTTCCGGTCCAGCACTAATTTTACATCTTCATTTTCCGAAGGTAAATGCGGTTATATATCATGATTGAATTTAATTCCAGGATTAAGGTATTGAAAAGATACAATTATCTTTATAATAATTTTTATCCTCTTATATTTGGCGCTGCTCGTTTTATGAAAAAATACTTCAAATTATTATGACTACCTCTCCAGATTCTATCGGCCTGGAGGAAACCTGGCGCTGGTTTGGTCCCAAAGATCCCATAACCCTGCCGTTTATTGGTCAAACAGGAGCTACGGGCATTGTTACCGCCCTTCACGATGTTCCTATAGGTGCCGTATGGAATCCAGATGATATCAGGGAAAGAAAAGAATTAATAGAAAATCACGGGCTAAGGTGGTCAGTGGTAGAAAGCCTGCCAATTCATGAAGACATAAAAACACATTCAAGTTCATACCGGCAATACATAGAGAACTATAAAATATCTATGCGGAACCTGGCAGAAGCGGATGTAAGAACTATCTGTTATAACGTCATGCCTGTGCTGGACTGGACCCGTACTCAATTAGACCACCAGGTACAAGATGGCTCCGGGGCACTGAGGTTTGATTGGACTAGTCTTTGTGTATTTGATCTATTCATACTCGAGCGTAAACATGCTGAACAAGACTACGGTAAAGAAGTAATTACCATAGCAAAGGGCTGGTTCCAAAAAAGCACCACTCAAGAAAAAGAGACCTTGGTACAAACAATGGTGGCTGGCCTACCCGGCTCTGATCAGGGGTTTGATTTGGATCATTTTAAGAACGCATTGGGAAAGTACCATCAAATAGATCCTGCTACCTATCTGGAACATATCAAGTATTTTCTTGACCTGGTGGTTCCAGTGGCCGAAGAAAACAATGTTAAGCTCTGTGTTCATCCAGATGATCCTCCCTTTGATATATTAGGGCTGCCTCGAATAATGCGCACTGGGCCACAGGTACAACAATATTTAGATTTAATTCCAAGCTCCTCTCATGGGTTCACTCTTTGTACCGGCTCTTTGGGGGCAGACCCTGAAAACGATGTAGTTTCAATTGCTAAAAATCATCGGGACAGGATCCACTTTGTTCACTTGAGAAATGTAACATCCTACGACTTCCAGTCATTTTATGAAGACAATCACCTGGAAGGGTCAGTAGACATGGCCGCAGTGGTTCAGGTACTGCTTGACACAGTCGAGGAACGAAAAATATTACTTCCATTCCGGCCTGACCATGGACACACCCTGGCTAAGGAATGTGAACCATCGTCGTACCCCGGTTATCCGTTGATTGGGAGATTGCGTGGATTAGCAGAGCTTAGAGGACTGATCTTGGGACTGCAGTCCTAGGGAAAATTACAAATGACAAAAAACAAGCATCAACTAAATTTCAAATTTCAAGCAGCCAAAAAACAAAATTGACCGCCCTCAGGAGAAACCACAAGCACCAAGCAAACAGATTGGAATTTTGAGATGTGGTGCTTGGTGCTTATTTGGGAATTGTTTTTTGTTATTTGCCTGCCTGCCACAGGCAGGGTGTTTTAAAAGGCTGTGGAGATCCACAGCCTTTTTTCTAATTTCCATTATAATCCCAGCTGTAACTTCTCCATTACTTCATCAAGGGAAAAACTTGCGGCCTTTTGGCGTGGTGGAAAATCTACAAAAGTAGTAACGAAATCGCCTACATATTCCTGTGCCGGAACCAGTAAAAATGCATGATCCAAAAGCCAGTCATAATAGGTGTTGGAGGTTTTCTGTGAACGTTCATAAGGGTCTCGTCTCAAATTGAACATGAGTGGCACTCTCAAAGGAACGAACGGCTCAGCCCATACTTGAAAAGTTCCTTCTATTTTTTGCTCCATAAATATCAACTTCCAATCGCCATAACGCAATGCAGTAAGGTCACCGTCATCAGAGAAGTAAAATATTTCTTTTCTGGGACCTTCATTGGTTTGACCGGTAAGAAAAGGGAGATAGTTGTAGCCATCCAGATGTACTTTAAAGGTGGTGCCGTCTGCGCTATAACCAGTTAACAACTTGTCTTTGACCCCGTCATCGCCGGCTATGGCAGCAAATGTGGGCAGCCAATCCATATGGTGCATGATCTCATTGGAGATACTGCCTGCCTTGACTTTACCTGGCCATCGTACCATGGCAGGAACTCTCCAGCCTCCTTCCCAATTGGTATTCTTTTCACCTCTGAATGGTGTGGCCGCTGCATCCGGCCAGGTATTATAATGAGGTCCATTGTCGGTGCTGTAAAAAACAATGGTGTTATCGGCTATACCCAATTCATCCAAAAGGTGTAACAATTCTCCAACGTGCAGGTCATGCTCCACCATGCCATCGGAATATTCATCCTGTCCGGATATGCCCCTGTTTTCAGGTTTGACATGGGTACGGAAGTGCATACGGGTACCATTCCACCAGCAGAAGAATGGTTTGCCAGCAGCATTTTGCCTTTTGATAAAATCAATAGCAGCAGCCACTGTCTCATCATCTATGGTTTCCATGCGCTTCTTACTCAATGGACCGGTGTCTTCAACGGAACCGTTTGCAAAAGATTTTATTACTCCACGCGGACCGTATTTTTCTCTGAATTTGGGGTCCTTTGGATAATCCGGTAGCTCAGGCTCCTCCTCAGCATTTAGGTGATACAGGTTTCCTAAAAATTCATCGAATCCATGATTGGTAGGTAGATGCTCATCCTTGTCTCCCAGGTGATTTTTGCCAAACTGCCCGGTGGCATATCCCATAGGTTTCAGAATTTCTGCAATTGTAGGGTCTTCCTTTCTTAGTCCCAAATCAGCTCCGGGAAGCCCCACCTTGCTAAGTCCTGTTCTATACACACTTTGTCCGGTGATAAAGCTGGAGCGTCCTGCGGTACAGCTTTGTTCCCCGTAATAGTCTGTAAATATCATCCCCTCCCTGGCGATGCGGTCAATATTAGGGGTGGTATATCCCATCATTCCCATAGTGTAGGCGCTGATATTGGATTGGCCTATGTCATCTCCCCATATTACCAGGATATTGGGTTGGTCCTGTGCCTGTAAGGCCAAGTTTAAAATGGCCAACAAGGCTATTAGTGCAGTATTCTTCATAGTGCTTATAAATTT
>CAZAWQ010000518.1:0-3611 GCA_964488585.1 uncultured Roseivirgaceae bacterium
TCAGGGATTCGTAAGAACTACCTCAGAAGCCTCCTGGCAAAATCCTTTAAAAGGCAGCCAGAGAAAACCATTGACAGGTACTATATTTTTGACCGTTTTATTACTTATAGCTCTGTTGTTGTATTTATTCCCTAGGAGAGATTCTCAGCATCAGGTTCAGGAAATAGCGGAATCTAGCCTGGCACCCATATCTATTGAAAAATCCATTGCGGTGCTTCCCTTTGACAACTTTAGCCCAAAAAAAGAAGAGAACCAATACCTGTGTGATGGATTTATGGAAGAGATTATCAATCAGTTGTCAAAAATAAAAACGTTGCAGGTGCGTTCACGGTCTTCTGTAGAGCAGTATAGGGGAATGCGGCCTACCTCACCAGAAATAGGTGAGAAACTTAAAGTAACTCATCTTATTGAAGGAAGTGTACAGCGCATTGATGATGAACTGAAAGTAGTGGTGCAATTAATCGATGCCTCTGAGGATCGACATGTTTGGCAAGAAAGCTATGAACAGCCATTGGAGGATATATTTAAAATGCAAAGCGACATTGCGAAGAATGTTGTAGATCAACTGAAAATTACGCTAACATCAGAAGAACAGGGGTTAATTGAAACTCCTCCAACCGAAAACGTGATCGCATATGATTTTTATTTACGGGGAAGGCAATATGAACATAACTGGGGATTTGACCGACTTAGAGCAGATTTTGAAAATGCCCTCCTGCTTTATCGAAAAGCAGAAAAGGAAGATCCTACCTTCGCTTTGGCCCTAGTAGGAAGAGCCTCCTTGTATTTGGGAGCTGTAAGGTCAGAAATTCTTGCTAAAGAAATAGTGATAGATTCAATACTTATTTTATGTAATCAAGCCATCACTTTGGATCCTAAACTCGCATCAGCTTACCATATCAGAGGTAGATATTACAATAGCATAAAAAACGAGATCGGGAAGGCAAAATCCGACTTTGAAAAAGCGGTCGAGCTAGATCCCAAAGATGGCGATCCTGATTTAGGAAAATTATATTTTAACCAGAAGGATTATATCCGTGGATTACAATTGATCCACAAGGCAGAAAGATTAAGTTTTGGAGATCCCGATCTTGTTTGGATATATCATAGTCTCGGTTTTGCTTACTTAGAACTCGGTGATATGGAGAAAGCAACATATTACTGGTCCGACAAAATTAATTCCATAAAACCAGATTTTAGCCTTGCGGACGAAATGTGGTTAGCTATTTACCTTCGTAAATGGAACGAAGCGTACGAAAAGCTGGAAAAAATCCAGCTATTGAATCCAAGTGATCGATTGACTTCAGAAAACCTGGGCATCTACTATTTGCACACCAAGGACTATGAAAAAGCTTTGGGGTATTTTGAGGACGTCCTGGATATACCCTATCAAAGGGGTATGCAAGATATGGTAATGCTTCGAAAGTCCCATTATGGAATGGCTCTATGGCTCAACGACAGAAAAGCGGAAGGGGAAAAACAATTGCAGGAATGTTTGACCTACTATTTAAAAATGGATCGGCTCTTTGTTGAAGATCGTGAGGTGCGCATAGCAGGCATTTATGCTTTTTTGGGAAATAAAAAAGAGGCGTATTACTGGTTGCGAAAATCCAAATGGAAGACTACTGCGCTCTACGAAGTCTCTTATGATCTCTGGTTTTCTAATATAAACAAGGAAGCTGAATTTCAGAAAATCGTCAGCTCCGTCAAGAAAGAAAGGAGAAAAATTCGTGAAGAAATCACTAGCCTAAAGGCTGCAGGAAAATGGGAGTTAGAATAACGATAATTGCTACGTGGTATTTACTAACCTGGTATCTGAATCAATAATTTGAACGGCCGCTTTTGGCCGAAAGGAGACGGTCGACCAATGACCGCTTTCGACCGAGGCTGTGTAAAAACACCACCGCAGCTTAGAAAAAGGCGATTGTTGATGTCAAGATCAATTGTGGACTATCTAGAATTTGTGAGGCTTCCAAACTGATAACTCCCTTCCCGTGGAGACCAACTTCATCCGAAACCCGGTCGAGCTTAGAGGGGACTACATGAGGCCGTTTTAGAGTTTTCACACAGCCTGGGCCAATAGCGGCCGTTCAACTTCACTCTGGAAACCCGACCTTATCCAGCATTACCTGCCAACGAGGATCACTATATAAAGGCCCAAATGAGGGATATACCTTTAGCCAGTACATGTGCGACTCATGGTCCTGGTATGCTTTCTCTAGCCATTCAAAAGCCAAATTATTCTCTTCCAACTGCGTATAGACAAGAGCTATATAAACGGAAGTATTGTTTTGCCCGGATTCCGCAGCATGTAACTTCATTTTTTGTAGTATTTCCATGGTTTTATCAGACTGTTCAAGGTGAAGATAATTGATTGCCAGAATGGCCTGTCGACGAAACCCATTATCATCACTCAATTGGTTTTTACATATTTGCAGTGACTGCTGGTGCATACCCATAAACTGATATACTTCAGCCATTCGATTTAAAAGAAAAGATCTCATCCTACCTTGAGGATTGCTTCCACCGACTAATAATGCCCTAGGAATTTCCTCTAAAACCTGTTCCTTTTGCCCATTGTAGTACAGGCTATGGATGTAATAACCGATAGTAGCAGGATTTAAAGGATCTGTTTTAATATTGCGCTTAGAGTTTTCCAAAGCTTCTTTAAACCTACCGCTGCTTAGTAACAGAGCAGGCAGTAGGAAGGAATTAGGGTAGTGAATTTTCAGGAATTGATACTCTTTGTCTGCCTCCTCAAAATCCCATTCATACCAAAGATGGCTCTGACCTTTGAGCAAATGTCCAGCATAATTTTCAGGATCTATTTCAAGAGCCTTTTCATAATAAGGTTTGGCAATTCGAACTGCTTCAAATGCATCAGAATTTTTATCTAAGCCCCTTTTAGTGCTACCTAACCTTGCATGTGCCGTGGCAAATTCTGGGTCCATTTGAATCACTTTTTCATACAACTCCATGGCGTGACTGGCATCTGTTTCCCTTACTTGCTCAGCCAGCAGGAATAAGTTATATGCTTCAGTGTTGGTGGTGGGTTGGGCTTCAATTTTCTGTTTTGTATCAGGGCTTATCTCGGCACGTAAAACCAGTGCAATTTGCTTGGCTACATCGCTTTGAACTTCAAAAATATTGGTCAATTGCCTGTCATAAGATTCTGACCAAAGGTGTGTATCCGTATTTCCTTCAATAAGCTGAACAGTTATTCTTAGCTGGTCACCATCTTTTCTAACACTTCCCTCTAGTGCTGTAGCCACATTCAACTCATCTGTTATTTCATGAACCGATTTAGTGGTCCCTTTATATTGCATGGCTGTGGTCCTGGAAATAACCTTTAAATCCTCGATCTTAACCAAATGGTTCAAAATCTCTTCCATCATGCCATCGCTGAAATACTCCTGATCCTTGTTAACACTCATGTCCGCAAATGGGAGCACCACTATTGACTTATCTAAGGACTTTTCCTGAGTTTCAACTGCCGAAGTTTCTGGGCTAAAGTTTGAATACAAAAAGTAAAACAGTAGTAAAATTATCAAAACTCCCCCAACTACAAAAACCACCTTTCCAGGGCTGGTGGATTTGTGTGGAATTTCCTG
>CAZAWQ010000519.1:0-2286 GCA_964488585.1 uncultured Roseivirgaceae bacterium
TTTATCTACTTTATTATTGCAGATATACGCATGCCAATGACACCACAGGCGCGAGTCTATCATCAGGTCACGCAAATCTCTCCTCAGATAAATGGGCCGATAAACGAGGTGCTTGTCAAAAATAACCAAACCGTCAAGGAAGGGCAGGTTTTATTTGTTATAGATGAGACACCTTACCTAATTGCCCTTGAAAAGGCGCAAATTGATTTGGCAAATGTGGAGTTAGAGAACGCTCAGATAGATGCAAAAGCGGAAGCGATTAGAGCCAAAATAGAGGCTGCATCGGCGGTTTACGACGAACGCAACAGTGAATTTCAACGACTCAATTCCTTAGTTCAAACTAAAGCGGTATCTCAACAAAACGTGGACAAAGCGTATGCGCAACTTAAAAGCGCTGAAGCCGAAATTAGTGCGCTTGAAGCCGAGATAAACCAGCAAGTTGTTGCAAGAGGTAAGCAATGTGACAAGAATCTAAAATATCTAGAAGCGGTAAATGCGGTTAAACGGGCAGAGTTGAACTTAGCCTATACCAAAATTAAAGCACCGCATGACGGCATAATGGCAAACATGCAGGTAACTCAAGGCACTTATGCTAAACAAAGTACGCCCCTTGCCTCAGTTGTCGATAACACGCTAGATGTGGTTGCAGATTTTCGAGAGAAATCACTCGCCAATGTAAAAGAAGGCATTCGCGCTAACGTCGTTTTTGATGCACTACCGGGTAAAGTATTTGAAGCTAAAGTGGAAGAATTTGAAGCTGGTGTAAGCGACGGCCAACTTGCCGCCAACGGCACCCTTGCAAGCGTTGAAAAGTCGAATCGATGGGTACGAGATGCACAGCGCCAACGTGTCCACATTAAGCTTGAAGAACAAGAAATATCGTTAAGCCACCTCACCAGTGGCGCTCGCGCTACCGTGCAGATAGTTCCAGACAACCCTATTGAAAGTGTGGCAGCGAACATTCAAATTCACTTTATAAGCCTGCTGCACTTCATTTATTAGACTTAAATTATGGATTCACAGCTAAGTAAAAATGATGTCCAGCAGATGCTTAGGATCGCCTCCGGCGCCACGTTGGGCTTTGCTATATCGAAAGCGCTGGATTGGCCTAATCCGATATTTTTTACCTTGTACCCTATTTTGTTGCTTGGACTGGTAGCCGTTTTAAATGGTCACATTATTCGACAATTTCTTGCCGCAACCATCTTTCCGGCGGTGGCTGTTTTAGTGGTATACGGCTTGTTCGGAAGCCACCCATTGCTGATCACGCCGCTAATCGCCATCACTTTCGCTTTTCTGTTTTGGCAAATGAGTAAAGGTACGCTGTATTTATTCGGTGCGTTTTCCCTTGTAGGACTTTCGCTGCAGCTACATTTTGCCAGCTACAGCAGCGATGGAATAGATATCTACGCATTAGTGATATCAAACATCGGTGCAATTCTGTTGGCATTGATAATTGCATTCGCTTTGCATATTGTTTTTCCCGATGAGGAGCCGCGCACGCCTTTACCCAAAGCGGCAAAAGATAAAGCAAGTATTCGCCACGAAGTCATATTATGCACCACTGTCGCCACGCTATCGTTTGCTGTATTTCAAACCTTCGACTTAGTAGATTCGATATCAGCACAAGCAGCAAGTGTATTGATTCTTTTTCCACTGTGTTGGAAAGGAGCCACATTGAGTGGCTGGCAGCGAGCGCTGGGCACGCTAATTGGATGTAATCTTGCCCTGCTCGCCCAGCTCATTTTGCTCAACTACAGTGACACGTTGTTTTTCGCAAGTTTCAGCTTATGGATATTGGTATTTTTCATCAGCCGCCAGCATGTACTTAGCGGTGGTGGTGCTGGCACGGGCTTTGGCGTACTTACCACATTTGGCATTTTGTACGGCCAGTCACTCTCTCCACAACAGGATATTTTTTATAGTGCGCTGTATCGCTTTTCATCGGTAGTCGTAGCTATTGCACTTAGCCTGTGCGTTATTTATGTAGTACACAGTCTACTTAACAAATTCCAGCCTACACGACACCACACGTTTACTTAAAAGACCTGTAGTTATAACGCTTACCGGTTAAAATTTGTGGACGAAAAGTTGATTTGCTACTTCTAGGGCCTGTATATGGTCTCCCGCGTTATTGCATGAGTCAACATGCTGTTTTGACTAAAATGGTTTGCGTCCGTATATCCGGCTTCTCGTTGAAGTATTTTCACTTCGAGCCTCGATGAACTTCGCCCATATCGTCCTTATCGTTGACTCGGATTAATAATCCACACGCCCTATCAGGTT
>CAZAWQ010000520.1:0-18890 GCA_964488585.1 uncultured Roseivirgaceae bacterium
GGTGAAGATTGCATTGAGCTTGGTAATAATTAGTAATTTTTTTACTTGTTCAGATGGGTTTATTAATACAACCTCACCATCAACATTTCGAAACTTTGTCAATAGGGTGATTAGAACACCTATTCCACTGCTATTTATAAAACGGACCTCTGAGATATCAATAGCACAAAGCTTTACATCATTGTTAACCTGTTCATTGGCCAATTCCATAAGTTCAGGGCCCCGGTTTTCCCCGATTAAATCCCCGTGCAAAGTAAGGGTAAATACGGAGTCCTCCAGATCATATTGGTATTTCATATTTTTTTGTTTCGACAATTATTGTCATTACATGTAGCGTACAAAATCAGACTATGATGCAGCACCTTGAATTTTAGCATATCAGCCACAGTGGTCTGAATATTTTGTATTCTCGGATCGCAAAACTCTATCACCTTATGACAATCTGTACAAATCAAGTGGTCATGCTGCTTGAAACCGTACGATTTCTCGTATTGAGCAAGGTTTTGTCCAAATTGGTGTTTGCTTACTAAATCACATTCCAATAACAAATCCAGTGAATTGTAAACAGTAGCCCGGCTCACCCGGTAGTTCTTGTTCTTCATACTTATATAAAGAGAATCTACATCAAAATGTCCGTCTTTGCTGTATATCTCCTCAAGTATTGCAAATCGTTCAGGTGTTTTTCGCAATCTCCTATTTTCCAGATAGGCTGTAAATATTTTTCTTACTTCACCAAATACATTTTTATTTAAACCCATTAGTTGCGGAGCAAATATAGATCATATAAAAGTATTATTTTCATTAGGTAGTGTCGATTCTGGTTACCTTGACCACTCCGTTCACTTTCTGCAATTTTTTAATCATCACTTCAAGTTGGCCGGTATCCTGCACGTAAAGGGTGATTTTCCCTTCGAATATTCCCAGATCTGTAGCAATGGTTATGGCACGCATGTTTACTTTCAACTCGCCGGAAATAATATTGGTTACATCGTTAATTAAACCCACACGATCGGTTCCGATAATTTTTAGATCTGTTAAAAAGGCATTGTCCATTTGCGAAGACCACTTTGCCTTGACCACTCTATATCCATAGCTTGATAATAACTCGGGAGCATTTGGGCAACTGGTGCGGTGTATCTTTATTCCCTCATTCACTGTTACAAAGCCAAATACTTCATCTCCCGGTATAGGGTTACAACATTTTGCCATTCGATAGTCGACCACATCCATATCCTCGCCAATCAAAAGTATGTCACTTTGCTTTTGACGTACCTTGGCTATTTGCTTTGTAAATGAGGCGGCGTCCTGGATGCGGTCCTTGGGATCCTTAGGAATGCTGGAGCGTACTGCTTTAAAACGTTTGATCTCTTTAGCGTCAATAGCACCCTTGCCTACCTTATAATAAAAATCAAGAACTGTGCGCTCGTCAAAGTAAGCCCTCAACTGTTCGACAGTCTCATTGTTCAATCGCAATTTCATTTGCCGGAGCTTTCTTTTGACAATTTCTTTCCCTTCGATAGCCGCGGCTTTTTGTTCCTCTTTTAGGGCATCTTTAATCCTCGATCTGGCCTTAGAAGTAATGACGAACCTGAGCCAGTCCTGATGGGGCTTTTGCTTATTGGAAGTAAGTACTTCTACCTGATCGCCATTCTTTAATACATGATTTAATGGCACTAAACGTTGATTTACTTTAGCGCCCAGGCACTTCGCACCGATTTCTGTATGAATTTCGAAGGCAAAGTCCAGTGCGGTAGCTCCATGAGGCAGTGTTTTTAATTCGCCATTAGGAGTAAATACAAAAACTTCTTCATGAAACAGGTTTGACCTGAAATCATCAACAAACTCAATAGCGGTGCTATCGGAATGCTCCAACATCTCTCTAACCCTGGAGATCCATTGTTCCAACCCAGAGGGCTGGCCGTTACCGGAATTGTCTTTATATTTCCAATGAGCAGCATAACCTTTTTCGGCAATATCGTCCATCCTTCTGGCCCTAATCTGCACTTCCACCCATTGACCAGGACTACTCATGACAGTGGTGTGAAGGGATTCGTAACCGTTTCCTTTTGGCGTGCTTATCCAATCCCTTAAGCGGTCAGGGTTGGGTTGATAAAAATCAGTTACAATGGAATATACTTTCCAACAGTCCGCTTTCTCATCATCAGGATTACTATTAAGTATGATACGAACCGCAAACAGGTCGTAAACCTCTTCAAAAGGTATGTTTTGCTTTCGCATTTTATTCCAAATGGAATGAATGGACTTGGTCCGGCCTTTTATTTCAAATACGAATCCGTGTTCTTTTAACTCCTTTTTAACGGGGCGAATAAATTTATTGACAAATCGATCTCTGGCCTCTTTGGTGGCTATAATTTTCTTGGCGATTTCGTCGTATTGCTCCGACTCCGTATACTTTAGGCACAGGTCTTCCAATTCTGTTTTTATGGCATATAACCCCAACCGGTGTGCCAATGGCGCATATATATACATGGTCTCGGAAGTAACTTTCAATTGCTTGTTCTGAGGCATGCTTGAAAGTGTCCGCATGTTGTGCAGGCGATCAGCTAGTTTTATCAGAATCACCCGTACATCATCTGACAAAGTCAAGAGCATTTTACGGAAATTCTCTGCCTGCTCTGAAGTTCCCTGGTCAAAAACTCCGGATATCTTGGTAAGACCATCTATTATCCGGCCAACTTTAGTCCCAAAATCACGTTCTATATCAGCAATTTCCAGTTCTGTATCCTCAACCACATCGTGTAACAATGCGGCCACGATAGAAGTTGTTCCCAACCCGATTTCATCAATAGCAATCAATGCAACATCCAGGGGGTGGTAAATATAGGGTTCCCCAGTACGTCGGCGCATATCTTTATGCGCCTCCAAGGCAGTATTAAAAGCTTTACGGATTGTTTTGGCATCACCCTCTTTTAAAAAGGGTTTTGCCCGTCGTAGCAAACGACGGTATCGTCTTATTATCTCCTTTTTTTCGTCTTCAACATCAATAGTAATCATGAAAAATGGAGTTTTAATTAAAATTGGGCTACCTTTGCACTTCCAATTTGAAATGCGGAGTGGCGAAATTGGTAGACCTGCCTGCCGGCAGGCAGACCAACTAGCAACATCCCGCAAATTGCGGATGTGGCGAAATTGGTAGACGCACTAGACTTAGGATCTAGCGCCTTACGGCATGGGGGTTCGAGTCCCTTCATCCGCACCACAAAGCCCTCAATCTCCTGGTTAAAGTTATTGGTATTGAGGGTTTTTAGTCTTACTGTATCAAACAAAATATTTCAATGGACATTACATTAGATCGGCAAAAATCCAATGAAGGCCTAATTAAAATTACGTTAAAGGAAGGGGATTATCAACCCCAGGTATCACAAAAAATAAAAGAGTATAGCAAGAAGGCACAGATCAAAGGATTCCGCCCTGGAAAGGTCCCGTTCGGACTAATCAAGAAAATGTATGGAAAGTCCATTCTTGTTGAGGAAATAAATAAGATGCTTTCCAATTCTCTCACCAACTACATCAAGAAACAAGATTTAAAGATATTAGGTGAGCCCCTACCCAACCTGGATAGTAGCAAGACCATTGATTGGGAAAACCAAAAAGACTTCGAATTTGAATACAGTATAGGTTTGGTTGATGATATTAAGTATGATCTTTCAAAACGAAAGGTCACCGAGTATAAAATCAAGATCGATGCCAAGATGGTGACCGAGGAGTTGGAAACGATCAGGAAAAACTACGGGGAAAGAGTAAATGTAGACATTTCCGAAGTTGATGACATCATTCATGGTGTGCTGTCAGAAGTGAACCTGGCAGTTGAGAATGAGGTGATATTGCCCATTCAGCAGGTTGAAAAAAAGGAACAAAAAAAATTCGTGGGCAAGAAGAGTGGAGACATGGTAAGCTTTAATCTTTCTAAGGCCATCCATGACAACGCACACCAGGCGCGTTTGCTGGGAAAGACCGAGGAGGAACTGGCCGAGGTAAAAATTTCAGAAGTAACCCTGAAAGTAGAAGAAGTCAAACGAATCCAGGCTGCAAAACTGAATCAAGAGTTTTATGATAAATTATTCGGTGAGGGAAAGGTCAAAACAGAAAAAGAGTTCAAGGAAAAAATAAAGGAATACTTAAGCAGCAGTTTCCAAAGAGAAACTGAAAATCTCCTGACTGATAGTATACGTAAAGAGATCCTGAAAGCCACGAAAATGGACTTGCCCAATGAGTTCCTAAAACGATGGCTGGTGGCATCCAATGAGGGCAAGCTAAATGAAGATGAAGTTGACAAGGACTACCAGAATTACGCAGACGAAATGAAATGGAATCTTATTCTGAATCGCATTGCTGAGGACAATGAGGTAAATATCGAAAATGACGAAGTGGTTTCAAAAGCAAAAGAACTAATAGTGGCCCAATTGACTTCTTCCGGATTGGGGGATCAAATGGCCGATCAGCTTGACGTTTTTGCAGATAATTATTTAAAAGGAAATGAGGGTCAAAATTATCTTCAGGTATTCAACCAGGTGCGCAATGTCAAGATATTGAACTTAATCCGGGATAAAATCAGTATTTCCAAAAAGGAAGTAAGTCTGGATCAGTTCAAAAAAGAAGCCACCAAATAGGTTTTTTTATAGTTTTGTAAACCTTTTTAAGCTAAATGAGTTAGATTTATTTCCAATCAATGAAGCACAAATGATCGATAAAAACGAATTCAGAAAATTTGCTGTACATGGCCAACGAGTCAGTGGCAGCACGTTTGATAGTTATGTTCAACGTATTGAGAGTATGACCCGCGCAGTTATAGAAGAACGTCCGACCAATTTTCGGGAAATAGATGTTTTTTCTCGGTTAATTATGGACCGAATTATATTCCTGGGCCTCCCTGTCGATGATAATATTGCCAATATTATTACTGCCCAACTATTATTTCTACAATCAACAGATGCTAAAAAGGAGATCATGCTATATATTAACAGTCCAGGAGGTTCCGTAACCGCTGGTTTGGGAATTTATGACACCATGCAATACATTAATCCTGAAGTTGCCACTATTTGTACGGGACTGGCTGCATCCATGGGCGCAGTTTTACTGGCTGGAGGAGCTGCAGGGAAAAGGTCAGCACTTCCTCACGCAAGAGTCATGATCCACCAGCCTTCCGGGGGGATGCAGGGTTCTTCAAAAGACATGGAAATTTCGCTGAAACTGATTTTATCTTTGAAAAAGGAATTGTATGAGATCCTGGGTCAGCACAGTGGGAAAAAAGTAGGAGAGATTGAAAAAGATGCTGACAGGGATTACTGGATGACCGCCACGGAGGCGAAATCCTATGGTTTGATCGATGAGATTCTAATTAAATCCTAATTTATCAGCCCCACAATACGTTTTATTTAGTATATTCATTATATGGCACAGGTAACCTGTTCGTTTTGCGGTAGAAATAAGAAGGATGTAGATCTGATGATTTCAGGGATTAATGCACACATATGTGATAAATGCATTACCCAAGCCCAACAGATACTTTCCGAGGAAATAAAAACTAAAGGGAATGACACATCAGCACCCAGTTTTAACCTGATTAAACCGGTAGAACTAAAAAAATACCTGGATCAATATGTTGTGGGACAAGACCAGGCTAAAAAAGTAATTGCCGTAGCAGTTTACAATCATTACAAGCGTCTGATGCAGCAACAAACTGAGGAAGAGGTGATTATTGAGAAATCCAATATCATCATGGTTGGTGAAACAGGAACCGGTAAAACTTATTTGGCACGTACTCTGGCAAGTATCCTACAGGTGCCGTTTTGTATAGCAGATGCAACGGTGCTTACGGAAGCAGGTTATGTTGGGGAAGATGTTGAAAGTATCCTTACCCGATTACTTCAATCGGCTAACTATGACCTGGAAGCAGCCGAAAGAGGAATTGTATATATTGACGAACTCGATAAAATTGCCCGCAAATCAGATAACCCCTCTATCACCCGGGATGTTAGTGGAGAGGGTGTTCAGCAAGCACTGCTCAAACTGTTGGAAGGAACGGCAGTTAATGTACCGCCTCAAGGTGGGCGTAAACATCCTGATCAAAAAATGATCTCTGTGAATACTGAAAATATACTATTTCTTTGCGGTGGGGCTTTCGACGGTATAACAAGAACCATCGCTAATCGCCTAAATACTCGACCTCTGGGGTTCACGTCTAATGACGAAAAAGATCAACAAGTAAACCTGGACGATGAGAATTTGCTGCAATTTGTGACGGCAAGGGATCTAAAAAGTTTTGGTTTGATACCTGAACTCATTGGTAGGCTGCCAGTATTGACGTATCTCAATCCTCTTTCTAAAGATGTTTTAAAAAGGATATTGATCGAGCCCAAGAATGCCCTTTCCAAACAATATGTGAAATTGTTTGCAATGGAAGGTGTGGAACTTGAGTTTAAACCGGATGCCCTGGATTATATAGTAGAAAAGGCCATAGAATTCAAACTTGGCGCCAGGGGACTTCGATCAGTATGTGAAGCTATTATTACCGATGCTATGTTTGAAATACCCTCTGATAAGAGTATTAAAACATTGAACATTACCCTTGCCTACGCCAGGTCTAAAATTGACAAATCCAATTTCAATAAGCTTAAGGTGGCGTAAGGGATCTCAGATCTCAGATCTCAGATTTTAGATCTCAGATCTCAGATCTCGGACTAGCGGTCATTCAGACAAGTAATCAACAATAAGCCTGGCAGTTTCCTTTGAGGCATTTTTGTTTCCCAGCAATAATCTTACTTTCTGGTATCCGGCTTGTTGCCTTTTAAGCTCCGGACTCTCTCCCAGCAACTCCTTTAGATGTTTGGTGATCTTTTCTTTCTGAAACTCCTTCTGAATTAATTCCGGGACCACCATTTGCCTTGCGATTAGATTTACTAATGATAGATAGGGGACCTTGATTAACGCCCGTGCAATCAAATAGGAGAGCCAACTGGTCTTATAACAGACCACCTGTGGAACATCAAATAATGCGGTTTCCAAGGAGGCTGTACCTGATGTGACCACCGCAACACTGGCCACCGATAATAACTCATATGCTTTGTTGGTAACAATGGCAACGTCATTTAATCTGCGGGCGTCCTGGTAAAATTCAGCCGGTATATTGTCAACCGCTGCCACCACGAATTTATACTGCGGAAAATCTGGCACCAGAGCTAACATCACCTCCAACATGTGCTTGATTTCCTGACGACGGCTGCCAGGTAACACTGCTATCACCGGTCTGGCTCCGGTCTGGAGGGTATCGATAAAACCAGGAGGTGTGTGGAAGTTACTAATGGTATCCACTAGTGGATTGCCCACATAATTCACATGGTACTGGTATTGTTGGTAAAACTGTTCCTCAAAAGGTAAAATGGCATACATCCTATCAACATGCCTTTTGATCTTCGCCGCGCGTTTACGGTTCCAGGCCCAGAGTTTGGGTGAAATAAAATAGCAAACCTTCAACTTGCTTCTATGAGCAAATTCAGCAATCCTCAAATTAAACCCTGGATAATCGATTAATACCACTACATCCGGCTGGTATTCCAGCAGATCTTTTTTACAGTAATCAAGGAATTTCTTAATGGTCAGGAGATTGGTAAATACTTCCCAAAAACCCATGAAAGACAGGTCCTTATAGTGCACCACCAGTTTTCCTCCAGCCTGCTCCATTAAATCACCTCCCCAACACCTAATTTCTGCTTTTGGATCCTGTAGCTGTAACTCTTTTATCAAATGAGATCCATGAAGATCGCCTGAGCGTTCACCAGCGATGAGATAGTACTTCATGAATCAGATTGATATGGCCCGAAGTACTCTACAAAATTACGGGGAGTTTCATATAACTTTATTGAGTGCAACTGTCCCACCGCGGTGATCTCAGGTATTTTATTTTCCAATAACTGCCAAATCTCTTCTGCCAGAATCTCAGTACTAGCCATTTTACCCCTCAAAAAGGGTACATCCAGGTTAAGGTTTTTGTGGTCCAGGGGTTCCAGAACAGTTTTTCGTATGAGCAGGCTCAGTTTTTTAAGATCCACCACAAATCCAGTTTCAGGATCTGGCTCGCCCCTTACGGTAACGATGAGATCAAAGTTATGGCCATGCCAGTTTTCATTGGCACAGGGGCCAAAAACCTCAATGTTTTTTTCCACGTTCCACTTGGGATTGTATAGTTTATGAGCGGCATTAAAGTGCTCCTGGCGACTGACGTAGATCATTTAGATAGTGCGGTAATATATTGGTTTTAAAGATATGATTCAAATACGGTTGTTGGAAAGAACTAAACTAACCTATAATGAGTTATATAATGTAATTAATACGACATAAATCAAACCGATTTATCAGTAAATTCCCAGATGAGTCCCGTAATAATAATGATGTTGGTTTGCTGCATGGCTGTGATACCCAATAGTATATTTCCACAGACTTGCTGCACCGGGGGGGTGCCCATTACCGGTGCACTAAGAATTAATACATATCCTGCTAATTCGGCACAGTTAAGACTCACTTATGATTATAACAAGATAGAGGATGTTTATTTGGATGGAAGTTTGACAGATGACAATCGCATTAAAAGGGCAACCAAGACCATTCTACTTCAAGCCGATTATGTGATCAATAAATCTGTGGCACTATCGTTGCTGGTACCTTACATATGGACCAGCGAAGAAACCGACCAACTGAGCCAACCCCTTTTGTTAGAAACGAATGGGATTGGAGACATCTCTTTAGTTGGTCAATTTAAAATACCGGTATCGGAAAAATATCCACTGGTAGTTGGAGGAGGTGTAAAGTTTCCTACAGGAGAAACAAAAAAAGTAAACAACAGTGGCGGGTTTATCCTGCCTGCCAATTTGCAGCCAGGTACTGGTTCTTTTGATGCAATTTTCCTAATAAGCTATCAAACCCCATTCAGTCAAAGAAAATCTCTACAGCTAACCAGCTCCCTGTTCTATCGATTGAATACTTCTTCAGATAACCTTACTTTTCATGAAAGGTATAAATTTGGTAATGAGCTTCAAATATTTGCAGGAATATCTGATGACTATGTGCTAGGAAGTATAATTACTACACCCAGCTTGTTGTTCAGGCTTAGAAAAACTCAAAAAGATCAAATTGAAGACTTTGACAATGACAATACCGGTGGGACCTGGCTGTACCTGGTACCGGGAATTAATTTAAATATAACTCCTAAAATCATTTTAGGATTCTCCGCAGAACTACCAATATATCGAAACTTGAATGGATTTCAAATTACCACCAGCAGCAAGCTGGTTGCTACAATACATATAAACTTTAGTAAAAATGATACGGACATTAAGCAATTTGATAAGCAATTATAAATATTTGTATTGGGTTATCGTTACAGGTTTCTTCCTGAATGCTTGTGAGGAAGATGAAGTAAGTAAGCAACCAACCTTGGTTCCAACAACTACAGCATCTGTATTACAAGATGAATTCCAAAATGAAAAATTTGTGGTTTATAGCAATTCACAATTCGACATCCTGGTTGCTTATGACCGGGAGTTGAATGGGAATATTTTAGATTTTCACCCATCTGATTCATTACCGGCCATCCTTGAGGATAACCTGGGCAATCATTGGAACGTTTTTGGAGAATCTATCAGTGGCCCAAACCGAGGGGCCCGTTTGAATTTCTTGCATCAGGTAAAAGCCTATTGGTTCAGTATTGCAGCTTTCTATGCAGAAGCTTCTTTATATAGTGAGGGTGTGGAAAAAGAACTACTGGAAACTAAACAAAAAGATGGCTGGCTTATCGATACGGATTTTATAGTGCAAGCAGCAGCACCAAACGCCATCCCAGCTATTTATAATCCTGATTTTAAAGAGGTAAGAACCAAAGAAATGTTTATAGATGGTAACCACAAGCAAAGTGATCTAATTCTTGCGGTAAGCATAAACGGTGAAGCAAGGATCTACCCAGAAAGAGTGTTGGAATATCATGAAATCGTTAATGATGTATTTCAGTCTACCAATGTCGCCATATCCTTCTGTCCCCTGACAGGAACCGGCTATTGCTGGGACAGAAAAGATCGCAACTTTTATGTTTCCGGTCTATTGCACAATGCCAACTTAATTCTGAATGATTGGGAAACCAATAGTCAATGGTCTCAGATCTATGGAAAAAGTGTTTTCGGACCCGGCAAGGATACTGAAATAGAACAATTACCCATTATTGAAATGAACTGGGAGGGCAGGACGCTTATAAACACTAACAAAACCTTAGATACCGGACAGGATTTACCTGCAGGTGGCCCTTATCAAAGTTACAAAACCAGTAACTCCATCGGTTACCCCGTCAGTTTTACCGATTCCAGACTGCTTTCAAAAGAAAAGGTTTTGGCGGTAATTGTCAACGGAAAAGCCAAAGTTTATCGGGCGGACGATTTTTAAGGCTATCTCCACCAAGTGGGCTTAATGAGGGTAGCACTTCCCTTTGAATATTCTAAACAGTTTAGACATTCAGCAGCAGGACCACCTACATAAGGTACCTGGCAAACTCTTAAAAGGAAATCTTCAGTATAATAGGAAAGATCATCAATATTGAAATACCATCTTTTTGCTTGTTCCTCAACCACGCCAAAGTAACCGGACACTCTTTTGCTGTTCTCCTGTGGTGATTCAAAATTAGAGCGAAGGTTGTAGGGTGGTGCATCAAATATAGTTCCTCTATTGGTTTGCTCTCTCAATTCGTCCCAAAAATAGTAGTAATCTTCAGAGGTAGTATACTGTCTAACCAACATTGAAAAATCCGTGAGAATCCTTTCATTTTGAGGTACTTCCATGAAAAACAGATCCTTCCTATATCCGCCTGCCTTATCCTCCTGAAGCTCATATTTGGAGATATAGTTCACATTGGTAGCCCAGCAAACGCGATTAGGCCGTGCTCCGGAAGCCAGTGGTGCAATATAAATCCACGTAGGCTCGAAGTCCCAACGATAATATGAAATATCCTGAGGATCCTTATTGGACAAATCTATTCCTACCTGAACTCCAGGTATGGTGTTCAGTACTTTTTCACCCGCTTCAATGACAAACTTTTGAATCTCCGACTCTTCAAAACAAATCTCTCCCATGGTTGGTCCGGGTACTGGTAAGTGTTCCCAACTGGACTCATAAGACTCATTTTCAGATACACGAACCTTTAACTTATACTTCCTATCTTCAATGGCTTTAAAATCATCGCTTAATAAGTAATAATGACCAGAACCTTCTGGAGTTTCAGTATAAGACCACTCCAAACCGGAGTCCTCCTCCAAGGTAATTTTAGCATTTGATACAACTTCGTCCCTGATGTTTATAACATCACTTGTTAGTCGTAAAATAACTTCAAAGTATCTTCCATCTGAAGGGTAATCACGTGACTCATTGAAGCTCACATTGGAAATTTGTGCCTCTATCACTAAACTTGGATGCTCATTTTTAATCACAAAATCGAATTGCTCTATACATGCTGAAAGCAAGAATAGTATCAAAGATATTACCAAAATAAAGCGTCCCTGTAAAATCAAAACCTGAAATTATATGTTACTGATGGGAAAATATTTCCCAGTATAGAAAGTTTATAGGCCCTTCCGTTCTTGTTAAAATATACTGAGTAGGCATTTTCTCTTCCATACAAATTGAAAATTGATATGACCCATTCTCCTTGAAAGCTGGTGTTTTTTCGCTCCCGGTCTTTGATACTCAACGACAAGTCCAATCGATGATAGTCGGGGATACGATACTCATTTCTTGAAGAATAGTTTAGGGCCGCCAAATACGCATCATAAGTAAATTTGGAAATGGGAATTGTAATAGGTCTTCCGGTTTTATAGTTAAAATTTGAGGACAGCGTGGTTCTTGGTCCTAGTTTATAACTGATAACAGCGGAGAAGTCGTGAGGTTGATCATAATTGGAAGGGTATTGGTCTCCTTCATTAATCCTTAATATCTCGTTAGAGGAATCAAATTCAAGTAAGCTTCTGGAATATGTATATGACAGCCATCCAGTGAGTGGTCCCTCATTCTTTTTGAGAAATAATTCAACCCCATAAGCTGTTCCTCTTCCCTGTGAAAGTCCTGCTTCTAATGCAGCGTTTAATGTGACATCAGCCCCCTCAATATAGTCAACTGTGTTGGCAACATCTTTATAAAATACTTCCGCGGAATACTCGTATATATTGTCCTTTAAATTTCCGAAATATCCCAGTGAGTATTGATTGCCAATTTGAGGCTTTAAATAAGGCCCGCTAGCTATCCAATAATCATATGGGGCAATTGAAGTAGTATTTGAAACCAAATGTAAATATTGAAGTCCCCTATAATAACTTGCCTTCAGGGAGGAATTCGGACTAATCAGATATCTGAGTGAAATTCGGGGTTCCAAACCATGGTAACTTTCAATAAGTTGGTTGTTTGAATAGTTAGTGGTATCTACTATGGCCGGATACCTCCCTTCAATTTTATTATAATCAAAAGTATAAATAGCATCTTCACCAAGTCGAAGAAAATGAGAATATCTTAGCCCTGCGGACAATGCCCATTTTGACGACAATTCCAATTCGGATTGAATAAAAGCCGCTAACTCAAGCGAATGTTGATCACTTATGTCAACTGGGGTTGCATTACTTCTATCACCTGCCACAAGTTTACCTGGCTCAATTGTTGCGCTGTTGGCTTCAAAACCGAATGTGTATTTTGCTGACTCATCCCTGGTATAAATAAAATCACTTTTAAGAGATAAGTTCTTTATAGAATTTCTGTATTCGAAGGCTTCTATTTCACTGTTATTGACTACATCGCTATAGTAGTTACTGCTTGCAAAGGTGACGGTTGAAATTAATTTATCACTATATGTATGATCCCAATTCACCGAAATATTAGTAGTGCCCCAAGCAAAGGTTGAATCACTATTCAGGTGAAAGTCATCATAGCTTCTATAGCCCGATATTGAGATAAAGTTATTTTCATTGATTGTATGAAAAAATTTAGCGTTTAAATCATTGAAATTCGCTGAACTATTTCTTAGGTCGATATTCTTGGTAGCTTTCAACAACCAATCGGGATAAGCAATGCGTCCGCCCACAAGGAATGATGATTTCCCTTTTACAACTGGCCCTTCAATTGTTAGTCTGCTTGATATCATACCAACTCCTCCCTTAACTGCCAATCTACCGACATCGCCATTTCGCAACTTTATGTCTAGTACCGAGGCCACTCTTCCTCCAAAGTTCGCAGGCCCCCCGCCTTTATATAATGTTACACTATTAATCATATCAGGGTTAAATGCGGAAAAGAAACCAAATAAATGTGTGGGGTTAAAAACTATTGCATGGTCTTGTTTGATTAGGTTTTGCCCAGATTGACCACCCCTTACATGGAAACCGGAAGATATTTCACCAGAGGTGCTGACACCGGGCAAAGTTGTCAGGCTTCGAACAGGGTCGACCTCACCAAAAAAGGTAGGAAGCTCTTTTATACTTTCAATATCCAGTCTTTCAACCCCTGCCACGGTACTTTTTAATTTTTCATTACTACGATTTGCGGTAACGGTAATGCCCTCCATCTGGATGGAAGCGCTATTCAAAGTTGCTTCAATTGTTTCTATACTGCCATATTGACTAAATCCTACTACATACGATTTGGTATCATAACCAAGATATTGAATATAGATTTGAAAAATCTCATCATCTGGTACTGACAGTTCGAAATAACCCTTTTCATCGGTTAATACCCCCAGTTGAAGGTTTGGGATAGTCACTTGAGAACCTATTATGGGCTGTCCTGAGGCCCCGTCAGTAATTCTTCCACTTAATTTTCCAGGGTCAATAGTTTTTATGATTCGATAGTTATCTTTCTTTTTTCCGAATTCATCCCTTATTGGCTTACCCAATATAAATATCACATTGTCTTTAACCCTTATCGCTGCGAAATTGAAAGGCTCCAGCACGGAATCAAGAAAAGAGTACATATAAATCCTCTTTTGGATACCTCCAATAATCAGGGGTCGGATCGATTGATCAGTGAAAACAAAATCGACTTGATACTCCTGTTCAATGGATAATAAATAATCTGCCATATTCTTACCATTAGCACTTTCATCCACTATAATTTTATTTATATTTTGGGCAGATGTGTCCAGTGTAAGCAGACTAATACATATTGCAACAAACGTTATTTTCAAGCGGAATAGATCTTATTTAGAACCAGGAATCTCCGGGAGTTAAGGTAGATTCGATCAAAAAAGAAACTCTCCCTGATACAGGGAGAGTCCTTATTTTATTCATAGACAATAATACTCAATACTGCCTTTAATTCACATCCCAAAAAAGTTTGGTTGTTTTCAAATTACCTCCTATGGCAGAAATAGCTGCATCAAGGTTGGAACCGTTTAACTGGGCTTCTTCTTGCGGATAAAGCAGACGAACTGGAATGTCCCCCATGGTCATTCCTGGAGGAGGGCTGAATGCATCAAAGTCTAATCGTCTCCAGGTTGTCCAACCCTCGTATCCTCTATTGTTCAACGCGATCCAGGCCTGCATACCGATCTTTTGTTTCCAATCACCCGGTGCTGTAGCATAGGCCACATCCGGTTGGGCAATATATGCATCGTAGCCTGGCAACACTCCCCAATCAGACATGCTTGTTTCAATTGCCCGATTGTAGTAGCTCTCTACAGTTTCAGGCACGGTAAAACCGCGCGCTGCCGCTTCAGCCAACAGGAAGAGTACCTCTGTACAGCTAATTAATGTGCCGGGCACGGTAGGCGTAAAGAAAATATCTCCTAAATGAGATACTGAACCGTAAGCAGTGACATCACCATAAGTAGCTCCTACAATCTCACCATCAAGCGGATCTGAAAAATAAGCTACCCTCCTGGGATCATTCAGATCATTCATGATATCTACCAGCGTATTTGCGGGCAGGTAGTCTCTTCTTCCGCTTAGTACCAGGTCCTCATAAACAGGATGGGTACTTGGCGCTTCCGTAAAGTAGGTAACGAAGGTATCGTCAAGCGGACTCTCAATAACTCCTGAAGCCAGCGCCTGATCAACCATAGTCTGAGCCTTACTGGGATCGGTATCTGCCAACATCATGGCCATACGAAGTTTTAAGGAGTTGGCAAACTTTTTCCAGCCGGCAGCACTTCCTTGATAGAGAATATCCTGAACTGCACTAATAGCCGCATCATTCTCATTAATAATATTGGCTGCAGTTGTCAAGGCATCAATCTGTGCATCATAGACTGTTCTTGCATCATCGTATACCGGTGTTATAACATCAATATCCATGGCCTGGCTAAATGGGATGTTTCCATAAGTCTCAGCCATAGTGGCATACACATAAGCCATAGCGATATCTACAATAGCCAATCTATTGGCATTTCCCGCAGGGGTTAAAGTAGGATTAGGCTGTTCAACCATAATTTTTCTGGCCTCAGTTAAATCCTTTAACGCTCTCCTGTACCCTCTGTCCCAGAAATTTCTGGGTATATTGCGGGTCACCTGGTTGTATTGGCTCTCATCAGGATAAGTAGCCGCGGCCCAATACTGAGCATAAAACCTAAACACATTTACGTTCACGTTGGAATTGACCATCATATAAGCCATCTCCTTTACACCATTAGCAAATAAGGTTTCTGCAGGAACTTGTGCCGGGTTCACTTTTTCTTCATTCAATAATTCTAGCCTTTCGTCGCAAGAAACTGCGAACAAGCAGAATATCCATATTAAAATTATATTTTTCATCCTTTTATATTCAATTCTTAAAAGTCAACTTTAATCGCAAATCCCATAGATCTTACCGCGGGATATGTTCCTGAGAGGTATCCCTGGGCATTACCAGCAGATAAACCAGCTTCAGGATCTGAATATGGAAGATTCTTGTGCAATATTGCCAGGTTTCTTCCAACCAAAGACACGTCTATTCTTTCCGCAAACGAATTAATCCATTTGTTAGGCAAAGTATAGGTAAGCGCCATCTCTCTCAGCTTAACAAAGCTGGCATCATAAACAGTCAATGCAGCGGGGTTTCTTGAGGAATTACCCCAATAAAAAACACCTCCGAAGTAATCTGCTCTGGCGTATACATCGTTTGGAGTGCCATCTTCCTTCACACCGGGCTGTTTAATTCCACCACCGTCGGCAACCGGTAAACGAAAATCATTACCTTTGTCATTTACGCCAGTAGTGTGTATCGGAATACCGGTTCCCTGGCCATAGTGCATATCCAAAGAATACACATCCCCGCCCTGTTGCATATCAATTAAGAAAGAAAGGGCCAGTCCCTTATAGCTAACTCTGTTGTTCATACCGCCAATCCAATCCGGATTAGGGTCGGCAATGATCTGATCGGGAACTGCTATGTAATATCCAGATGAATTTACTACTCTCTGTCCATCGTCAGCAAACATAAATCCTGTTCCTTTCAACACACCAAATGGCTGCCCAACTGTGGCGTTTGCAGAAATACCTCCCTGATAACTATTCAATACATAGTTATCAACTCCTTCAGACAGAGATAGTACCTCATTTCGGTTTCTGGCATAGTTAATATCCATGCGCCAGTTAAAGTCGCTTTTTCGGATGATATCGGCGCCTAAAGTTAGCTCAATACCTTTATTTTCTACACTACCTCCGTTCACCAGTTTAAATCGATGACCGGTGGATTGCGAAACCTCAATAAAGGTCAAAAGATCATCGGTCTGACTGGTATATGCTGCAATATCCAATGATAGTCGATTGTGAAATGCTGCCAACTCGATACCAAACTCGAAAGAATCTGTAGTTTCTGGTATCAAATCGCTGTTGTTCTTAGTATTTGGTGCTGAGGTGATAATGGTTGGACCGAAGTTGGGATTACGGATGAAGAAATCACTGGTATTACCAGCTCCTAAATCATTGGCCACCCGGGCTCCACCTAGTCTTAACTTACCAAAACTCAACCAGTTTGTGTTGAAAGATTCGGTAAACACCCAAGACAATGAGGCTGAATAGTATGGATAGGCGTTGTCACTGACCGGCAAAGCAGAGGATATATCATACCTGAATGTACCATCTAAGTATAACCTGCTCTTGTAGCCTAAGTTCACACTGGTGTAGTAACCATACACTTCTTTTTCAGTATCTCTCTCAATTGCCAGGGGAGGTGTACCAAAAGAATTACTCAACTTATATAATCTAGGCACTGCCAGTCCACCAGCAGTTGCATTTTGCACCGATTCAAAAGACTCTTGTCGCAAGTTAAATCCTAATAGTGCATATAAGCTTAAGTCCGGAGTCAGGTCTTTATTAGCCGTAAGCATTAAATCATAATTGCGCTCACTGACAAATATATCCTGTCTTTGGTATCCAGAGGTTTCATCCTGCTTTGGGCGAATATTACCGAATTCAGCGGCAACGCTTCCTACAGCCACACGCTCCTCTCTTGTTTCATTGTAACTATCCAGGCCCACTCTACCCACAATTTTCAGCCAATCATTTATATCGTAGTCTAATTTAATATTTCCAATAACCCTGGTTCTTTCGTCAGTCTGGTAGTTTTCGTACCTGGTCCAGTACAAGTTATCCCAGAAAATAGGCTGTAACTCATCCGGCGGACCAATTGGGTTCCAAGTGATATTTCTTTTTGTCGCGAAGTACAAATCTTTCTGACCCTGAACATCAACATTGGTTTGCCACCACTGTCGGAACTGACCCATCATGTTACCACCATAACCGGTAGAGTTCCTCCCAAGATTGTCACTGGCGACAAAATTAACACCCAAGCTTACATTGAACTTATCAGTAATCTGAGAAGCACCATTGAAACTAACATTATGGCGATTCATTTTGCTGTTGGGCATCACTCCGGTCATGTTTAAATTGGTATAACTCAACCTAAAGGTAGTTGTTTCATTCCCACCTGTCAATGCAATGGTGTTGTTGAAAGTATTGGCTGTTTCAAAGAAATCAACCGGGGTGCTCCTTCCAGCTACCCAGGGGGATGGTTTTAAATAATTTGGAGACTCGGGAATAAAAGAGTCATATGTATATACCTGTAGATTGGGGTCAAATTTCCCGCCATAAGAACCATCTTCAGTAGTAGGCACCACAAAATCAAGGTTGCCATCACCGTTTACATCAATGTCAAAGAAGTCTCCAGTACTTCCATAGTACTTGCCGTAGCCAGCACCATACTGATCCTGGTATTTGACGAAAGTATCTTTGTCAATTTTCCCAGCAGTATACCCTGTAGAAATAGAAACACCAATTCCTTTTCTGGCCTTACCTTTTTTGGTGGTAATCAATATCACACCATTGGCTGCCCGAGATCCATACAATGCAGAAGCCGCAGCTCCTTTCAGTACTGATATGGATTCAACATCCTCAGGGTTGATATCAGAAGCGGCATTGCCATAATCAAAACCATAACGACCATCTCGTTGATATTCTGTTTCATTACCTGTTCGGTTGTTCACTGGTACACCATCTATTACAAACAGCGCCTGGTTACTACCGGTAATGGAACTATTACCTCTAATAATCACGTTGGTGGAACCACCAAAATTGTTGGTTTGTTTGATTTGTACACCCGCAATTTTCCCGGAAAGGGAATTAATGAAGTTTTGATCTTTAACTGTATTGATGGTTTCTCCATCGACTTCTTGAACAGCATAACCTAAACTGGCTTTCTCCCGGGAGATTCCCAGTGCCGTAACCACTACCTCTCCAAGCTGGGTGATATCAGCCTATTTTCTGGGATAACTTGTACTGGACCAGGTACGAAAACTACCAGACTGACGAAAGAACCAGGGTTATTGGAAATATTAAATTAGACTACGATATAAATGATTGGCTGAAAATTGTGGGTAGAGT
>CAZAWQ010000521.1:0-6099 GCA_964488585.1 uncultured Roseivirgaceae bacterium
AGTTTATACATACCTGGCATTTAATACCCCGGAAAACTTCGCAATAATATGTGGAGCCATTTCACTGGAATGGTTTGGCTATGGGTTTGGTTTTGTGGGCATAATCCTGTTCATGATGCAACAAATTGCTCCCGGTAAGTACAAAATGGCCCATTATGCTTTCGCAACTTCAGTAATGAACCTGGGATTCATGCTGCCTTCCATGGTGAGCGGATATGTCAGCGACTATCTAGGTTATAAATATTTTTTCTTATGGGTCCTGGTTGCTACTATTCCTTCATTTCTGGCGGCCTGGTTTGTACCTTTCAAGAAAGAAGAACCCGAGTTGGCTAACCCTTGACATGTGCAAGGTTCTTTAAAGTAGACTCATTATATAAAACTATAAATATGAAATTAATACGTTTAGCATCATTCCTAGTCTTTACATGTTTTTTAACAAATTATTCGGTGATGGCCCAGTCCAGTCCCCTCATGGGTTTTTCTGAAGAAGGGGCAGTCCATCAATTATCGATTGAAGCCGATTTTGATCAGCTTCTCAAAGCAGAGAATCTCGACAATTGGATGAAATACATGTCTGCCAGACCACATCATGTAGGCTCAGAATATGAGAAAAAAGTGGTGGATTTCATTACAAAAAAGTTTCAGGAATGGGGATATGAAGTGAAGGTGGAAAAATTCAATATCCTATTCCCAACTCCCAAAGTTCGGTTACTGGAAATGATTGAACCCACTTCATATACAGCAAGCCTCACAGAACCACCCTTAGCAGGAGATGCTTCATCATCACAAACAGAAGAAGCACTTCCAGGGTATAACTGTTTCTCCATCGATGGCGATGTTACTGCCCAATTAGTCTATGTAAATTATGGCGTGCCTGAAGATTATGAAGAATTAGAAAAGCGTGGCATAGATGTAAAAGGTAAAATTGTAATTGCCAGATATATGGGTTCATGGAGAGGTATCAAACCAAAAGTAGCTGCAGAAAAGGGAGCTATTGGATGTATTATTTATTCTGATCCGGAGAATGATGGCTTTTATCAGGGAGATGTTTACCCTGCAGGGCCCTTCAAAAATGAATTCGGGGTGCAGCGTGGAGCGGTTATGGACTTACCCCTGGCTCCGGGTGATGTGCTCACTCCAGGTTATGGTGCCACGGAGGATGCGGAACGTTTAAAAATTGAAGACGCTCCTTCTATCACTAAAATACCCGTTTTGCCAATCTCATACCACGATGCCTTACCACTACTCAAAGCATTGGAAGGCCCGGTTGCTCCTGCAGGTTGGAGAGGAGCTCTGCCGATAACTTATCACATAGGTCCGGGTCCCGCAAAAGTCCGGTTAAAACTGGAGTTCAACTGGGATATGAAACCTGCCTATGATGTGATTGCTACCATGAAAGGAAGTGTATATCCAGATGAATGGGTTATTCGTGGAAACCACCATGATGCCTGGGTCCATGGAGCTAACGATCCAATAAGCGGACTGGTCACCCTGATGGAAGAAGCAAGGGCAGTTGGTGATTTAGCTAAAAATGGGGCTCATCCAAAACGTACGCTGGTCTATTGTGCCTGGGGTGCAGAAGAACCAGGATTAATCGGATCAACCGAATGGGTAGAAACACATGCAGAGGAGCTAAGGAAGAAAGTAGTGGCATATATTAACACAGACGCAACCGCAAGCGGTTTTTTAGGGGCCGGAGGTTCACACACACTGGAAAAGTTTTTTGATGAAATCACTCATGTGGTAAATGATCCTAAGAAAGGTGTATCTGTATTTGAAAGGAGAAATGCCATTGAATTGATGAATGGTAGAGATGCCTGGGACCATTATAACCTATATGCATTAGGCTCCGGTTCAGATTACTCACCATTTTTTCAACATTTAGGAGTGGCCTCGTTCAATTTGGGTTTTGGCGGAGAAAGTTCTGGCGGGGAGTACCATACCATGTACGATTCGTATGAACATTATAAACGATTCAAAGACCCTGAATTCCAGTATGGCATCGCCTTGGTGAAAGTAGCCGGGCGAACCAGCCTTCGGTTGGCAAACGCGGATGTATTACCTTTTGAATTTCAGCACTTTGCTAAAATCATCGCAAAATATATAGAAGAGATCACCGAACTAGCTGAGGATTTGCGTAAAGAAACGGAAGAAGAAAACCGGCTGATAAATGAAGGGATCTATGAATTGGCATCGAATCCAAACGAAGCATACATTGTCCCCAAACCAAAAGAAAAGGTACCCTACTTCAACTTTGCGCCCTTGCAGAACGCTTTAAATGAGCTAAACAATCAAGCATTAGCTTACCAGGAAGCTTTTAAAAATTTCGATGGTAATCCCCAAAAAGCCAAAGCCCTCAACGCCTTGCTAAAAGATATGGAACGTTTTCTGACCAGGGAACATGGCTTGCCCCGTCGCCCTTGGTTTAAACATCATGTCTATGCTCCGGGATTTTACACAGGTTATGGCGTAAAAACCCTGCCCGGAGTAAGAGAAGCCATAGAGCAAGGTAATTTTGAAGAAGTCAATGAACAGATTGAGATTTTGGCAGAAGTTTTAATGCTATTTAATTTGAATATTGAAAAAGCAATGAGCATTATGGAGTAATGGTGGTCAGAGTTTTTCTCCCTGGTAATTTTGTCTACTTATCTTTACATGAATAACCACTAATCACAAAAGAATGAATAAATATTTGTCATTTTCAATCATCACTTTAGTCCTGGTTGCTGGATGTGGTTTTAAAACTCTTTCCCAGCAAATTGTTGAGCTTGGAGATAACTCCGTAAACTGTCTGGAGGATCCTCACTGCATCAATAGACTCCATCCGGCAATTCCCATGACGGTCAGAGCTGAACCGGGTGCTACTATCGTTCTTCACGTTCGCAATGCACTTGATTTTGATCTCAATCCCGAAGCGCCTTCAGATCCTCGGGAAGGAGACTCTGAAGTTGGTACCGTCCATTCGCTAACCGGACCGGTTTACATCGAGGGAGCTGAGCCTGGCGATATACTAAAAGTTCGCATACTTGATATCGCTCCGGGTTCGTGGGCATGGACTGTTATTTCTCCAATTGGGTTTGTTTCTGATAAGATAAAAGGGCCATTGAGGATATTGTGGCAACTAAACCGGGATTATGCTATATCGGACGATCTTCCTGGAATACGCATTCCTAATCGTAGCTTCCCAGGGGTCGTGACGGTATTGCCGGGCCCGGAAGAACATGCCAGAATGCTGGCCCGTGAAGCGGAATTGTTGGAGGCGGGTGGTGCAGTGATGCCCCCGTATACAAAGTATGCTTCCCCTCAGGAAGTGTGTGGTGAGGGAGGCAGTCACAGTGACGAGTGCCTGCGTACCATACCGCCACGAGAACATGGAGGCAACATGGATATTAGGTACCTGCAGGCAGGAGCTACAATCTATTTGCCCTGTTATCTGCCGGGTTGTGGGCTGGCAATTGGAGACTTGCATTTTGCTCAGGGCGATGGTGAAGTATCAGGCACCGCACTTGAAATGGATGGTACGGTAACGCTGACTACCGAAGTGATAAAAAACGGCCCCAGACTGGAACGTGGGCCCCACTATGAGGGGCCGGCTACACTTTTGGACATTCCTTCAAGAAGATTCTATGCAACTACTGGTTTCCCGATAAAGGAAAAGGGGGAAATACCGCCAGACATGCAGTATTTGGGTTCAGCAAAAGTGGCTGATCTAGAGAACTTATCCAAAGATATCTCACTGGCCGCGCGCAATGCTTTACTGGAAATGATCGATTACATTTCAGAAACCTATGGATACTCAAAAGAACAGGCCTATATCATTGCATCTGTTGCGGTAGACTTGAGAATCGGCCAGCTGGTAGACGCCCCCAATGTAGGAGTAACGGCAATTCTACCTCTGGATATTTTCGAGGAGCGATAAAGATAGTTCATATGTCAGAATTCAAGCCATGTATGTATGATGAGGTTCCCAATAATTAATTATATGTTATATGAAGGCAGCATTTCTTGTTAAAACCGGTGATCCCGAAATTGCTTTTGAAATCAGAGAAATTGACAAGCCAATGCCAGAGCCGGGGCAGGCATTGCTTAAGGTAGAAGGTTTTGGGATTAACTTTGCCGATGTTATGGCGCGGTTGGGTTTTTACCGGGACGCTCCTGCTTTACCGGCCATATTGGGTTATGATGTAGTAGGCCGGGTCGAAGCTGTTGGAGCTGGTGTTGATCAAGCTTTGGTGAATAGTAGAGTAACGGCTTTCACCCGATTTGGTGGTTATGCAGAATATGCTGTTGCCGATGTCCGGGCCATTGCAAAGATATCTGAACAAATGGAAGCAGGAGTGGCGGTAGCCTTATCCACGCAGTACTGTACTGCTTATTATTTAGCCGAGGAAATGGCCCCTATACAGCCCAACGACTATGTGCTGATTCACGCTGCGGCCGGAGGCGTGGGTACAGCGCTGGTACAACTATCAATATTTAGGGGCGCTATCATATTTGGAACAGCTGGATCCGATGAAAAATTGGATTATCTTAAGGAGGCAGGAGTACACTATCCAATAAACTACCGTAAAGTTGATTTTACTAGTGAAGTACAAAAAGTTATAGGCCCCAAAGGCTTGGATGTGATTTTTGACCCAGTGGGAGGGGATTCGGTCAAAAAAGGATTCAGGTTGCTGGGAGCAGGGGGAAGATTAGTAGTATTTGGTGCTTCTTCCATGACACAGACCAAAAGTATCTTTGGGAAGATCAAACTATTGTTAGGTTTTGGAATTTATCATCCTGTTGGTTTACTCACTAAATCCAGAGGTATTATCGGAGTAAATTTACTACAGGTCGCAGATCAAAGGCTGGAAAAGATCCAGAGAGTATTAAAGCAAGTGGTAAAGATGAACAAACAAGGGATTCTTAACCCTAAAGTTGGGGGTGTTTTTCCGGTTGATCAGTTGTCCGAAGCGCACCGCTTTCTTGAATCAAGAAAATCCACTGGGAAAATAGTGGTAAAGTGGTAATACCAAATAAGGCCCCATTCTAATGAACAGGGCCTATTATCTCAATCCTGAATTATTAGTTATTCTGAGTCAGGTGTGCTTAGCTCAGCATTAAATGAATTCAGTTGGGTTCCTTTCCAAATGGTGGCTTCGCTCAAATCCCTTAAAAATTCATCCCAGGAACCATCCCCGTGAATAGCTTCATATTTTGCGGTAAAACCAATGTCCCGGTCCATCTCAGCCCAGCTATCGAATTGGGTTAACAATGCTAACTGTCGTCCATCTCCCCATTCAGCCTGATTATCGAAAAGATGGAGCCCGCGGTTGAAGTTTTCTGTTCGGAAAAGTTCGAAAAGCCTATCAAATATTTCGCGGACATCGTCTTGTTTTCCTGGTAACACTTCGAACCAGCGAATCCGCATTACCGCGGCCTTGAACCCTTCCGGGGCATAAGTCTTACCCTCGACCAACCTCCAATAACCGAATGCCCCCACTTTTGCATGGGCCTCTACATTTTTTAACCAATCATCCCTGTGATCTTCGGTAAGCGGGGTGTCAAAAGATGTCCAGGTCAACGGCCCTTTTACCCAACTCAATCCGGTGGCATTGGGACCTGAACGAATGTTCCATACACCTACAGATTCACTACCCTCGGTATGGTACTTATCATTGTGGGCTTTCAATCCTTCTCTCAGTTCTTTCTGGTGCCCGGATTTGGCTTTTAGTTGGATGGTCTGATACATTACATAACTGTCATCATCCTGAGCGGCCAGATGAAGTGAAATGATCAGACATAGTGGAAATAGTAGTTTTTTCATGGTTTTAGTTTTTGTTTTTAATGTTTAACTCTCAATTAGTTAGCAAAAAAGACCCGCATTCCCAAAAACTAGAGACAATAAATTCCAATGCGTAGCCTCCAAATCCTGTCTGGGCCTTTACATATTATCTATCATCGATTAGAATTGCTTTGATAAAAACGAAAAAGGCACTAAATTTCTATTATGTCGGGAAATCAGGACTTTCCGAATGAAGCACCATCGAAGGTTTCAAGTAATCTGCTGATATACAGGTTAAGGGCGGAAGTAGATAAGAACCTGCAGAATGAGCAGTT
>CAZAWQ010000522.1:0-7957 GCA_964488585.1 uncultured Roseivirgaceae bacterium
GGCAAAAGCTGGATGCACCAGCTGCGCCGCAGCTTCAGCAAAAGAGCACCACACCCGCCAAGGATTCAGGATTTAATGTTGGATCAACTATAGAATTTGATGGCCTTGATGAAGCCTGTATGAGGGATATGAGGCCCGCGACACAAGTCGGTGAATTGTCCTTGATTATAAAAACTGATGGTCCCGTCTTCCAAACCTTCAAGAAGTTCTAACTTGTACTTGTCCCCTTTCTCCTTGAAATAAGCAATAGCATCCTGTTTAGAAATCTCCGTCCTTTGGTAGGTATTCTTTTCCCGGGCCAACTCTATCATTCGCGCTTCGATTTTTGGCAGTTCATCAGCACTAAAGTCCATGTCTCCAAAATCAACGTCGTAATAAAAACCGGCATCAATAGCGGGCCCAATCCCCAACTGAATGCCTGGATATAGGGACTCCAGTGCTTCTGCCATTAGATGGGCACTGCTGTGCCAGAAGGTGGATTTGCCCTGCTGGTCTTTCCAGGTAAGCAAGGCAACATTAGCATCTTTTTCTATAGGCCGGTTGGCGTCCCAGACCTCGTCGTTTACCTTTGCTGCCAGTACATTCCTTGCAAGGCCTTCACTGATATCCAACGCCACTTGCATGCCGGTTACACCACTGGGGTACTGCCTGACCGAACCATCTGGTAAGGTAATATCTATGCTATGGTTACTCATTTATTTTCTAATTGGAGGCTTGGTAGGAGAGATTGTTTCTACCTGAGCATTTTCCTCTCGATTCTTTTGGATTTTCTGCAAATATGCAATTTTTCCTTTAAGTTTCGCTAATTCTTCTACTGCAGGAACATAAGTAGAGTCAACTGCTAGAATTTCTTTATATTTTTTGAGGGCAGTCCCGTAATACCTCCTACGATCATAAACCCTGGCTTGCATCAACATTGACGGTAGATGTCCCGGTTGTAGATACAATGATTTATCAGTATAAAATAAAGTAGAGTCATATCTTCGAGTATAATAATGCACTTGCGCCGATTCATAAAGCGGCACAAAATCGGTAGTGTCCTGATGGCGAAGAAAATGAAATATAACCAGTGCACTATCATATCGTGCTGACTCAGTTAGCCATTTCCCTTTCTCCATCATTAAAGTACGGTCGTCTTTGTTTGACTGAAGGTTTTGGTCAAGGTAATAAAATGCTTGTTGATAGTCACCCCTAGCCCTGCTGATAGTTGCCAGATACTTTAGTGATAAATATTTTGTTTCAGGATGGCCAACACTTTTTAAAAAGCTATTGAAAGCAACCAGGGTATCATTCAGAGCCCATTCAATTTGTCCTTTGATACAAAAGTAGTTAATACCTCTGGGGTATCTTTGCAGAGCCTTATTGACCTCGGAGCGGGCTATTTTATAATTGCCCGCCAGATAATTCAACTTAGACATTAAGTGCCAAAGGTCAGGATAATCAGCTCCAAGAATCTGTGCTCTGGAAATTCTGGCAAGTGCCGTTTCATGATCTCCTTTAGAAAGTAAGAGCTCAGCTGCTTTCATTAAGTAATCTGGTGTTGGATCCAAATTGATGGCTTGCTTTACCGCCGATAGTGCTTCATTTGTTTGATTAAGGGCCTGTAGATAAAGGGCCTTCTTAAAGTGTGCATCCGGGTTATTCGGATCAGCCTTCACCATTCGTTCTATCTCCGAAAGACCAACTTTATAAAAATTTGTATCTTGTTTGGGGACCTCTACTAATGGATAAGTCTTATCCGGTTGCCTGCAGCACCAAAGAACCAGTAACATCCAGGACCATAATACTATATTATTTAATCTATTTGTTTTCATAAAATACTTTTTCCAGGATATCGGCATTTCGCACGGATTTACGATACCAACTTAAGCGAATTACTTCTTTTTCCTGATCATTCAGATGCCATTCCACTAGTGATTGATGCAATTTATTTATTAGAGATTGCAGACACAAGGCCACACTAACTGAAAGATTGAAGCTTTCGGTAAATCCAAACATAGGGATTCTTACCACCTTGCTGGCCCGCTCAAGCGCATGGTCGGACAATCCCTTCAATTCTGTACCAAATATCAGCGCTATTTTATTGTCAAAGGTAATTTCTTCAACATCTATTTCTGAACCATGTGGAGAAGTGGCGAATATTTCATACCCGTCATTCTCTAATTGTGTTAAACAGTGCCCGGTATTTGAAACTTCTGGTTGGTTATACCGATGTATCTCTACCCATTTTGAGGAACCTTGGGTTACGTTCGGGTTTAGTGTGTATTCATTACTGCTTTCTATAATGTGCAAGTCCTGCACTCCAAAACAATCACATGTGCGCACCACCGCACTGGCATTGTGAGGTTGAAAAATGTCCTCTAGAACCACTGTAATGAAGCGGGTGCGATTCGACAGCACTCGCTCAATAGTCTGTTTCTTTGAGGCACTGATAAAGCTTCCAAAGTGGTCAATCAGATCTTGACAACTAATACTCATTTCTTACTGCCCGAATAGACCTAATTGATCCTTTTGTTTTTTTTGGGAAGGCACATCAAATTCTATAGTTGATCCAACATTAAATCCTGAATCCTTGGCGGGTGTGGTGCTCTTTTGCTGAAGCTGCGGCGCAGCTGGTGCATCCAGCTTTTGCTTATCTTCAGGGTCCGCCAAAACGAACCTGGCCTTCAACACCTTATTATTTGACATCCTGTTGCCATTTGCTTTCCAACCTTTAACATCGATCATGCTTTTATGATCCACGCTCTTTTGTACGATCTTTCGGGATTTTTCCCCCCGGTAGTCAAACTCCAGCATAGTTTGTTCATTGGTAGTGGCTGCTAAAAGTTTACTCCCTGTAGATTCATTTATAAACGAAAATCGCTTTCCCAGGGTGGTAGTTTCAATATGAAACCTTTTTATGTAGGGTATTTTGGTAGCTCCATCCTGGTGAACTGCACTTATTATGGTATCCTCACTGGCCTTATCCAAGCAAATCACCTTGTCCGGTTGATAACGATTGGTCAACTCAAAATCAGTGAGTTCATAGCTGCCATCTTTGTAAATCACCAATACTCGATCATTTCCTTGAAAATTCCCGAGAAAAGTGCCACGTTTTTCCCGGTTCAATCGTCCGACGATCTCATCAAACCAAATGTCCAAACCTCCCATGGTAGAGGTCCCTTGACTTTTTAAAGAGACTTTGCGCACAGGATACCTGGTAACAATATTACCGCCCGCCCCTCTTCCCTTAATCTCAAGGGTGGCAAAATCGAAATCAAATACTTTCTTCCTGGCTTTTGCTCCGGTGGTCAGAAACAAAGTGACGGATTCAGCTTCTGCATTGGGATTTGCCGTGAGATACAGGACTTTCGACCCTTTGTTACCCTTAGTAAGGTTGTACTCCTTGTCTCTGGTAACCGCCAATACCTGAAACCTTTTAGCTAATGATCTACCATTTTTACCATCCATGTAGATCATATTGTATACCTGACGCTCATCGTTTTTCTTAAATACACCGACAAATAGTATATCTTTCCCCATAAACACCTTATCAGTAATGCGTGATACCTTACAAACACCATCCTTACGCAGTACCAATATGTCATCCAGATCGGAGCATTCTGTTACAAATTCTTCTTTACGCAACCCAAATCCAATGAATCCTTCTTCCCTATTTATGTAGAGCCTTACATTGTTTGCTGCCACAACCTGGGCTGAAATATTTTCAAAAGACTTGATTTCAGTCTTACGTTCCCGCCCTTTACCATATTTTTCTAACAGGTTCTTGAAATAAGCAATCGCATACTCTGTAAGGTTTGCCAGATGATGTACCGTCTCTTCAAGGTCTTCTTGTAACCTCTTCATGGCCTCATCAGCTTTCAGTGAATCATAGCGAGAGATTCTCTTGATTTTGATTTCTGTAAGCCTGACAATATCGTCTTCGGTAATCTCACGATAAAATTGATTTTTAAAAGGGATCAGACCTTTGTCAATAGTACTGATGACTGATTCCCAGGTTTCACACTCCTCGATATCCCGGTAAATCCGATTTTTAATAAAAATCCTTTCCAATGATGAAAACAATATTTTTTCCAAAAGGGCATCGCGGTGGATCTCTAACTCCCTTTGTAATAAATACACAGTTTGATCTGTGTTAATCCTAAGTATATCGTTTACCGTAAGGAAGTGTGGTTTATCATCGATAATCACACAAGCATTTGGTGAAATAGAAACCTCACAATTGGTAAAGGCGTATAGAGCATCCACCGTGATATCGGGCGATTGTCCAGGAGCCAGGCTCACCATGATTTCTACTTCCTGAGCAGTATTATCTACTACTTTTTTGATTTTGATCTTACCCTTATCATTGGCCTTTATGATGGATTCGATTAAAGAAGTAGTTGTAGTACCAAATGGTATATCATTGATAATCAGTGTTTTTTTATCATATTCTTCAATTGTAGCTCGAACCCTGACTTTCCCTCCCCTTTTTCCGCGATTGTATTCAGAAAAATCAGCCATCCCCCCAGTTGGAAAATCGGGTAAGAATTTTGTTGACCTGCCTTTAAGTAACTCGACGGAAGCCTTGCACAGTTCACAGAAATTGTGGGGGAGTATGCGTGTGGATAAACCTACAGCTATCCCTTCCACTCCTTGGGCCAACAACAATGGAAACTTTATTGGAAGTGTAACCGGTTCTTTTTTTCTACCATCGTAGGACAATTGCCACTCGGTAGTTTTCGGGTTAAAAACTACCTCCAGAGCAAATTTGGAAAGGCGGGCTTCAATATATCGGGCCGCGGCGGCGCTATCACCGGTCCTGATGTCACCCCAATTACCTTGTGTCTCGATCAACAACTCCTTTTGACCCAGGTGCACCATGGCGTCACCAATAGAGGCGTCACCATGTGGGTGGTATTGCATAGTGGCTCCTATAACATTTGCCACTTTGTTAAACCTTCCATCATCCATCTCACGTAAAGCATGAAGGATCCTCCTCTGAACTGGTTTCAGTCCGTCCTGAATTGCGGGGACCGCCCGTTCAAGAATTACATAGGAAGCATAATCCAGAAACCAGCTTTTATACATGCCCGAAACCGGCTTCTTGTCGTGCATCTCCTCTTCATGCTCAAAAGAACCGTTTTCCCTGGTTCCGTTATCTTCTTTCATACTTCCAATAAATCCTTTTCAATACGCAGGTTATCAATAATAAATTTTTGTCTATCGGGTGTGTTTTTACCCATGTAAAAGGTCAATAGTTGGTGAACAGTGGTGTCTTTCTTGAGGATTATTGGTTCCAAGCGAATGCCTTTTCCTATAAAAGCTCCGAACTCATTGGGTGAAATTTCACCCAGGCCTTTAAACCGGGTAATCTCAGGATTTACACCCAGTGAATTTACCGCAACTGCTTTTTCTTCCTCACTATAGCAATAAATTGTTTCTTTTTTATTCCTGACCCGAAACAATGGGGTCTCTAAAATATATAAGTACCCTTTTTTGACCAGATCCGGGAAAAACTGCAAGAAGAAAGTCAACAATAGTAATCTGATATGCATCCCGTCCACATCCGCGTCTGTGGCAATAATGATTTTTCCGTAGCGCAATCCATCCAATCCATCTTCAATATTTAAAGCATGTTGAAGTAAATTGAATTCTTCATTTTCATAAACCACTTTCTTGGTCAATCCAAAGCAATTTAAAGGCTTACCCCTTAAGCTAAATACCGCCTGTGTTTGTACATTTCTGGACTTGGTTATTGATCCACTGGCACTGTCACCTTCGGTGATAAACAATACCGGGTCATCACCGGATTCCGAGGAATTTTTATCGTTTAAATGGATCCTGCAATCACGCAGTTTCCGGTTATGCAGGTTCGCTTTTTTTGCTCGTTCATTGGCGAGCTTCTTAATCCCTGCAATGTCTTTTCTCTCACGCTCCGACTGAATAATTCTTTTTAAAAGTGCTTCTGCGGTTTTGGGTTGTCGGTGCAAATAATTGTCTAAAGCCTGCTTTAAGAAGTCGTTAATGAATGATCGCATGGTGGGGCCATCCGGAACTATATTCTGTGAGCCCAACTTGGTTTTTGTCTGGGATTCAAAAACAGGCTCAATCACCCTCACTGATATTGCCGTTGAAATGGATGATCGGATATCCGAAGCTTCAAAACTTTTCCCATAAAAATCCCGTATTGTTTTCACCACGGCTTCTTTAAACGCAGTCAGATGCGTGCCACCTTGGGTAGTGAACTGTCCATTTACGAAGCTGTAGTATTCTTCTCCATACTGGTTTCCATGAGTCAGGGCTACTTCGATGTCGTCACCTTTCAAATGGATAATCGGATACCGTAAATCATCATCATCAGTGCGATTGGTCAGTAAATCAAGCAGTCCATTGGCGCTGTGATATTTCTTTCCGTTGAAATTGATGGTTAAACCTGAGTTCAGATAGGCATAATTCCATAATTGATTTTCCAGGTATTCAGGAATGAAATAAAAGTTTTTAAAAATGGTGCCATCGGGCTCAAAAACAATTAAGGTACCACTGCGATCATTAGACGATCTTATTTTTTCATCGCTAATGACCTCCCCGCATTTGAATTCTGCAACCTTAGTTTTCTTATCTCTATAAGACTGGACTTTAAAGTAGTCTGACAAAGCATTAACCGCTTTGGTACCCACCCCATTCAGCCCTACGGATTTTTGAAAAGCCTGGGTATCATATTTGCCACCAGTATTGATTTTTGAGACACAATCCACCACTTTGCCCAAAGGAATTCCTCGACCATAGTCCCGAATTACCACCTTATGATTGTATACACGGACATCAATGGTGCGTCCATAACCCATTACATGCTCGTCAATGCTGTTATCTATTATTTCCTTTACCAGAACATAGATCCCGTCGTCCTGGGCGGAACCATCTCCTAACTTTCCGATATACATCCCTGGGCGCATCCGGATATGTTCTTTCCAATCCAGTGATTTTATACTGTCTTCGGTGTAGTCAGATGAAACCGTATTAGAGGCCATTTAAAAAAATTTATTACAGGGTTAAAAATTAGTATTAAAACTACCCATATTGAGTATAAATGTACAATGAATTCGGGACATTCCAGATTCCGCCTAAAATGATGAAATAAAAATGTGAAATTATTTAGTTTTATGATCAACCGCAGATAAACTAAACAAATAAGTGCTCTCAAATCTCTTTTATCCAACTCTTTGTATGGCACTAATTATTATAGGTTGTCAATCCGAACCATATATAGAAACTTTTGACACCATCGGCTGGCAAAATGACACCAATGGATGCCGGGGTAACCGGCTTACTCAAATGGAACTGTTGATGGATGCACAACAGGAGTTACTTGGATGGTCAGAATCAAAAATAATCCGGTATCTGGGTTCACCGGACTATTTGGAATTGTTCGTTCGAAATCAAAAATTCCTTATTTACTATTTAGAACCTACGCTCGAATGTGGGAAAGATGGCAAAGTTAATGCTTTAAGGTTATGTGTGCGCGTGGATGCCCTTGGCGATAGCCGGGAGATAAGTCTTAGGAATCAGTGAGCATGGCGCAAGGAGCATGGCGCAGGGAGTAGGGTGCTTCGAGTTAGTTGGGATTTAAAAAATTTGTTAAAATGGAGCTTGCTACAGCAATGCCTTCCATTGCTTGAAAGTATAAATCTGTAATAAGTGATGAATGATGAAATGACGAGTTTGAGTGTGGCCTAAATACAGTTTCTCCTGAATTTTCAACCGGAGAGTCTAAAAGAGAAGCCTAATTTCCTGGTCAGAGTTTTCGATAGTTAAGGTAGAAACCGTTACCTTTTTTTCCAAAACTTCTTTACCCAACGGATCAAAATTAGAAATTGCCGGCAGAAACGTCATTTCTTCTTCCTTCAGTTGGTACTCAGCATCATATAATTTTACAGAATCAATTTTAATGAATCCGTGAAAATAAATCTTAATTTCT
>CAZAWQ010000523.1:0-2938 GCA_964488585.1 uncultured Roseivirgaceae bacterium
TGGACGATTTAATTGTAGGGAATGCAGTACCGGAGGCTGAACAGGGAATGCAGATGGGTCGCATGATCTCGTTATTGTCGTTGCCTATTGAAGTACCGGGTATGATAGTTAACCGATACTGTGGCTCAGGATTGGAGGCCATAAGTATTGCCAGCGCCCGCATCCATGCCGGAATGGCGGATTGTATCATCGCAGGGGGAACGGAGTCAATGTCACTGGTACCCGTTATGGGTTGGAAAACTGCACTGAATTATAAAATAGCCACCGAGCATCCTCAATACTATACCAGTATGGGCCTTACTGCAGAAGAGGTAGCTAAGGATTATAAGGTTTCCAGGGAAGACATGGACCAGTTTTCCTACAATTCTCATATGAAAGCCATAGCAGCCATCAAGGAAGGAAAGTTTAAAGATGAGATTGTTCCCATTGAAGTTGAGGAGACCTTTTTAAACGATGAAGGTAAAAAGCAAACCCGGAAATTCGTGGTTGACACAGATGAAGGTCCCAGACCCGACACCAGCCTGGAAGCACTGGCTAAATTGAAGCCGGTTTTCGCACAAGGAGGCAAGGTGACCGCTGGAAACAGCTCTCAAACCTCTGACGGAGCATCTTTTGTTATTGTCATGTCTGAAAAAATGATGAAGGAACTGAATCTGGAGCCAATAGCGCGTTTGGTCAGCTATGTGGCGGCGGGAGTAGATCCCCGAATTATGGGCATTGGTCCGGTGGCAGCTGTGCCTAAGGCGTTGGATAAGGCCGGTTTGAAACAAAATGATATTGACCTGATCGAGTTGAACGAGGCATTTGCCGCCCAATCCCTGGCAGTAATTAAGGAGTTGGAGCTGGATCCTGAAAAAGTCAATGTAAATGGAGGCGCGATCGCATTAGGGCATCCATTGGGATGCAGCGGCGCTAAACTATCGGTGCAGCTTTTTAACGAGCTGCATAGAAGAGGTCAAAAATATGGAATGGTAACCGCCTGTGTAGGAGGAGGACAGGGCGTTGCCGGGATTTATGAGTTGTTGAATTAATTAGAATTTTAGTTATGAGTACGGCAGTTAAGAGTAAAGTGATAAAAGGAGGAGAGTTTCTTATCAAGGAAACAGCAGCTTCAGATATTTTTATCCCAAATGATTTTACCGAAGAACAGCTAATGATCAAACAATCCTGCCAGGAGTTTTTGGATCATGAGATATATCCAAGACTGGACGAGATTGACAGCATGAAACACCCGGAATTGATGCCGTCCCTAATGGACAAAGCAGGCGAGTTGGGTCTGCTGGGAACTTCAGTGCCGGAACGATTTGGCGGGTTTGGCATGAACTTCAATACCAGTATGTTGATTGCTGAGGTATTGGGGGCCGGACATTCTTTTGCAGTCGCCATGTCTGCGCATACCGGGATCGGGACCTTGCCAATTCTCTATTACGGTACCGAGGAACAGAAAACAAAATACTTGCCCAAACTGGCAACCGGTGAATGGAAAGCTGCCTATTGTCTAACAGAGCCTGACTCGGGTTCTGACGCCAATGCCGCTAGGACCAAAGCAGATCTCACTGAAGATGGCAAGCACTACCTGATCAACGGGCAAAAGATGTGGATCACCAACGGTGGATTTGCGGATGTTTTGATCGTGTTTGCACGTATAGAAGATGATAAATACCTGACAGCATTTATCGTTGAAAAGGAATTTGGTGGCATTACCATGAATGAGGAGGAGCGAAAAATGGGTATTAAGGGATCTTCTACCAGACAACTCTTTTTCAATGATTGCAAAGTACCGGTTGAAAACATGCTTTCAGAGCGACAAAACGGATTTAAAATTGCAGTCAACATACTTAACATAGGCCGAATTAAGCTGGGAGTGGCCGCGGTGGGAGCCTGTAAAGCCATACTTGATAGAGCCATCAACTATTCAAACGAACGTCATCAGTTTGGTTCGGCAATATCCAGTTACGGTGCTATTAAACACAAACTGGCCGAATGCGCGGCTCGCACCTATGCCAGTGAGGCAGCGCATTACCGGGCGGGACAAAACATTGATGACGCCTACGATGCCTTGGTTGCTGATGGCATGGATCCAGCGGTGGCCAGGCTGAAATCCGTGGAGCAATTTGCCATTGAATGTGCTATATTAAAGGTACACGGATCTGAGACCCTGGATTTTGTGGTTGACGAAGGCGTTCAGATATATGGAGGTATGGGTTATTCTACCGAAGCGCCCATGGACCGGGCCTATCGAGATGCCCGAATCAACAGAATTTTTGAAGGTACTAACGAGATCAATAGAATGTTGGTGTTGGACATGATGTTGAAACGGGGCATGAAAGGGGAGTTGGACATCATGGGGCCGGCCAAGGCAGTAGCCAAGGAATTAATGGCCATACCTGATTTCGGAAACGATGAAGTAGACATAAAATGGCACCAAGAAAAGAAAGTAATAGCAAATCTGAAAAAGGCTGTGCTTATGATCGCTGGTGCAGCAGTTCAGAAATTCATGATGAAATTGAGCCATGAGCAGGAAATATTAATGCATCTGGCAGATATGTTGATCCAGATCTATGTAGCAGAATCTTCATTATTACGTACGGAAAAATTGGCGGGGATTCATGGTGAAGATAAGTGCTCAGATCAAATCGATCTCTCCAGGATCTATCTGTACTACGCTTTGGACCAAACGCAAATTGCTGGGAAACAGGCAATTTACGCATTCGCAGAAGGAGATGAGCTCCGAATGATGTTATTGGGGTTGAAGCGATTCACCAAAATCGAGCCTTTTAACCTCAAAGAGGCACGAAGAAGAGTAGCAGACGCAATGATTACCAAGAATAACTACATCTACTAGTTTGTAGCCCGCAGTAAAAGTGCCCAACGGTACTTTGCTGCGGGTTTATTTTTCGCCGATAATTACCTGGTCCACTACATGGACCACCCCATT
>CAZAWQ010000524.1:0-6164 GCA_964488585.1 uncultured Roseivirgaceae bacterium
AAGTAATCCAAGTCGACCCACTAATCTTTTTCCATATTGCAGTAGATACGGTCTCTTCTCAGGGTCACCGCTAAAGAGAATAATATTTGGCCTCCAACTTCTTTTGTCGGGTGCCTTTTGATTCATTCTAAATAAAGCAGACCTAATAACTTCAGACCATACACCTTGCCAAACGTCACTGAACCCCAGATTGATCTGTTTTTTAGTTAGGTAAAGAAAAATAATTCCAATGACAATAAACGAACCGAACATGGCCATCATGTCCAGTTTGAACATTACTGCAAAAGTGGCCAAGGCACCAATTAGGCTGACCGCCTTGGGAATTTTGAATGTAGGCCTAAAATCGGATCCTGACCAACTTTCAAGTGCGGAGGTGAGATTAATAAAACCATATGCAGCCAGGTAAAACATTGAAACAATTGGAGCAATCAAATCCAACTCTCCAATTAGGATTCCTGCCTCAGCAATAACGAAAGAAAACAACAGCGCATTTCTTGGCTCATTTGATTTACCCACCCCTTTACCAAATAGTTTTGGAGTCACCTTATCCAGAGACATAGCCTGTAAAATTCGCGGTCCACCCAGAATACCACCAAAAGCAGAAGATAAAGTGGCCCCCCAAATTCCTGCCATGAGGAAAGGGGCTCCATATGCTGAAAATAAAGCTATTTTGCCCAGTATGTTATTGTCCTCTCTTAAGACATTGGAGTCTATGGTGTTGGCCAAAAAAACCGCTAAGCTGATATAAACCACTAGACCGACTCCAATGGCTGCCATAGTTCCCAAAGGAATAGATTTTTTTGGGTCTTTTAGGTCGCCGGACATGGCAATGCCTGCGGTAAAACCAGTTACGGCCGGGAAAAATATAGCAAATACTGTTTCCATAGATACCGATCTTCCTCCGGAAAACAATTGGTTTGAGGATGGAGCAAAACCGTGGTCTATAAAAATACCACCGGCAAAAATTGATACCAGAGACAATACAATAGCTCCTAAAATATAGTATTGCGTTTTAATAGCTAAAGAAGTACTGATCAAAACAATGGTGGTAATTACCAGCAGCGTAATGGATCCGGTAATTCGCAGGTTGTTTACTCTTTCTGTCACATCCATATCAGGGTGACTCAATCCAATAGCGTTATTAAAGCTTTCCCCAAAACCAACGATATACATGGAAATACTTAATGCAGTGGCTATAAATAGAGCTATACCGATGGCTCCGCCTATAGGTAGCCCCAAGCTTCTTGAAAGTATATAATAAATGCCACCAGCTTTGACTTTTTTATCGGTGGCGATAGAAGAAACGGAAAGTCCGGTGGTAATTGAAATGACGTGGGCAATTAATATTATTATTATGGTACCGACTAATCCGGCATTACCCACTACCCAACCAAAGCGCAGGTACATTATTACACCCAGTATGGTAAGCACAGAAGGAACGAATACTCCTCCGAAAGTGCCGAATTTCTCTGCCTTGGCCATAACCAACTAAAATTTTACCAAATAAACCAAGAACTACATTTAATCCAATAATATTGAGGAGTATTGTTCCCGGTAGAACCTAGTCGATTATTCCTTATTATTCCAATAGATGATCAAATTATGTGTGTTTCGTCCGGCTGCAATTATGTCTTTATTGCCATCACCATTGAGGTCAGCTACTTTAAGGTCCTCACAGGCCATCTGATTCTTATCGATCCAAATAGATCGCCAGTTTTTCCACTCAGGATCAGCAGCTATAAACATTTTGATGCCGAACTCTCCCCGAGAATTTTCATTTCTCCAACCAGCTATTATTTGATCCTGCCCTTGTGATAATAAATCCGCCAAAGCCAGGGCGTGTCCCTGTTTTAAAGAATCTGTCAAAACTTTTCTGCTTCCCTTTTGATCATAAATGACCAATTGATGGCCATGTAAGGGTTGAATCCCTCCAATGAGATTATCACTTTTTCGTATTTCTCCGAATCCATGATCGTTGATCAACCATTCATCAGGTCCAACATTCGACCAGGCATTATTATGAAAGTTTATCATTTTTGCGCCCTCTTTCCCTCCAATTAATAAAGATTCAGTTTCCCCACGAACAACTACATCTAAATTGTGAGTAAGGTGCATACTCTGGTCAAGAAGGGTGAGTTGCCATTGGTCATGGGGGTTATGAGGCATGCTGTAAGCCATCACCCTGACCCCGTCACCCTGACCATCTATATTGCCTACTCCATGTAGAGGAAGCACGATCAATTGATAGCTGTCACCAGTTTTAACCCACTTCATCCGGTGTACTGTAGGCTGGTGAGGGAGCTTTACCGGTTGCCATAGTTGAGTAGGATCATGAGGTCGGATTAAGTAGTGAACCGACCCGGACTTGTCCTTATCACTGGTTTCTCCTGGATTCCACTGTGCACCTACGGCAACCTCTACCTGACCGTCGCCGTTTATGTCCCGGGCGGCCAGACAAACATTATCCCGATCGGTAAGGTTGTCGACCATTACAAACCGCTTCCAGTCCCCATTACGGTACCAAACAAATTGTTTCTTATCAGCCAGTAATATGTCATCTTTACCATCTCCATCTACATCACCTATGGCCAGGCCATAACCGATCTGTATCTCGTTATCAATAACCTGAGGTAGAAAATTGGGGGTAATACTGTTTTTTCTAAAACCGCTTGCAGAAAGAAGTAATTCAATGAATAGGGCTATTGGTAACAGTATTTCCATGACACACAGACTAGTTCATCACAATCACCTTTTGAACCACAGGTTTTTCAAGCCCTTTGAGCACCACCATATATTGGCCATTGGATAGCTGACCAGGATTCCAGGTGATTCTTTGGAATCCGGCAACAGGGCTTCCGGAGTAGAGTTGTTGCAGTCGACGTCCTTGCAAATCGATAAGATCTATTTCCAAGGGTGATCCGTTGGTGACAAATTCCAGTTGGGCAGGCCCGCTTAAGGGATTGGGATATACTTTTAGTTGTTCACCTAATTTGAGGTTACTTATGTAACTCTCACCAATTATTGGTACGGTATCAAATGATTTTAGCAATACTTGAGCATTGTTATTAGCAGAAGATCCCAGCCACTGCTCCAGCAAAGATGCATAGATCTGACGGAAGTCGTACTGCATTTCTAAGTTATCCTCGTAGGTAGCACTGGGTGAAATAACAGGGTTGTTTCCTAGTACACCGCCAATCACATCATTGCCAAAAACAAACATGGGTGCTGCAGCTCCATGATCTGTACCAGAACTAGCATTGGATACAATGCGCCGTCCAAATTCGGAAAATGTCATTCCCACCATCCGGTCGTCGGCTCCAAGAAATTTCAGGTCCTTCATAAAACTGGTAACAGCCAGATCAAGTGACCTGAGTAAATTCGCATGATTGCCCTGAGTATGTTCAGTTTGCTCAACCTGGTTACTATGGGTATCAAACCCCCCATGACGCACCAGGTATAAGGGTGTTTGTAGTCCACCAGCGATCAAACGTGCTACTATTTTTAGTTGCTCAGCCAATCGGTTGCCCTCGGGATAACTTCTTTGCTGGGTTATTTTAGCCGCGGCTTGCTTTACTACCTCACCATAAAGTTCGGACTGTTTGGCGATCAACCGAACATATCTTAATTTTTCACCGGCCAAAGTGTCCGGGGTTGGTTCCTCAACATTATCAATCAGATCATAAAAGGAATCAGGGTTACTGACCACCATGCCCATGGCTGCAGCTGGTCCCTGAAAAACCAGAGACGCTCCATAACCAATCTCAACCGCCAGGGGATCCGTTACTGTTTCATTTGGATAAGCTTCGGGATAGCCCGGAAACTGACTGTTCAGGAAACGGCCGCTCCAGCCAGAGTTTATTAGTTGCTTGGAGTCAGAAGCGGACATCCAGATATCGGTGCTGCGAAAATGGGAATAATTTTGCTCCGGATAACCCACTGATTGGATGATGCCCAACTTTCCTTCGTTGAATAAAGATTTAAATCCAATTAGCGACGGGTGCAGCGCTACTTCTGTATTATTTAGTGCTAACAGTTTATCCTCAGGCATGATTACGTGCTTCCTCACTCTATTCAAAGCGGATAGCTGGTCCAGTGGGATTACTGTATTCAGGCCATCGTTACCCCCTTCTAAGTAAATAATGACTAAGACACGATCGTGGTCGGCAGCCAACTGCAGCAAAGAAGTCAACGCGCTTTTCCCCGGCATAGAAAATCCCAAACTACCCAGTAAGCCGGGAACAGCTACTGCATGACTGGCACGGTGTAAAAAAGTTCTTCTCTTCATTAGGCAAGTTGAAATTCACCCCTTTGCAATAATCGCTGAAACAATGATTTTATTCTAGTCTCTACGATCAGTTTATATTCTTCATTGCCCGGATCATTTTCATGATCATTCCAAGCCTCGGTCCAGTAACGATCTTCCCGTTCACCGGAAAGTAGAATAGTCTTTAACTCATCAATTTCGTTGGCTCCCAAAGGCAGACCCAGAAATAATTCAATTAGATCGTTGAGCAACTGATTTGGGTCTCCAGGTTGATCTAAATCACCTACAAAAGTGAGCAAATTTGCAGGAATTTTAATATTTTGATTAACCCAGAAACCCCAAAAGATCAACGAGTCGCTGGTACTGGCACGGGAGGAGATGGTGGCGGTAGTGATCCAGGCCTTGTCGTATTGCGGCGCCTGATAGTATGCCGGCCAGCCGGATACACTGGGAGGGTCGGCAATTTCAAGACCTTTGTTGGCCATATTCCAAAGCATGCTCCTGCGAATTTTGTAATTCAAAACGGGGTCGGCTGGATCTGGGGACTGGACCTGTAATGTTCGCCACAATCCTAATAAGTGGTCTGGGGGGTTCTTGATCAAGGCACCATAATTAATGGTATCCATAAAATGCTCACTTTTCAGAAGGGCTTCCAGCACAGGCAGAACTTCATAATTATTTGACCTAAGAATGTCTGCCATAGGCGCAATTACATTTTGTTCAGCAGTGGCATCGATTTCACCATACACAAAAAACTGATACAACCGCCGGCTTAAATACAGGGCGGTCTCATTATTTTCAAAGATCATCTCCATCAACTCGTCCAGTTCATCCTTTCCTTCTGCCCCTGATTTACCCTGGATTATCCGGTTACCATAGAATTCCGAAAACTGCTTGTCATTGGTGTCATGTGTTTGTTCCCAAAAATGGCTGGTGACTGCACCTTCCCCATTTACTTCTTCCCAGTTGATCACCCAACCGGTTAATACCCTGGCTGCAGCCTGGACATCACCCTCAGTATATCCAGAATTTGGGCCCTTGCCAATGCAGAATAGCTCCTGTAGCTCACGGGCATAGTTTTCATCGGGTGCCTCTTTTTTATTGCGTGTACCATTGAGGAATACCAACATGGCCGGGTCAAGAGTCAGCTCTTTGATCATGGTTTTGAAATTCCCGAAGGCATTCCTTCGTAAAAGTTCAAAATATTGATAGCTGGTTTTGGCCATAAAAATACCCCAACTTTGGGTTGCCAATAAATTGTGCCAAAACAACAGCATCTTCTCACTCAGGGTGGCTTCCTGACTTAATATATTGTCAATCAACCAGCTTTTTAGTGAGACGATCCGGCGACCTTCATATTCATTAGCGTAGGGTGCGTTGATCCAAGTCTCCCCAAACGGCGCACTTGGATCCTCTATTCCTTCAGAAGAGTCATTATAGTAGTTCAGCGGGGGCGGTGGAGCCGGGGAAGCCTGGAGCAAACGATCCACGGCCTGACTGGGTGTTAGTGCTTTAAACGTATCCATCTCGGTTTTCTTCACACCAAACAGTGTCCGTCTTAGTAAGTGCATTACCTGCTTTGTATCCCAAGGGCCATTATAGGGTGTTAACCCTGAATGAGTCCTGGCAACCAATCCGTTTGGTTTACCGGCGTATTGTGAAATCCCATGGACATCTGTTCCATTATTTAGCAGCACAGGGTCCACCTCACGGAACTGTTTCACCAATGGCTGCAAATCAGCAGGGCGGGGGTCTTTCTGATTGGTCTTCTGGTAAACTTGTCTCACAGCTTCAACTAAATTATACACAAACGACTCTAAAAGTATAAAAATCAGGGCTTATTAAAAGTTGGATTAGTTTAAAAATATTACCTAAGTTAATAATTCCCCTATATATAAGA
>CAZAWQ010000525.1:0-3452 GCA_964488585.1 uncultured Roseivirgaceae bacterium
CCATCAAGCTTATAATAAATTCGCAAATAGTCATTGCCCTCCAAAGTACCGAATTCCATAATATCCACCGAAGTCAGCACTGACGAAAGTGTGGATATATCCAAAACTTCAGACAACCAAACAGCTTCTCCGTCTAGATCTACCCCGTAGAATACCTTGAAATTATTAATAGCTAGGGTCTCAAAACGACCTCGAGGTCCTAAATTTGTATTACTAATGTCCCGGGTCCAGGCAGTAGGACCATTGTCTATGGTGGTGCCTGATGGAAGGTCAAAGTTTTCCCAGTAAAGATCTTGGGCACTCATGCCCAGGCAGGTACCAATAAGAATTGTACATAATAAAAATCTTAGCAAGTATGCTCTAATTCTGCAAATAGTGAATAACCGATATTTCTGAGTAAAAATAAGTTTGAAAAGGGAGGATAATTGATGAATTCCTATCACATATCTACTTGTGTAAGAATTCACTAGAAGTAGATAATTAAACTTTAAGTTCGATGGTTGGTTGAGAAAAAAGACCAACAAAATATAAAAAAAGTTATATAAAAATAGCTAGTTGAATTCAAATTACTTAAAATAATTCAATTTTGGAAGCATTACTTGACCAAAAAAGAATGCGACTTTTATTCCTGTGAAATCATCAACTCAGACTTCCCAACAAAAAATTCCTCTCCCAGGGCCGCATCATTAAAATAAGCTTCCAGGTTAACACTGCTTTGATAGATCACACTATCAGCGGGGTCTTCGAATGCCATAATGGATACCCGGGGTTGGTTTTTAGACACGATTACGATATCGGCTATCTGCTTTCCTATAGTGCTCCCGTCCTCTGCTGCAAAATCATTATTAAATTTCAATTTCAGGTTGCGGAGGTAATTTGCGGTTTTTACAGAGTCGGCAGCAGTACTGTTATCAAGAGTCCAGGAACCTTTCATATTGGTCAGTTGAAAAGAACTATCACCGGGATAATTGAAGGAGATGGATTCGATTGAATCCGTTTCCATACGAAGAAAAGTATTATCCCGATAGTGGTTGATGTTATCATTGGTACCGAATCCCCTAAAATCATCTGATGCATACACCTCATCCTCGCCGGCTATTCTAATATAAGTTGTCGACCCAGACTGTCCCACTACCATGTCCAAGGTTATTTCGTCCCCCTCTTGAACTTTTAGTTTAGTCCCTGTATCGTCTACCTGGTATTCTGCCCACTTATCCTCATTCTTGGCAGCCAAACGGTCTGTCCTTATATCCATCAACTGACCCAGCACACTGTTTACTTTGTTTGCTTCCGCTGTGACTTTTTTCCCCGATGGTAGCGCTATCTGCCATTGCCCATTGGTGGTTTTGGTAAGATTCACCTGCTCATCTGGTGTCTCAATAATTACCCGTGTGACCTTCGAAGTATCAATTGAGACTAGCTGTTTTTCAAGGGGAGCGCTTTTAGAGCTGTCGAAATAAACTACAACCAGGTAGATCAGTGCCAATAACACCAGTCCCAGGATTAATTTCAGGTTTGAAATTTTACTTATCATAATTTGTACAGATCCTTAATAACTAAATGTATTTCCCCTCCAACCAACGCTGCCGCTTACGGAAATTTCTTTGCCTTCTTTGAAATCCATAGAGTAGTACCAACAGAATCGGCGCCATCACATTGCCGTATTTCAACATAGCTTTGGTACCATCCTCTACCGGGTCAAGTGGACGGCTGGTAATGCCTTTGGTGCGCAGGTCGCTTAGGCCGGTATCGTCCGACATCCAGTCGATGGCATTGGCCACAAAGTTGATATTGTCAGGGTTGACCTGCTGTGGCTGTTGCTGAGGTGGTTGTCCCGGCATCCCGGGAGGCATACTTGGCTCGCCGTTCACAGCGAAACTTCCGCTACCTACCACTACCATTTTTCCCGACTGACCCTCGATAGCTACTGCAACACTTTGACTTTCCAGGGTAAACTCGGATTGTTCCCATTGTTTATTGACATCCACCATCATGGGTAGATTTGACGATCCGGACTGCTCGGAAGTAAATGCCAATGGCGTAATTTCTTGAGTAGAGTCAATACCTAATGAAAATATAACATTGGCAAAAGGTAGCAGAATTGCTTCTATTCCATCAACGGCTGGGTGGTCCCCGAAATTGCTAATAATGGGAAAATATGGGAATTGAACTTGAGCGGTCATGGAGAAGGGACCTACTTGCTGCGGCACGCCAATACTGGCACACTTAACATCGGTTACCAACTGGTTGCTGATACCAACTCCTTTACCACTCAGCCAACCGGTTAATCCGATATCACTGGCATTTGAAATAAATCCGCTATTCAAGTTGCCCCGAAAATTATCGTATCCAACAAAAATACCACCGCCTTGGTTTAAATAGTTGTCCAGTTTACTCAACTCAGCTTGAGACAAGGTATCGGTGGGATTGATCAAAATCAGAGATTTATAATATAGGGGAATATCTGTTGAATCATTTAGTGAGTAAGGTTCTACCTGATATAATATTTGTAGTTGCTGTTGTAGCTGAGGTAATGCAGCTAATGATGGCTCTCCATGTCCCTGAAGTACACCAATTCTGGGCTTGTCGGTAATGGCCATCTTTTTAATAGTAGTGGTAAGAGCGAATTCCATGGCTGCACCTGGTTGGATTACCGGGATGACCTCCTTTTGGTCCTTCATGCGTAAAACCGCCCCCATGTAGGCCCTGAGCTGTTGCACCTGATCACGCTCAGTTACATTGACCAACAGTGGATTTACTCCGGCTTGTTGTGCTTTAGTTTCGGATTCATCGTCTTCGTTGGGGTTGATGAATTCGTACACCAGGTTGCCGTTGGAGCGCTTTTCGTACTCCTCTAGTATATCCCGGAAATCCTTTCTGGTTCCCAATAACTGTGGTGGAAGGTCTTCGGAGAAATAGGCGGTAACGGTAATCACATCGTTCAGGTCCTCGAGCGTGTTCTTGGTAGCCGAGCTTAATGTATAACGCTTGTCGGCAGTAAAATCTAGTCTGAAAAATAATTTACTGGAGATCAGGTTGACAACAATGAGTATCCCAAAGAAAATCGCCAGCTTTAATATGATCGCTTGTTTGGTCATGTTTGAGTTAGTTTTGCCAGTTTCTACGTGAAATCATGGCGGTAGAAAGCACCAGCCCTCCTAGTATGATTGAAATGAAATACAGCAGATCTCTTGAATCGACCACGCCCCTGGAAAGCGAATCGAAATGGGAACGTGCGCTTAAAAATTCGAACACGGATCCCAGCGTGCCCTTCAATCCGGAAGAGATAACATCAAAAATCAGATGAAAGAAAATCCCTATAAATAATGCCAACAGAAAAGCCACAATTTGAGTGCTGGTAATACTGCTGGAAAAGATACCAATACTTACATAGGCCGCACTGATTAATACCAGACCGAAATAGCCGCCAATGATACCGCCGTGATCGACAT
>CAZAWQ010000526.1:0-2136 GCA_964488585.1 uncultured Roseivirgaceae bacterium
AACCTCTCGGCTAATCAGGTGGACAAGGATAAAATAAGCGAAGCTGTAAGTGCCTATGATTTAAACTAAATCACATCCAAAGCAGATATTCAAAATATCTAAACCTAACTCTGCCTCCGACCATGAGGGGCATTGTTATAGAAACTCATGCATGAGAATATGGAGAGAACAAGTAGTCGCATATCACAATATTCGCGCCAGCAACATATCACGATACTCGCGCCTGTCACATAATCACCTGTTATACCCGATATGGAGATAAATTATGAGAAATACACAATACGCAGGATTCTGGGTAAGAGCAGGCGCAACACTAATTGATGTTATATTCTGGGTTATTCTTTTGGGCATACCACTTACGCTTATTTATGGAGAGGAGTACTGGGTTGGTGAGCAGTTTTTTTATGGGTTCTGGGATTCTATAATTGGCTATGTTTTTCCTCTAGTAGCTACTGTTTGGTTTTGGCTTCGTTACTCCGGTACACCAGGAAAAATGGTACTTAAATTAAAAATTGTAGATGCTAAAACAGGCAATAAACTATCAATGACTCAAGCAGTAGGTAGGTATTTTGCATACATTCCTGCAATATTATTTTTATTTCTTGGTATTTTTTGGGTTGGCATAGATAAAAAGAAACAAGGTTGGCACGACAAACTTGCAGGCACAGTAGTAATAAAAGACTCTCAAACTGAGCAAGTTGAGTTTGAGAGCTAGGTATAACAAGGCGCTTAAACGAGACTCGCGAAAAAGTGTCCCGAGCCCCTTAGCTTGGTCGTTAACGACAACTAAGGGTCGGAAGCAGAATCTCGCTGCTAATAATTTAGTGCCTGCTTCCAGGAATCGATTACTCAACCATAACTGTAAATAAACTCAGGTTTTTGATATAATTATCACGTTCTTCTTGAACTATATTCTCAAGCTCTCCAGGCACATCGCCGATTCCAGAGCTACATACCGAGACTGAAAATTTAAACGAAAAAACGATCCGTAAAAAGATCAACAAGGCCGTGGTTGCCGCAGTATTTCTGCTGTGTAATCAGATACCAATCTATATTAGATTTGTGCCGCAAAAATGGTAATCCGTTCTAAACTTAATGAATGGAGATATTTTATATGGTTGAAAAAACAGATTTACGATTACTCACCAAGGCGTTAGTTTTTGCCGCCCACAAGCACAAGGATCAACGCAGGAAGGATGTTGAGGTATCACCCTACATCAATCACCCGATCGCTCTGGTAGATGTCCTAGTCAATGAGGGTGATATTACCGATATTGCAACAATATGTGCCGCGCTATTACACGACACTGTCGAAGACACCAAGACGACCCCAGGAGAGCTTTCTACTGAGTTTGGTGATGAGATTGCAAGCATCGTTATGGAAGTTACTGACGATAAATCGATGAGCCCAAAGGCTCGGAAACAGGCCCAAGTGGACCATGCACCGCATCTATCGAAAAAGGCCAGGGCGATTAAACTCGCTGATAAAATCAGCAATCTCCGCGATATGGTGAACTCCCCGCCGAAAGACTGGGAATTGACAAGACTCCAGCAGTATTTTGAATGGGCTAAGCAGGTAATAGATGGATTGCCTGACGACTGGCCAGAACTGAAAGCGGTGTTCAATCAGCAATATAAAAGAAAACCATCTGTACTCCCAAAAGGAAGGTAAGTGTTGTACGAAATCGTAAGACTCATTTCGCATGGATCAGGATTCTTTGTCTTTCAATTCTCCCGATCGAATGACTATTTGCCGTATAATTTAACTAGAGGTATCTGATGAAATGGAAGTAGACTTAGACAAGATTTTAAATGCGTATTCATACGAAGGGGAAACGTATGGCTTGCTTGATACAGGTATCGGCTCCTGGGTTATGGTAGTTTTCCGGGATGGTGCCTGGGCAGATGTGGACGACCCCGCACTGATCATTGCCGAGGGCAATGTTATTTCCATTCCGATGCTTAAAGCCTCGGTCAGTCCCTTGGACTCTATCAACTCTCGATAAAGATCAACCCAGGCAGGGTTGCTCTCATCCCTGACCGCCTCGGCAATCTTTCGGATCATTGTATTGGTCTGGAAACCAATGAGTTTAATTATTGGAACCGGGCCATGCTGTACGAAATCGTAAGGGTTGC
>CAZAWQ010000527.1:0-6763 GCA_964488585.1 uncultured Roseivirgaceae bacterium
GTTTATGAAAATGTAAACAATCTAATGTCAGCTGAAATTTTTTGGATTGGTATATATAATGAACAGAATAATACCATCGAGTTCAACGGCGCTTTAGAGGATGGCGAAAAATTGCCATCTTTTAGTTGTAAGCTATCGGAAGACGACCGGCTGGCTGTATGGTGTTTCAAAAATCGACAAGAGGTTTTTATCAACGACTATGCTACACAGTACAAAAAATATGCTGGCAGATATCTGGATGCTGTAGCAGGAAGGCCGACCCAATCAATAATATATGTGCCATTGGTTTCACAGGACCAGGCGTTTGGGGTGTTGTCGGTACAGAGTTATAAGAAAAACGCTTATGACCAACATCACTTGAGTTTAATTAGAAACATAGCGGTACACACCAAGATCGCCTTGGAAAATGCTTCGGCATATGAGAAGATCACTGAACAGTCTCATGGGTTACTACATCAAAAGCAGCAAATAGAAACTAAGAATAACGAATTACTTGAACTTAATAAGGAGAAGAATCATTTGATCGGGATAGTTGCCCACGATTTGCGCAATCCGTTAACCAGCGCCTTGACAATAGGAGGTATTCTCAAATCGGACCAGCAATTGACCGAAGAGCAAAGGGAATATACCGAGCATATTCTAAATGCTATGGGCCGCATGAACCAAATGGTCAGCCGGATTCTGGATATCAAAGCCATTGAAAGTAAAAGTCTGGAAATGGACCTGCAACCAACCAACTTGGCTGAAGTGTTGGATGAAGTGCATGAAAATTTCAAAGAAGCTCTGGAGAATAAAAAGTTGGAATTTAACATCAACTTGGAGCACCCTAAACCGATAGCAAAGGTGGACCGCAGCTACCTAACTCAAATCTTTGAAAATTTGATATCCAATGCCATCAAATTTTCTCCGCCACAACGTGAAATATGTGTGTGTTTTCATAAACAAAATGGACATATCATTACTGCGATTCAGGACCAGGGACCAGGTTTGACCCAAGAAGATAAACAGCTGCTGTTTCAAAAGTATCAGAAGTTAAGTGCCCGGCCCACCGCAGGTGAACAGTCAACTGGATTGGGGTTGTCAATAGTGAAAAAATACGTAGAGGCCATGCAAGGCAGTGTTTGGTGTGAAAGCGAACCAGGCGAAGGAGCTGTATTTAAAGTGCAGTTTGATCTTCAGGACTAAGAAATTTCCAACATCGAACATCGAATAAGAGTTCGATGTTGTTCAGCAAATTACTTGCCTAGTACTCAACAACCTTGTCTACCTCAAATATCCTTGACGCTTCACCGTCCACCAGTTTGTATTGAATCTGTCTGGTACCGCCTGTTGGCTGGGCATTAGTATCTTCAGGATTATAAATGGGGAAACGCTGGACAAAACTATTTTCAACTATGGCAAATTTATCATGACCCATGTATCCTTTTGAAATTTCCAGATTTCCACTTAGGTCTGGTAAGTAAATTCGGCTCATAGACTTTCCATTGTTTACCGAGTAGCCAATAATCGAACCATAGCTGCCACTACCAACAGTAGTAATATAAACCAGTATTTCAGGATAATTATCGTTATTCAGGTCTCCAATCTCTGCACCGGATATCAATCCGTAAATTTCATGAATTTCCTCTTGATTGTTGATTTCCAATCCGCTTGGTTTGATTTCCAATCGGTCACCATTTACCTGAACCAGAAATGTAAACTTGTTCCAGGCCAATGTTTTGGAATAAATTCTTTCGTTTTTTTTGCAGCAAATTTTGATTAAGGGCTTTTTCTTTATGTTCCTTATCTAACAGCTGATTACAGGCATTTAGCCAGGTAAATACCGAGATGACCAAAATGAAAAATACGTATGTTTTAATAATAAGCCCCTTCCTCTTCCAATATTTCTACTTCCGGTAAATGTGCTCGCAGTGTTTGCAAAACTAGTGTATCTGTTTCAGCGCCCCAAACATAAACGGTTTTGATTACCGGAAGATGAATCAGGTTGAGGATGCCTTGGTTGGAAAGGAGGGAATTGGACAGGTTGAGATTTTCAAGTAAGGTGAGGTCTTTTAAATAGATCAATCCATCGCCTTTGATAAGGGTTTTGGGAAGATATAAGTCCCTTAGATTCAACATCCTACCAATGTCAAACAGGGCGTCATCATCAATATCGGCGCCAGCAAGGGAAACTTTAGAAAAGAGGCTGGCATAAGGTTTTAGCTTACTGATACTCTGATTATCGATGTTGGCAGGCGGGATCTGCATAGAGATCGCAAAAAAGCCCGGGTACTCGGGGTCCAACTCGATGACCAGACCAATTTCTTCTCCCAGGTTTGCAAGCTCTTTACCAAGGTCTTCCAGTTCATTTTCCTGCCGCATTTTCAGGCGTTCCGACTGGTACAACTTTGGCAGAAATCGTTCCATCAATATGCTGATAGAATCGGGTGGCTCCGCTCCGAGTTGCATTTCAATATCTGCTCCAGCCTTGATCCACCAATTGATCAAAGCTATCTCATCCTCATTAAGTGGCTTTTTTTCCATTGGTGGCATCTTGTCATCGTGGTCTTCCGGCAAGGTAATCCGGTGATATAATTCACTTTCGGAGGGCACATTGGCCACCAAAAGCGGCTTCTCGCTGTCCCCACCCTTTTGTATACTGGCATAGGATAGTAAGGTCAATCCACCTTTTGTTTTGTACTGATTGTGACAACTCTGGCATTTATCTTCAATAACAGGAAGTATGAGATCCTGAAAAATTAGCAGCTCAGCGGGATCTTTTTGTTCTACGGGAGCTGGCTTTGTCCCCTTCAGGTTTGGCATATGTTCAGTAATGAAGTCCTGCCCATGGGTGATGGTTCCACCAAGGTGACTGGTTATGATGATCAGGGAACCAGCCATTAATAACAAAATCCTGTATGACCACTGGTGCCATATTCTTTGGCTAAACCGGGGCCGCGAGTAGAGAAAGGTAGCACCATTTAAGGCCAGCAATAGCAGAACGCCACCCCACAGATGCTGGCGGACCAGTTCACCCTGATATTCTCCGCTTCGATACAGTAAATAGCCGCCGATTGCTGTGACCAATGCGCTGATAACCGACACAATAAGTAGTGGGCCTACCAGAAATGATACTTTTGAAAATCTAGAATTCTTTCTCTGAGTTCTATTTTGGTAGATACTCAAGCCTTCAACGGTCAAGGTTAGCAACACTAATACGATGGGAAAGTGCAGCAATAAAGGGTGAAATCGTCCAAGAAAAACTAAGAATCCAATGGGCTCTTCGGGCAATGGCAGAAAGGGCAAAGTGCAGACCAGGAAAGTAGATCCCACTAAAAAAATTATCAAAAGAATTTTAGTACCTGAGGTCACGCGTTGGTAATGCCATCCAATATCCCTGTACTATCAGCAAAACTATCTATTGGTACCTCCATGGTCTTCAGAAGTGTAAGATACAGGTTTGCCAATGGCGTGTCCTCCTTATAGATTATGTTCTGGCCTGTATCCATCCGGCCGCCACCGCCGCCCGCTAACACGATGGGTAAGTTAGATGCCCGGTGCATATCACCATCACGGAGGCTGGAACCGAATAAAACAATGGAATTGTCCAACAAGGATTGGTCACCCTCTTTCATGGAGCTGACACGGTCCAGGAAGTACCTGAACTGCTCGGAATGCCATTGGTTAATCTTGCCGTACATCTCGATACGTTTCGGATGGCTTCGGTGATGGGAGATACTGTGGTGACCGCCTTCCACTCCATCCAGAAAAGAGAAACTTCGGTTGCTCACAGAATTTCCAAACATAAATGTGGTGACGCGGGTGGCATCGCTCCATAAGGCTAGAGCGTTAATATCCATCATAAGTCTGACTTTATCTGTACCGTCGATACCTGAATTCATTTCGATATAGTCGTTCACCCGAACATTCACCCGAATTAATTCTTTTAAGATATCAGGGGTTATATTGGCTTTAAAATCCCTTAGGTTATCTCCGGTTTCCAGTCGTTTTTCCACTGATCGTATGGATTCCAGATATTCGGCCATTTTATTCTGGTCTGCAGCGCCAAGTTGCTGGTTGAGGCGTTGGGCATCCTCCAGCACCAGGTCCACCACACTTTTCTTCCAAGGGTTTACCTTTTTCGGGGTCATACCTGGAATAAAATCCCGGAAAAGCCGGTCAAAGGCGAAACGTGGGTTGATCTCTTTCGGTTTAGGTCGGGTAGGGCTCTCCCAACTGATGGATGAGCCGTAAAGACGGGTATAACCTACATTGGTATCCACTCCGCTGGTTATAGGGTCTATACCGTATTCCAGGGAAGCAAAGCGTGTTTCCTTACCTATGTGCCGGGCCAATATCTGATCCATGGATGTGCCTTTCACATCGATATTTGAGCCAGTAGTTTTTTCAATTAGTTTACAGGTGAGAAATGGAGCCGTTTTGGTGTAGTGCCCGTCAGTCCCATTAACGTCAACCAAATTATTCTTCAGTTCACCCAGAATTAAAAGGTCTTTTTTGTAAGCCTCCAGGGGTTTCAATGTGGGTGACATGTCAAATTGACGTCCAATCTGCTTAGGTGTCCAATGGTCCTGGCGTACACCGTTAGGAAAGTAAAAGACAGCCAGCCGTTTTGGGCGGTTCTTTTCTATATAGTTTTCCATCCGAACTCCTGGAGGTACCATTGCCTGCAGGAAGGGCAGTGCTACTGTTGCTCCTAAACCACGGAGCGCTCTTCTACGGGAGATTTGCCAGGATTTCATACTCTATATTGGTTCATAAAGGATTTACCTACCGAAATATAACACTTTAGTACCTAAAATGCATTATGCCCCTATATCAAGATCCACCACTACTTTATCCGTTTTTTTATACTGAAATGGATAGCACAGCACCAGCTCTTCAATAAATGGCACGGGATCGAACTGATTTTCCACCAATGTTTTTGCTAGTAGCTCTATGGTTTTAGTGTCTTTAAATACAATAGATCTGCCCAAGGCAAAGCCTAGCATTTTTTTGCTGATGACCTTGGCAAATTGCTCCTGTTTGGAGATCAGGACTTCCCTCAATTGGGCGGCACCTTCGAAGTATTCGCCTGATTTCAGCGAACCGGTAACATCAATTGGTTTCGGTGAATTGTTATAGCTAGTCCGCCATCTACCAATGGCATCGTAATTTTCCAGCGCGAAACCCAGGTCATCCATGTCCTGATGGCAACCAAAGCAGGAAGGGTTCTTTCTATGGATTACCAATGCTTCACGCAGACTAAGCTCATCGTGTATTTCACTGGTGGCTTCAAGATCGGGCACATTAGGTGGTGGTGGTTTGGGTGGTGTTGCCAAGATTTTCTCCATCACCCATTTGCCACGCAATACAGGACTGGTTCTATTGGGTAGTGAGGTAGTTGTAAGCACACTGGCCATACCAAGAATGCCACCTCGTTCCGCTTTTTCAAGGTCTACCCTGCGCATTTCGTTTCCACTGACACCATCGATACCATAATGATCAGCTAGTCTTTCATTCAGGAAAGTATACCGTCCGTTCAACAATTCAAGAAAATTTCGGCTGTCACTCAGGGTATAATAAAAAAACTCTACAGTTTCCCCATGCATGGCCGCTCTCAATTCTGCGTCAAATTCAGGGAAAAGGTCTTCATCCTTTTCATAGTTTGGTTGGGTCAAATCATCGATCTCCAGCCATTGAGAAACAAAACTTTCAGCCATTCGTCGTGCTTTTGGGTCATCCAGCATACGCCGGACCTGTTGCTTCAACAATTCGGGATCCCGTAAGTCTTCCCGATAGGCAGCCTCCAATAGTGCAACATCGGGGATACTGCACCATAGGAATGAAGATAGGCGGGTGGCCAGTTCAAAACTACTGATCGGATAGGGCTCCGTCAACGGGGGGTCAGCTTCTTGCCGGATCAGGAAATGATGAGAGACCAGAACGGCCTTGAAGACTTCCTTTATTGCTCCGTCATAGCGGGATGTATTTTCGGGTAGACTCCGGTATACTTCTTCAAAAAAGTGGATAAGTTTGTCACGTTCCTGAGGTGTCAGGTAACGCCTATAGGCAAGGGTGGCGAATGAACCAATAGCATCCCGTGCATTACGGATGGTAGCTTCGTAGGCCAGGTCGCGATGGTAGATCCATCTGTACCACCAGTGTTTTATTCTTTGAAATATTGAGAATGAATTTTCCGGAACCTGTTGTCTCCAGCTTTCTTTTTGAGCATTCATCTGTTCAATCACCGACTCGCCAATGTCAAAGTATCGCTCCATCAGCAGGGGCGTTATATACAAGGTCCTGGCGAAGTTGTCAAAACCTTCCCCTCCACCCGGGTCACGGGGAAGCAGTGAATCCGTATTGACGATGACGCCGGTCAGATCCTGAATAGCATATTCGTATTCCTGATTGCTCAGTCGCCGGGAAGTGATCAGGCCAGGGTCGGGCTTTTCGAGCGCATCTTTGATGTATTTTTTAATGTAGAACAGAAGCGTGTCCTTTTCCATTTTACTGAGCTGGGGCTTGCTGTCAGGAGGCATGGTGCCATTTTCAACATGGTCGATCAATTTGACAAATATCTCGCCCCTCCTTTGGATGGCCACGATAAAAGAAAATGCGTCTAAGTTTAGTCCGCCTTTCCTGTCGTCTGCGTTGTGGCATGCCCGATTGCAGTTATCTTCCATGATTGGCTGCACCACATCCCAAAAATGTCTTTGCTCCTTGGGCCAATCTGCTTCCAGGGAGGTAGATGAAAGAATAAAACCAACAAATAATAGTAAAC